>JBEKZL010000062.1:0-27837 GCA_049509915.1 Bryobacteraceae bacterium | reverse complement strand
GAGTTACTCCATCGCGGTTTCCACATTGCCTATGTCGCGCCCGACAGCGGCAGGCAAGGCAAGGCGTGGGACCGGTGGTACAAGTTCCTGACCGAGGAGCATGGGCTGTCGCGGAAAGCAGCCTTCATCGGGATGAGCAAGGGTGGAGTCAATGAGTTCAACTGGGGAGTAGCCAACCCCGAAAAAGTGGCGTGCATCTACGCCGACAATCCGGCGCTATACGACGAGGATTTCGCCAGGATCCCGGAGCTGGCCAAACACGACATACCTCTCCTGCATATTTGCGGCAGCGAGGATATGTTGCTGCAACGGCATACTCTCGTCATCGAGAACATGTATCATCAGTCGGGCGGCTCGATCACGGTGATCATCAAGGAAGGCCATGCCCATCACCCGCACAGCCTGCAAAATGCCAAACCGATTGCCGACTGGATTGAGCAGCACATGCAGCCCTCCGCCGCCAACCGGCCCGCGTTTGTGGATTCGAATTTCACCAGGTCTTATTACTACAATCTGGAGCCTTCCTTCATTTATCTGAAGGAAGAACAGACTTATGCCACCGCCCGCGGACCGGGCTTCACGGAGTCCTACGACCGTTACGATGCCAACCGTTCCGGCACTTTCAGGTCGGGCGGCATGGCGATCGTTGTGCCTCGGAACGTGGCGCCGGGAAAACCGTGGGTGTTTCGCGCGGACGCCATCGATCGGAACGCGACCGTCGATCTGGCGCTGTTGGCGAAGGGTTTTCACATCGTTACTCCCCCGCTCACGGCGCAGTCGGGTATGGTGCAACAGGAGTGGGACGAAACCTACAAGATGCTGGTCGACAGTGGATTCTCGACAAAGCCGGTGATGGAAGGCACCGGGGCAAACGCGGGAGAGGCGTATGCCTGGGCAATCGCGAACCCGGACAAGGTTTCCTGTATTTACGCCCGCAATCCTTCCCTACGCAGTCTCATGACAAAAACGCCGCCGATCGACAACCTGGCTCCGCTGGCCAGGGCGGGCATCCCGATCCTGCACGATTGCGGCAGCCTCGACCCGTGGCTCAATGGCCAGACCCGCGTGGTGGAGGAGAGATACAAGGCGCTCGGCGGGCGGATCGCGGTCATTATCAGGGAGGGCGAAGGGCATTTTCCACTGGCGCCTAAGGACCCGAAGCCGGTCGTGGATTTCATCCTCAGCCACCAGCGATAGTGACGCGCAGCTTACCAGGCTGCCCCGCCCTAGTATATTTATACGATTGCCGCGGACGGCGCTTTTGAGTTTAATTAGGACAACAAGGTCCATTCGTGTGGAAACGGTGAAGTCGGTGAAAGCGGCGATTTTGTGTCTGATGAGCTTTTCGGCTGCAGCGGCGCCCCCAGCGGGTGCGCTGCTCTATACCGAAGCGCCGCAATACGATCCTCAGGCCGCGCTCGGCGGGGGAGACCGGTTTCCCGGCGGCGCGGCGGTAAAGGTGCTTTCGGGCTCCACATCGCGGCTGCTGGCTCCCACGCTGGCGGTTTCGGCGGATGCCGCGCTCTCTCCGGACGCTACCACAGTGCTGATCGCAGCCAAGGAGAAGGCCGGGCAGCTGTGGCAGATCTGGGAAGTTCCGCTGGCGGGCGGCGCACCGCGGCAGGTGACCTTCGGCGCGGAAGACTCGGTCCGGCCGTTTTATGCGGCCGAGGGAAAATTCGTGTACGCCCGCAGGACGGCGCGCGGATTCCAACTCGAGATTGCCCCGCTCGGGGGCGGCAACGCGCTGCGGCTGACTTACCTGCCAGGCAACTTCCTTCCCGACGCCATGCTGCGCGACGGGCGGGTGCTGTTCGAAGCCGCGTTTCCGGCGGCGCCGGCGGCGATTCGGGACCTCTGGACGGTATACCCGGACGGGTCGGGGGTGGAGACTCGGCGTTGCGATCATGGGCCGGACCGTCACTCGGCGGCGGAACTGGCGTCGGGGGACGAGATTTTTCAGACCGGCACGGGGCTGGCAAGGTTCACTTCGGCGCGCGCGGGGCAATTGGAAGTGGCGCTGCCGAAGGGCCAGTACATGGGGCCGGTAGCGGAGGCTGACAGCGGAGAGTGGCTGGCGGCGTATCGGGCTGGAGGCACCGACGCGTATTGGATTTGCCGTTTCCCGCCACGGGCGGGGGCACAGCCGATGAAAGTGGCCGGCCCCAACGCTTTCCAGCCGGTACCGGTGCGCTCGCGGGTTGCTGTTCCGTATCACCCCTCGGGACTGGGCGACCGGGTGGGGGCCAATTTGTTGTGCTTGAACGCTTACGTTTCGAAAACGGAGCGGGTGCCGGCCGGTTCGGTGGCGGAAGTGCGTGTGTGGTCGATGAATGGACGCGGGGAAACGGTGGCGCTAGGCAAGGCGCCGGTCGAAGCCGACGGGTCGTTCTACGTGCAGGCGCCGTCGGAATCGCCGCTGCGATTTGAGTTGCTGGACCGGGCGGGAAAGAGCCTTGCCGCCGAAAAAGGTTGGTTTTGGGCGCGCAAGGGAGAGCAGCGGGTGTGCGTGGGCTGCCATGCCGGTCCGGAACGCGCACCCGAGAACATCGCCCCGCTGGTTCTCTTGCATACGCAGAAGCCGGTGGTCATGAATAAGCCGACCGATTAGGAGAAGCTATGCTATTTCGCCTGCTGGTTCCCATTTTGCTCTTCGCGGCCGCCGAGCCCGTCCAGGGGCCCATCCGGTTCGAAGACGTGACCCGGAAGGCGGGAATCGCGTTCCAGCACAGCTTCGGCGCCGCACAGTTGGGGTCGTTGCTGGAATCGACCGGCGCCGGCGCGGTCTGGTTCGACTACAACAACGATGGCTACCAGGATTTGTACGTCGTTTCGGGGCGGCCATTGGGGCCGGGGATGCATCCGTACCCACTGCGTAAAGCGCCGGACCCGATGCCCCACAACCATCTTTATCGGAATAATCGCGACGGCACGTTTACCGATGTCACCGCGGCGGCGGGCGTGGCCCCGGACCTGTTCAGCATGGCGGCCATCGCGGCCGATTATGACAACGACGGCAACGAGGATCTGTTGGTCACCGGCTATGGCCGCGTAGTCCTCTATCGCAATCGGGGCGATGGCACGTTCGAAGATGTGACGGCCAAGGCCGGACTGAATGTTCCGGGGTGGTCGATCGGGGCCGCATGGCTGGACTACGACCGCGACGGTTGCGTCGATCTGTTCGTGGGCCGCTACGTGAAGTTCGACCCGGAGTATCGCACTTTCTACGCGGCGGATAACTACCCCGGGCCGCTGGACTACCCGCCCCAGACCAACATGCTGTTCCATAACAACTGCGACGGGACGTTCACCGACGTCTCGGCGAAGTCCGGAATCGCCGCCTTCAAGGGCCGCACGATGGGCGCGACCGCCGCCGATTTCGACGGCGACGGCTACCCCGATATCTACGTCGCCAACGATAAGACCGAAAACTTTCTGTTCCACAACCAGAGGGACGGCACCTTTAAGGAGATGGCGACCGAGGCCGGGGTGGCATACGGGCAAAACGGCGAGAACACTTCCGCCATGGGGCCGGTGTTGGCGGACTTCGACGGCGACGGCAAAGTGGATCTGTGGATTTCGGACTCCAAGTACAATCGCATGTACCGGAACCTGGGCGGGCTTCAGTTCGAGGACATCACCGAGAAGGCAGGCATCTCGAACCTGGCCGCGCAATACGTGAGTTGGGGAACCACGGCGCAGGACTTTGATAACGACGGTCTGCCGGATCTGTTCGTGGTCCACGGCGGTCTGATCCACCTGATTCCGCAGGAACACTCCGTCTTCCGTAACCTGGGAAAATGGAAGTTCGAAGATGTGTCGTCGACGGCGGGGGCGTTCTTCGCCACCAAGACCGCGGTGAAATCGGTAGGGCGGGGCGCGGCCTTCGCGGATTATGACAATGACGGGCGAATGGATGCGTTCATCGTCAACCTGGGTGCCCCGGCAGTGCTGCTGCGGAACACCACGCCCGGTACGGGACACTGGATCGGCGTCCGCTTGGTGGGAAAGAAGAGCAATCGGGACGGAATCGGCGCGCAGGTCGAAGTGTTGGCCGGCGGCGTGCGGCAACGGCGCGAGCGCATCGCGGGTTCCGGCTACCTCTCGCAGGATGACGGCAGAGTGCATTTCGGGCTGGGAAAAGCGGCCGCCGTCGGGAAGCTGACTGTCACGTGGCCAAGCGGCACGGTGCAAACACTCGATAACGTGCCGGCCGATCGCGTGATCACGGTGGAGGAGAAGTAGCGGTGAGCGGGACTCTGAATAGCTGGTGGGGCGGACCCCCTGGTCCGCGCGGGTCCGCCTGGACTCGCTCTTCTCCCGGGCAATCAAGCGCTCGCCACGCCCGGCGAGCCGGCCAGGGAGCCGGCCGCGGACCAGGGGGTCCGCCCCACCTTTTGCGTCACATGACCATTGGTTTGTTCGCTACCGCATTGCTCGGCTTTGCCGCGGACCGCATTCCGCCAGTTGCAGCTCCGGCGTATCCCTCGCCGGTCGAGATCGCGGTATCGGCCGATGGGAGCCGGCTATACGCGGTTTGCGAGGGAACCGGCGAAGTAGTGGAAATGGACGCAAATGCCGGCACGGTAGCGCGGCGGGTGCGCGTGGGCCAACACCCTAAGAGCGTGACGCTTTCGGTCAACGGACGGCAGTTGTACGTGGCGAACTCATGGAGCGATACGGTATCGGTCATCGATGCGGCATCGTTCAAAGTGGTGAAGGAACTGGCTACCGGATATGAGCCCAACGCTGCCGTAGCCGATGCCCAAGGCCGGTTCCTCTACGTCGCCAACCGGACCGGCAACGACATCTCGGTGATCGACCTCGCGCGCGGCGTCGAAACCAAGCGGCTGCTGGCCGGGCGTGGCGCGGCATATTTGGAGCTCTCCGCCGATGGCCAGCGCGTGTATTGCACTCATATCTACCCCCAGCCAGGGCCATTTCGGTCTCCCAACGAATCCGAAGTCACCGTGATCGATACCCGCCGGCAGATGGTGGTGGAGCGCGAGAAGTTAGAGAACGCCGCGGGCGTCTTCCACATAGCCACCGCCCACGTCGGCCGGTTGGCGATTGCGGCCGAAATGCGGCCGAAAAACCTGATCCCGCTGGCGCACGTCGAGCACGGTTGGGTGATCGGCAATTCGCTGGCGGTATTCGGCGCGGATATCGGCGGGGTGGTGCAGATCCCCATCGACGAGTTGGACCGCTACTACACACCCCCGTTCGGCCTGGCGGTCACTCCGGGGGATCGGCAGCTTTTCGTCAGCACAACGGGGTCGGATAGTGTGACGGCAATCGATCTTCCCAAGCTCGTCGCTTACATCCGCGCAGCTACACCGGACGAGCGCCGCCGGATGGCCAACGACCTTTCCGCGTCGGCGAACTATGTATCGGCCCGGATTCCGGTGGGGCGCGCGCCCAAGGGGTTGGCGCTCTCGCCGGACGGCAGTCGATTGTACGTAGCCAACCGGAACGACGATACGATTTCGGTGATCGACACGGCGGCGCACCGGGTGACTCGGACCATCGAGCTCGGTCACGCGGTGGCTGCCACGGCCGAGCGGCGGGGAGAGCGGCTGTTTTTCTCGGCGCGATTCGCTTTCCAGGGCCACTTCGGATGCGCCAACTGTCACATCGAAGGGACCATAGACGGGCTGGCTTGGGATCTGGAGCCGGACGGGTTCGGCGTGGACATCGTGGAGAACCGGCTGCTGGAAGATATCGCCGATACGGGTCCGTTCAAATGGAACGGCAGCAATCCGGATCTGGAGACCGAGTGCGGACCGCGCACGGAGAAGTACTTCTACCGGGCCCAGAGCTATTCCAAGGCTGAGCTGGCGGATATCGTCAGCTTCGTCAAGTCGATTCCACTGCGCCCCAACCGGTACCGGCGCAAAGACGGCGAACTGACGGCGCAGCAGGAGCGCGGCAAGGCCATCTTCGAGCGCACGCGCGATAAGAACGGCAAGCCGATCGACGATACCAATCAATGCCTGGCGTGTCACTCGGGCCCGCACTATACCAGCCAGCAGTTGGCGAATGTAGGAACCGGAAAGCCCACCGACCGCTCTCCGCTGGTGGATGTTCCGCAACTCACGAACGTGGTCCTGGCCGGGCCCTATCTGCACGATGGATCGGCGCGCACGCTGGAGGAGATCTGGACGGTTTTCAATCCTAACGACAGGCACGGCGTGAGCAACGACCTGTCCAAGGATGAGTTGAACGACCTGATCGAGTATTTGAAAACGCTATGAGAAGCGGTGGAAAGTGTGAGAACAATGCGGGCTAGGCATCTTGCGGTGTTCCTCATGTTTGCGGCGGGGGCTGTGGCCGGGTCTCCGGAGATGCCGCGGTTTCGATGGGAGAACTTCACCACCGGGAACGGTCTGCCGGACAATCACGTTTTTCAAATCAAGGTGGATGGGGGACAGGTGTGGGCGGCCACCGAAAACGGCCTGGCTCTCTATCGGAACGGCCAATGGAAGGTTTACGGCACCCAAGATGGGCTGGCGCACCGCGCCGTGCTCTCGGTGGACGTGGACCCGCGCACGGGCGACGTATGGGCGGCGACCATGGGCGGTTTGAGCCGGTTCTCGGCCGGGCGCTTCGACAACTACACTCAGCTCAATAGCGGGCTGCCGAACGACGTGGTTTATGGCGTGGCCGTGCAAGGCGACTCGGTGTGGGTAGCCACGGCGGCCGGCGGCGCGCGCCTGGACGTGAAGACCGGTCAATGGCGGCACTTCAACGAGCGCAACACGCCGATGTACGAGATCTGGACTTATGGGGTTTCGGCCGGAGCCGAGAAGGTGTATTACGCGGTGTGGGGCGGCGGAGTGCTGGAGTACGACGTCGCAACCGGCCGATGGAAGGATTACAACGACCCCGATGGCGAGACAGAGATCGTGCTGCTCAAGGACCAGGGGCTGATTCACGAAGTGACTACCTCGGTAAGTTGGGCGGAGAAAGACCACGTGCTCTGGGTAGCCACTTACTTCGGCGCCAGCCGCTACGACGGACGCTACTGGAAGAATTTTCTGGATAAGGACAGCGGCCTGCCGAGCAATTTCTTGAACCAGGTGAAGGCGGTGGATGGCACCCGGGCCTGGTTTGCAACCGACAAGGGGCTGGCCTACTACGACGGCACGAACTGGTCCGTCTACCGGCCGGCTCTCGATACCAAAGCGCCGGAGATGACTGTGCGCGATGCGCAGGGCAAGATCACGTCCATTGCCGTGACTACGGCTCCGTCCCATAACTACATCCTGGCGGTGGACTTTCAGGGTGACGATCTGTGGGTGGCCACGGCCCACGGGGTCAGTCACGGAATTCGAATGAAGCAAAAGGAGACAACAAAATGATAAGCATTTCGGAAGCACTGGCTGAAGTGGCGGGCGCCACCTCCATCGAGAAGCGGGCGGTTTGCGCTTCTCGCGCCCTCAATGAAGCCTACGATTACGATCGGCCGAGCTCTTTTTCGCGCGGCCTGCGGCTCAACTTCGGCAACGTGACGGTGTTGCTGATTTCCGGGACCGCCTCCATCGGGGCGAACGGCGAGACTCTTTATGCGGGCGATTTCCGCGCCCAGATTCGCCGCACCTTCGCCAATATTACGGCCCTGCTGGAATCGGAGGGCGCCACCTGGAAGGATATTGTGCGCACCACCTGCTACCTGCGCGATATCGAGCGCGACTATGCCGCTTTCAACGAGGAACGCACCGAGTTCTATCGCGAGCAGGCGCTCGACCCGCTGCCCGCTTCCACTGGAATCCAGGCGATCCTGTGCCGTCCCGACCTGCTGGTAGAGATCGAAGCCATCGCGGTCTTCCGCGCGGCCGACGCAGAGACTGCTGAAAGATGATCTGTCTCATGTCTACAACCGCTCCCTGACGGTCGCGGCTCGGAAACGCGGGAAACCAAGCCGCGACCGTCAGGGAGCGGTTGCCCGTTACGTGGTTGCCCGATACGTGGTCGTAATTCCGAAATGACTTACTTAGCGAAGGAGTGAACATGTCACCTTGGATCCGCCTTCTGCTGGCCGCCGCGGCTTTCTGCGGTCAAATGCTGGGCCAGGTTCCCGCCGCCTGTAGCTGCGGGACTGATCCGCCTGGTCCGCCCGCCAAGCGCGAAGTCCGCCCCTACGCCAACACGCCCGAAGACATGCGGCCCTACGGCAATTTCGCCGCGCCTTACTATGAGTTCTACCAGACGCAGGTAGAGTACAACGGCGCCGCGCGGGATGCGGTCACGCTGAAACCCCAGGACGTGGATGAGGTGCGCATCGGCTTTCTGGGGCCGATCGAGAACCACCCCGACCAGGCACTCGGCCAGATGATGCTGAATGGCGCGCGGCTGGCTGTCGAAGAGGCCAATGCCCGCGGAGGCTATGGCGGCAAGCCGTTCCGCCTGATGATTCACAACGACCAGGCGCTGTGGGGCGCGTCCAGCAACGAGATCGTCAAGATGGTGTACGACGAGAAGGTCTGGGCAATGCTGGGCTCCCTCGGCGCCGATTCCACCCATATCGCGCTGCGTGTCAGCCTCAAGGCCGAACTGCCGATCGTGAACTCGGCCTCCACCGATCCCACCATTCCGGAGACCATCGTCCCTTGGTACCTCACCACGATTCAGGACGACCGCGTACAAAGCTATACCCTGGCGCGGCGCATCTACACCGACCTGGGCCTGACGCGCGTGGCCCTGCTGCGCGTAAACGACCGCTACGGCCGCTTCGGCGTTCTAAAGTTTCGCGACGCGGCGCGGCGCCTGGGCCATCCTGTCGTCATCGAACAAAAGTATCTTCCGGGGAGCACGGATTTTCGCCGGTCTCTCGGTATCATCGCCGATTCGGGCGCGCAGGCCATTGTGATCTGGGGAGATCAGGCGCCCACCGCGGCGATCCTCCAACAGATGCGCGAACTGAAAATGACGCAGCGGGTCTTTGGCAGTTACCGGAGCATGGGAGATACGCTGCTGTCGGCAGCCGGCGCGGCCGCCGAGGGGATGGAGGCGGTGTTTCCATACGACCCGACGCGCGACGATCCCCTCTGGACGAGTTTCCGTTCGCGTTTCGCCAAGCGCTTCGACCGCCAGCCTGAAGTATTTGCGTCGCTGGCCTACGACACCATGAACGTCCTGCTGGCCGCAATCTGCCGCGCGGGATTGAATCGCGGCAAGATCCGCGACGCGCTGGCGGGCCTGGAAGGCTATAAGGGAGTGACGGGCCAGATGGTCTTCGATCCCAATTCCAAGAACGTGGTCCCGCTATATTTGGCGACGGTTCACAATGGCGGCATCGGTTACCGCCGTTACGGGATGGAGAAGGCTTACGCCCGCGTGGGCGAAGGCGGCGTGGCTTATGCCGGCCCGCCGTTGGCCGATTTGCCTGGCGGGTCCATGCGCCTGGTGCTGTTCGGGCCGGCGGCGGCGGCGATCGCGTCCTCCCCGGCGGTGCGGGCGGCGCTGGCGCCTTTCGGAGACCGGTATCTGCTGGCGCCGGTGGACGCGGACAAGCCCTGGGGACAAGCGTCCACCGAGCTGGTCGATTTGCTTTACCGCGGCAACGCGGTGGGCGTGCTTGCGGTGGGCCGCGATGCCAGCCACCTGGCGGAGCAACTGGCCGCTAAAGTCTTCCTTCCGGTGGTAGCGCTTTCCGCCGATACCAGCCTGACTGCCGTGAATCTGCCGTGGATCTTCCGTTTACCCGCCGAAACCGCGCCGGAGGAGGCGATCCGCACCATCGCGGCCGCCGCGGAAAAAGCCGGCCCGAACCGGGGCCGCCTGCGCGACGCCTTGGCGGCGAGCGGCCGGTTCGACGGGCGGGGGGAACCGAAATAGGGGCCGGGAACGTCACGCGCGGAGCCGAACGCAAGACCAGGCGATACGGTAACCTGAAGTAGGAACCAACTCCATGAGTCTCGAAATCTCGCGTGATATCGAAGTTCGGCTCGCCGATGAGGCGCGGAGGCAAGGCGTTTCCGTGGACGCCTTGCTCGATCGGCTCATGACCGAACGCCAAGCCGCGGTCGGCGTCGGCAACGGCGTGTCCCCCAAGCTGCCAATCTTGCATCTCGGGCCGATGGGCGCTCTTCACCGCCGGGACATCTACGACGATGTCCGTTGAGCCGGGGATACTGGATGCGAACATTCTGGTTTACGCCGTCAACGCGGACGCCCCGCAGCACGCCGCCTCACGCGCTTTGCTTGAAGCAGCCGGCGACCGCTCGATAACGCTCTACGTCACTTCGCAGATACTCTGCGAGTTTTATTCGCTCATCACCAACCCGCGCCGGGTTGCGGTGGTTTCCTCACCAGCACAAGCATTGAGCACGATTTCCGCCATGCTCGCCCTTCCTGGTCTGTATGTCTTGCCAACCCCGACCCGCGCCGTCGCAGGATGGATGCAGCTATTGCAGCGCCACCCGGTCACCGGAGGAGACGTATTCGATTTGCAAATAGTGGCGACCATGCAGGCGAATGGGATTCAGCGAATTTACACCTTCAACGCTGATGATTTTCAGGTTTTCCCCGAACTTGCGGTCCTGACCCCGTAGATGACTCCCTCCACCCCTGCATAGTATATCCATACTATTGCGCCGGTTCTCCGCTACTCACTACAATCCCGGTAGTCCAATGAAGAGGGTCACTACTCGCGCCTGCCTGGCCGGTGTGTCCGTGGTGGGCGCGCTGCTGCTCTGGGCGGCGGATTCTCCCCCGGTTTCCACGGCTTTGGCGCAGCACCGCAACCTGGGCAAGGCCTTTTACGAGAATCCAACCACGCAAACCGAAGCGGTGGTGGAGTTCAAAAAGGCTCTCGACCTGGCGCCAAATTCGGTTCGCGAGAAATTGAATTACGGGTTGGCGCTGCTACGCGCCGGCAGGGGTCCGGAAGGCGAGGCCCAGCTCAAGGACGTGCAGCGGCTCGACCCCAGCCTTCCGTATTCCTGGTTCAACCTGGGAATCTATTATAAGAAGGCCGGCGACGCGGACCGGGCGGTGGCGCAGTTCGAACGCATGGTGCAGCTTGTGCCCGATGAGGCTATCGCGCACTATCAGCTTGGAACGCTGTATAAGCTCGAAGGCCATACCGACACTGCGCGGGCGCAGTTCGAGCTGGCGGCGAAGCTCGATCCGCAACTGGCCGCGGCGCAATTCCAGCTCTACAATCTCTACCGCCAGACAGGGCACGCCGAAGATGCGGCCCGCGCACTGGCGCAGTTCCAGCACCTCAAGAAGCAGGCTGAAGGCGCCGTGATTCCCGAGGACGTGGATTGGTGCGTCTATGCCGAGATCTACGATCCGCCCGCGGCGGAGGCGAAGGCAGCCGCAGCTCGGCCGGTCTATGAAGATCGCGTGCTCGAAGGCACGGCGACGGGCTTGCTGGCAATCGATTCCGCCGGCGATGGCCACACCGATCTGCTGGCGTGGTCCGCGCGCGGGCTGGTGCTCTACCGGCAGGGCAGCGTACCGCTGCCCGATTCGGGACTCGAAAGCCTGACCGGCGTCGTCTCGGTGGCGGCGGGGGACTTTAATAACGATGGCTTCATGGACCTGTGCGTCCTCACCGAGTCGGGGCCGGTGCTGATGGCCAATTCCAAAGGGCATTTCAGCCGCGTCGAAGCCAATTTGCCGCAGCGGCGATTCGAGCGCGCCGTGTGGATCGACTACGATCACGATTACGATCTCGACCTGATTCTGCTGGGAGCCTCGCCGGCCCTGATGCGCAACGAAGGTACCGCCGGCTTCGCCGATCGCACCGCCGATTTCCCCTTTGTTCCGGGCTTGCCCATCGCGGCCGAAAAGCTGCGCGTGGATCCGGACAGTAAGGCTTTCGATCTGGCCGTGTTCTATCGCGACCGCGCGCCGGTCCTCTATCGCGACCACCTGGCCGGCCATTACGCTGTCGAGCCGTTCCAGGGCACACCGCCCGGCGAAACCGAAGTGGAAGCGGATTTCGATAACGATGGCCGCATCGATCGCGCCAGCATTGCACCCGACGGCAAAATTCACCTCGCTATCAATCGCAGCCCCGCTTCGCCGCATTGGATCCGCGTGCGGCTCCAAGGCATCAAAAGTCTCAAGCTGGCGCAGGGCGCGGAAGTGGAAATCAAGGCCGGCACGGTCTACCGCAAAGCCGCTTATACCGGCGTGCCGCTGCTGTTCGACACCGGCGCGGCGGCTTCGGTGGACGTGGTGCGCATCACCTGGCCCAACGGGCTGATTCAGAACGAAACCATGCAGGCGGCCGCCCGCGGCTACACGTACCAGGAGGAACAGCGGCTCTCCGGATCGTGCCCCATGATCTGGACCTGGAACGGCCGCGCCATTCAGTTTATTACCGACGTGCTGGGCGTGGCGCCGCTGGGCGCGAGCGATGGCGAGGGCACCTACTTTCCGGTGGACCACGTCGAGTATGTTTCGATTCCCGGTGCGGCGCTGGCGCCCGTGGACGGCCATTACGATATTCGCGTTACCGAAGAGCTGAGCGAGGTTTCGTACCTGGACCAGATTCAGCTTCTGGCCGTGGACCATCCCGCCGCCACGGAGATTTTCACCAACGAAAAATTCAAAGGACCGCCGTACCCCGAGTTCCGCCTGTTCGGCGTCGGCCAGCGCATCTATCCGGTATCGGCGCGCAGTTACGAATCGCCTGGCGCTCCCGGCCGCGACGTGCTGGCGAGCCTGCTGGCCCGCGACCAAAAGTACCCCGACCAGTTCCCGCGTTCGGAATTGGGCGTGGCTGCGCCGCACACGCTGGAGCTCGATTTCGGCAAAGCCGCTCCCGGCGGCCGCGCCGTGCTGCTGCTGAACGGCTGGGTGGATTGGGCCGACGGCAGCACGTTCCGCGCCGCCGCGCAGGAGTTCAAAGGCGGTCTCATCATGCCGTACCTCGAAATGCAGGATGCCGCCGGGCTTTGGAGAACCGTCAACCCTGACATGGGCATGCCGTCCGGCAAGCCCAAAACCATCGCCGTCGAATTGCGTTTTATCTCCGCCAGCCGCAAAGTGCGGATTGTCACCAACCTCTGCGTGTATTGGGACGAAATCTTCCTCAGCGAGGGGCCGTCGGAGGCGCGGGTCGAACCGCGCGAAGTGGCGCTCGTTTCCGCCAACCTTCATTTCCGTGGGTTTTCAGGAACCAAGATTCATCCCGAGCGCAAACAGCCCGATACATTTTTCTACGACAGCGTTTCATCGAATTCTTTCTGGAATCCGACGGCGGGGCTGTACACGCGCTATGGCGAGGTCGGTGAACTGCTCGGCAAAGTGGACGACCGGCTGGTAATCCTGGGCTCGGGCGACGAGATCCGCCTTCGCTTTTCGGCCCTGCCTCCGCCGCGCGCCGGATGGGCCCGCGATTTCATCTTGAAGGTGGACGGCTGGGCCAAGGATCGCGATCCGAACACGGCGTTTTCCAGTAGCGTCGAGCCCTTGCCGTTCCACGCCATGAGCCGCTATCCGTACTCCGCCGGCGAGCACTTCCCCGACGACGCCGAACATCGCCGGTATCGCCAGGAATACAACACGCGCCCGGCGCTGCGGCTCGTCCGCCCCCTACAAGGTACGAACTGATGTTCTGGCTGCTGGTGTTGACGTCGCTCAACGCCGCATATGTGGCGGCCGCGCCCGCGGCTACGGTCTTCTACATTGCGAACGTGCTGTTGCACCTGGTTCTGGGCGCGGCTTCCGTGGCCTGGCTCGGTTACACGCACCGGCGCAACGCGCGGGTTGTGCCGCTGGCGATCGCTGGAGTGCTGGGCGTAACTCTCATCTTCGCCGGGGCCACTACGGACCATCGAGGCATCCTGTTGGCGCACATTGCGCTGGCGGTAATCGGCCTCGCGCTGCTGATGCCGCGCTGGACGGCGCCGCTGGCCGGGCTGACGCTGGTGGCGCTGGGACTGCGATTCGGCCCGGCACCCGAGCGCATCCGCAACCCGCGGGTCGTCCCTATCTCCATGAACGAAGAAGGCGCCGGCCCGCGCTCGCCCTTCTGGCCGTCGTCTTCGAACACTAATACCGGCGCCACCATCCCCTCCGATTTCTTCATGGATTCCAAACTGTGCGGCGACTGTCACAAAGACATCTACCGGCAATGGAATTCCTCGGCGCACCATTTCGCATCGTTCAATAACAAGTTCTACCGCGCCACCATTCTGCACATGCAGGAGCTTAGCGGCACCCAGGGCAGCAAGTGGTGCGCCGGCTGCCACGACCACGCCGTCTTCTTCAACGGCCGCTTCGACCGTCCCATGAAGGACCAGGTGGATACGCCCGAGGCGCAGAACGGGCTGGGCTGCATGTCGTGCCATTCCATCGTTCACGTGGCGGGGAGCATGGGCAACGGCGATTTCACCGTTCTGTATCCGCCGCTGCATCGGATCGCGTCCAGCCACAATCCCTATCTGCGCAAGCTCGACGCGTTTATTACCTACCTGAATCCGGAGCCGCACCGGCGCACCTTCCTGCAGCCTTTCATGCGCCTCGATTCGCCCGAATATTGCGCCTCCTGCCACAAGGTACACCTGGATCAGCCGGTCAACCACTACCGCTGGCTGCGCGGCTTCAACGAATACGACAACTGGCAGGCGAGCGGCGTTTCGGGACAGGGAGCGCGATCGTTTTATTACCCGGCCAAGCCCTCCACGTGCAGCGATTGCCACATGCCGCTGGTGCCGTCGCGCGACCCGGGCAACCGCGACGGCATGGTGCATTCACACCGCTTCCCGGCTGCCAACACCGCGCTTCCCTTCGTGAACCACGATGACGAGCAACTGCGTACCACCGAGCGGTTCTTGCAGTCCGGGTTCATTACCGTGGATCTGTTCGCGGCCAGTCCGGTGGAAGAAACCAAGGGACAGGTGGAGATGCGCCGCCGCGCCGCCGAAGCGCCTACCCTCTCGTCCACCTTTGCGGTGGGCGAAGAGGCGGAACAATCCGGTCCCGTCATGTTGCGCCAGGTGGGAAAGCTTGCCGCGCCAATCGGTGAGGGCGTGCGTTTCCAGCCTGGCACCGACGTGCGCGTGGACGCGGTGGTCCGCACCCGCAAGATCGGCCATTTCTTTCCGGGCGGCACGGTGGACGCCTTCGATGTGTGGCTGGAGTTTCAGGCGCGCGATGCGCGCGGGCGCATTCTGGCGTGGAGCGGCAGGGTGGAAGACAACGGCCGCGGACAGGTGGATAAGGGCGCGCACTTCTATCGTTCCTATCAGCTCGATGGCGAGGGTAACCGCATCGACAAGCGCAACGCCTGGCAGACGCGCAGCGTGCTATACGTGCGGCTGATCCCGCCGGGTGCGGCCGACACCGTGCATTTTCGCATGACTATTCCGAAAGATGCGGTGGGCCCGTTAACTTTGGAGGCAAAGCTGAACTACCGTAAGTTCACCGATTACGACACCAAATTCTCATACGCCGGTATAGCCGGCGCCGGCTCGGCCGGTCTCGATCACGACAGCCGCGAATATCGCTTCGATGGGGCGCCGGTTCCGGTTCTGCCCATCGTCACCCTGGCGCGGGCCACCGCCCAAGTCGAACTCGGCGAGCCGCGCTGGCAGCCGGTGATTCGCAAACAGGATCGCGAGCGCTGGAACGATTGGGGCATCGGCCTGCTGCTGCAGGGAGACCTGAAGGGCGCCGAATACGCCTTTCACCGCGTGACGGAAGCCGAGCCCGCCTATGCCGATGGATGGCTGAACATCGCGCGCGCGCTGGTGCAGGAAGGCGAGACCGACGCGGCGCGTCCGTTCGTGGAGAAGGCGCTGGCGCTGAGTCCCGGCCTGGCGCGTGGATATTTCTTTCTTGCCATGGCGCAGAAAACAGCCGGCGATTACGATGGCGCCATTCGCAGCCTGGAACAGACCGCGCGGGAATACCCGCGCGACCGCGTCACCTCAAATCAACTGGGACGCGTCCTGTTTCTGGAACGGCGCTACGGGGAAGCCGTGGCCGAGTTGCGGAAGACCCTGGACGTCGACCCGGAAGATTTGCAGGCTCACTACAGTTTGATGCTTTGCTACCGCGGCCTGGGGCAAACCGAAAAAGCCGAGCGCGAAGAAAAGCTGTTCCGCCGTTTCAAAGCGGACGAATCCTCGGAGGCGCTGACGGCCAAAGCGCGCCTGCTGAGTCCGGAGGATAACAATGAAAGGCAACCGATTCACGATCACGTTGCTGGCCCTGTTGGCGGCGGCTCCGGCAGGCTTCCCGACGCTGGCGGACGATAGTGCGATCCGCTTCACCGATGTCACCGCCGCGGCCGGCATCCACTTCACCCACAACGCCGGCCGGTCGGGAAAAAAGTGGCTGCCGGAGACCATGGGGCCGGGCTGCGCCTTTTTCGATTTCGACGGCGACGGCTGGCTCGACATCCTGCTGATCAACGGCAAGGACCTGGTTCCGCACGGTCGCCATACCACGGCGGCGCTCTACCGCAACAATCATGACGGCACCTTTACCGATGTTACCAAAGGCAGCGGCCTCGATATCGAGATCTATGGCATGGGCGTGGCTATTGGCGATTACGATAACGACGGCCGCGACGACGTCTACATCACCGCGCTCGGCGGCGATCACCTGTTCCACAACGAAGGCGGCGGCCATTTCCGCGATGTCACGCGCGAGGCCGGCATCGCCAACGCCGCCTTCAGCGCCGGCGCGGCGTGGCTCGACTACGACCGCGATGGCAAGCTCGATTTGTTCGTCGCCAATTACGTGCAGTGGACTCCCCAGGGCGACCTCTGGTGTTCGCTCGATGGCGCCACCAAATCCTACTGCACCCCGGAATCGTACAAGGGCGCTTCGTCTCGCCTGTACCACAACCTGGGCGGCGGCAAGTTCGAAGACGTCACCGACAAAGCCGGCCTCGCCGACCCCACCGCCAAATCGCTCGGCGTAGCCGTGCTCGACTACGATAACGATGGCTGGCCCGACATCTTCGTCGCCAACGACACCCAGCCGAACAAACTCTACCGCAATCTGCGCAATGGCCGCTTTCAGGACGAAGGACTGGCCGCTGGCGTGGCATTTGGCGAAGACGGCGTGGCGCGCGGGGCCATGGGCGTGGATGCGGCCGATTACGACCGCTCCGGCCGGCCGCATCTGATCGTGGGCAACTTCGCCAACCAGATGCTCGGCCTCTACCATAACGAAGGCAACGGCCTGTTTGTGGATGAGGCGCCGCGTTCCACCGTGGGACGCGCCAGCTTGCTCAGCCTCACCTTCGGGCTCTTCTTCTTCGATTACGATCTGGACGGCTATCCGGACATCCTTGCGGCCAACGGCCATATCGAAGAGCAGATCGGGCGGGTGCAGCCGAAGATTCAATATGCCGAGCTGCCGCTGCTGTTCCACAACGCCGGCCGTGGAAAGTTCGACCAGGTGAACGCATTCACCCGGCCGTTGGTAGCGCGCGGCGCGGCCTACGGCGATTTCGATCGCGATGGCGATCTCGACGTTCTCTTTGCGACCAACAACGGCCCGGCGGTTTTGTACCGCAACGATGGCGGCAATCGCAATCGCTGGCTGCAATTGAAGCTGGCCGGGACAAAGAGCAATCGCGACGGTGTCGGCGCCGTGGCGAGGGTGACCAGCGCCGGCGGTACGCAAATGCAGATGGTGCACAGCGGCTCCAGTTATTGCTCCGCGAGCGACCTGGCCCTGACCTTCGGCCTCGGCAAAGATACGGTGGCGACCGAAATCGAAATCGAATGGCCCAGCGGTACGCGGCAGAAGCTAACGAATGTGACTGCCGGTCAGCGGCTGATGGTGAAGGAACCATGAATGCCCCTGCGTCTTCGTGGCGCGCACACTCCTGCGTGCGGCGTCGAGACTCATCTCGACGCCCGCGTTCACCAGGAAATCCCGCTGACTGATTGCAGAGATCCTGTTTCCGTGGGGAAGGTTGTTCAACCTGCGGACCGATTGTGGGGCGCCAGCCCGGTTTACGCCCGCCCGGTGGGACAGGCCGGCCCCGCGAAGACGCGACCGGCGGTAATTTACGCGTCCCACGGATTGATGAAATCGATACCGCAATTCTGGAAGTCGGCGGTATCCCGGGTGGCCACAGCCGCCCGCTCGGCGCGTGCAATCGCCGCGATCATGGCGTCGAATTGCGATATCGGGCGGCCCGCGGCGTCGCGCGCGGCCACGATTTTCGCGAACGCGCCGGCGGCATCCTCATCGAAAGGCAGGATACGGCCCTCAAACTCCACGGCGAACATCTTCTCGACGGCCGCCAGCAACTGCATCCTGCGCTTGCCCGGCGGCAGGGTCTCGATGCCGTACAGAATTTCAGCCTGGGTGATCGCCGTCGTGAACACGGACGACGGTTCCTGCGCGGCAAGCCAATCGAGGACGACAGGGGAGGGCGCGGGCTTGAGCGCTTCCGAGAGCACGTTGGTGTCGAGTACGATCACTTGTCGAGCTTAGGCGGACGACGGACTGCTTCACGCGCTGCAAGCGTGAGCTCCACGCCGCCAAGAGGCTCCACGTACCGGCGGATCGATTCCGCCAGGTTGAGCCGTGGCGGACGTCTTGGGCTCAGCCCGGCCTTCAGGATTTCACGCGCCTCCTCTTCCATGGACCTGCCGTGCGCGGCCGCACGGAGGCGCAACCTCGCCTTGACCGCGTCATCCAGGCGCCGTATCGTGATGCTCGCCATACAGCAATGATATCATTGCTATCACCGGCCGGGCGGCCACTGCGCCCCAAGCGGTCGAGGGACCAGGCGGCTCCAGGATGTTTTCCGCCGCGCGAAGCCGGCGCAGGGCACAGAAGGCAGCTGGCGCCGGGTGGCGGAGGGCCCGCTTGAACTTCGCCATTAGGACGGAAGGGTTACACTCCAAATTCCGGAGCTGGCCGCCGAAGGGTGACCGCTGACCGCCTATATAATGCACAATATAAAAGGTTGTGCCTTCAGGTCGATCTCCAACTATCGGATTGCTCGCCGGTCTCGCGGTAACGCTCTCGGCGGTCGCGGTCTATACGGCGTACACCGCCGTTCAGATGCGCGGGTTGCGCCAGTTGCAGGCGGAGACCATCGATCGCAATCGCGCCGATTCCATGCTGCTGTTGCGGATTCAGAATGACCTGAACCTGGTCAACGTGGCCATGCGCGACATGTTGGACGGCGGCGAGGACTACCCGCTCACGGCCTGGCAGTCTCAGTTCAAGCGGCTTCGCGTCGACCTGGAAGATGCCGTGACCCGCGAGGCCCAGTTCCGGCCCGCCCTCGGCCCGGACGGGCCGCGCCAATACCTTTCCGCCTCCACGGCCCAGTTTTGGGATGCGCTCGACCGCATCTTCACCCTCGCCCAGACCGATGAGGCCGAAGCGCGCACGCGTATCCGCATCTCGCTCGAAGCCCGTCAGGCGGCCTTGACCACGGCGGTCGCGCGCCTGCTGGTCGAAAACAACGACAACGAAAAACAAGCCGCCGCCCAGACCCGCCAGATCTACGCGCGCGCCGAGCGCAACGTGTACCTGTTCCTGGCGGCCATCCTGGTCGTTTTGCTGGCCAACGGACTGTACCTGGTACAGTACAATCGCCGCATGTTCGATCAGGTGGCGGAGTTGTCCGACCGCCGCAGCGAGCTCGCTCAGCAGCTCATCTCCATGCAGGAGAGTACCTTCCGCTACATCTCGCGCGAGCTGCACGACGAGTTCGGACAGATTTTGACCGCCATCGGCGCCATGCTGCAGCGCGCCGGCCGCCGTGCTCAGGCGGTGGACACGCCGCTGCGCACGGACCTCAAGGAGGTGCAGGAGATCGTCCAATCCACGCTCGACAAAGTCCGCACGCTTTCGCAGGCCTTGCACCCGGCCGTGATCGAGGAGGCCGGACTGGAAACGGCACTCCGGCAGCACTTGCCCGTGTTTGAAAAGCAGACCGGCATCCATATCGACTACGCGTCCTCGGGCAGCGGTCCGGTGCCGGATCAAACCGTGGCTATTCATATGTACCGCGTGCTGCAGGAAGCGCTGAACAACGTGGCGCGCCATTCCAAATCGTCCCGCGCGGCGGTGCGCTTGCGCTATTCCCCGGATTGCGTCGTGCTCGAAGTGGAAGATGGCGGGGTAGGCTTCGACAGCGCCAGCCGCACTCGCGGGATGGGCCTGGTTTCCATGCGCGAACGGGCGGAACTGGTGCATGGCCGGTTGGAACTCGTCAACGCGGATGGCGGCGGCCTGCTGGTGCGGTTAACGGTACCTCTGGCTCTCACGGAGACGCATGCCTGACGAAAAAATCACGGTCCTGCTGGTGGACGACCATCACCTGGTGCGCCGCGGCTTCCGCCGCATGCTGGAGGACGAGAACGATATCGAGGTGGCCGGCGAGGCCAGCGACGGGCAGGAGGCCATCGAAAAGGCGCGTGAACTGGCGCCGGCGGTAATCGTGATGGATTTCGCCTTGCCGGGAATGAACGGCGCCGCGGCCGCGCGGCAGATTCTGAAAGAGGCGCCGCAGACCCGCATCCTGATGCTCAGCATGCACTCCGAACCGAACTACGTGCGCACCTGTCTCGACGCCGGCGCCCGCGGCTACCTGTTGAAGAACGCCATCGACCTGGAATTGACCGATGCCATTCGCAAGATTGCCGCCGGCCAGCAGGTCCTCGATCCGCGCCTCGAACCTGTGTCCGGTCCGGCCGGCTCGGCGGCGCCGCAACTAACCCCGCGCGAGCTCGAAGTGCTGCAACTGATCGTCAATGGAAAATCCAATCGCGAGATCGCCCAGGTGCTCGGCTTGAGCGCCAACACCGTCGCGGTGCATCGCGCCAACCTCATGCAGACGCTCGAAATTCACAACACGGCGGACCTGGTGGTGTACGCCATTCGCAACGGTCTGGCGAGTCTCACGTGAGGCGCCGCGACTTTCTACTGGCCGCGGCCGCCCTCCCCCTTCGCGCCGCCGGCCTGGGCTTCGCCCTCACCGACGTCACCGCGCGCGCCGGCATCCGCTTCGAACACAACAGCGGCGCGTTTGGCGCCAAGTACCTGCCGGAAACCATGGGCCCGGGCTGCGCCTTTCTGGATTACGATGGCGACGGCTGGCTCGACATTCTGTTGGTGAACGGCATGGATTGGCCCGGGCACAAGCGCCGCCACAGCACCCTCCAGCTCTATCGCAACAATCGCAACGGAACCTTCACCGACGTTACGGAGCAGGCCGGCCTGGCGGTGGAGATGTACGGCATGGGCGTGGCGGTGGCGGATTACAACAACGACGGGTTTCCGGACGTGCTGGTCACGGCCGTGGGACAGAATCGCCTGTTCCAGAACACCGGCAAGGGCCATTTCATCGACGTCACGGAGAAGGCCGGCTTGGGCGGCCGCACCGGGTTCAGCATGTCCGCGGTGTGGTTCGATTTCGACAGGGACGGATACCTGGACCTCTTCGTCTGCAACTACGTAAAGTGGGCCCCGGAGCACGACGTCTTCTGCAGCGTGGACGGCAAGCGCAAGTCCTACTGCACGCCGGAGGCCTATCACGGCGCCACCTGCTGGCTGTTTCACAATCGCGGCAACGGCACGTTCGAGGACGTCACCGCCCACAGCGGCGTGTTCGATACTTCGTCCAAGTCGCTCGGCGTCGCCATGCTCGATTACGATCATGATGGCTGGCCGGACCTTCTGGTGACCAACGACACCCAGCCCAATAAGCTGTACCGCAACCGCCGCGACGGTACCTTCGAAGACGTTGCCGTGCACGCCGACGTGGCCTTCAGCGAAGACGGCAGGGCGCGGGCCGGGATGGGAATCGATTCGGGCGATATCGACCGCAGCGGTGTTCAATCCATCGCCATCACCAACTTCGATGGGGAAATGATGGCGCTGTACCGGCCTGGCGCCGACGGCGTCTACAAGGATATTGCCTTCGCCAGCGGCGTCGGGCCGGCCTCGGTCAACAGTCTCGGATTCGGTTGCCTGTTCTTCGATGCCGATCTGGACGGCAACCTGGACTTGTTCGCCGCCAACGGCCACATCGACGAGACGGCCCGCAATATGCGCGGCAAAATCGGCTACGCCCAGGCGCCGCAGTTGTTTCTGAATAACGGTCATGGCCTGTTCCGCGACGTCGCGCGCCAGGCCGGCGAAGGCTTTGCCACGCCTAAAGTCGCCCGTGGCGCGGCCTGCGGCGATTTCGACAACGATGGCGACCTGGACCTGTTGGTCACCACCAATCAAGGCCCGGCTTATCTGTATCGCAACGACGTCTCGAGCGGCAACCGGTCGCTCCGCCTGCGTCTCCGCGGCACCAAATCGAATCGCGATGCCATCGGCGCGGTGGCTCGCCTCACCACCACTGAAGGCGCCGAGTCCCGCGTGGTCAAGAGCGGATCGAGCTACCTCTCGCAATCCGAACTGGCCTTGACATTCGGGTTGGGACGCCGCGAGCGCGCGGAACGTCTCATCGTCGAATGGCCCAGCGGCAGAGTCGACGAGCACGGACCCCTGGCGGCGGGCGTTTACCAGTGCGAGGAAGGCTCGAAGCCGGTACAATCCAAGTGATGCGAATTCCGATCGTGGTTTGCCTGGCGGCGAGCCTCTGCTTTGCCGCCCAGCCGGTGATCTTCGACACCGATATGGGCAACGATATCGACGACGCCCTGGCGCTCGCCATGCTGCACGCGTTGAGCGATCGCGGCGAGTGCGAGCTGATTGGAGTCACCCTCACCAACGGCCATCCGTCGGCCGTTCCCTATATAAGGATGGTCAATCGTTTCTACGGCCGCGCTGATTTGCCCGTAGGCGCCGCCATCAAACAGCTCAAAGGCGGTTCCCAGGATGGCTACATGACAGCCGCGCTGCGCGCCGTATCCGCTGACGCCGGCCCCGCCGAGCCCGCGCCCGCCGTGCTGCGCAGCCTCCTCACCAACGCCCGCGAAAAGGTCGTGATCGTGCAGACCGGTTTCAGCACCAATCTGGCCGCGCTGCTCGATTCCCCCGGTGGCGCCGCCCTCGCCAAACAGAAGGTAGCCCTCGTGGTCGCCATGGCCGGCGACTTCACCGGCGGCGAGCCGGAGTACAACGTCCGCACCGACGTCGCCTCGGCCAAAGCCGTCTTCGAGCGCTGGCCCACCCCCGTCGTGTTCAGCGGCTTCGAAATCGGCCGCGAGCTCCTGTTCCCCGCCGTCAGCATCGAGCGCGACTTCACCTATGCCCGCCCGCACCCCATCGCGGAATCTTACCGCGCTTATCACAACATGCCCTACGACCGGCCCACTTGGGACCTCACCGCCGCCCTCCAGGCCGTGCGCCCGGCGCATAGCTACTTCGGCCTCTCCGAACCGGGCACCGTCGTGGTGGAATCGAACGGAGCGACACGCTTCTCACCCGGCCAGGGCGACCGCCGCTATCTCCGTCTGGACCCGTCCAAACGCGCCGAGATTCTTGAAGTCCTCGCGCTTCTCGCCAGCCAGCCACCCGCCCGTCGATAGGAGCCCTCCGGCTTTCGTGCCCATCCAACTCCTGTCTCGCCTGACAAAGCCATGTCTCCCCCCGAAGGCGTTGCGGCTTGTTGCGCCGTGGGACAGACGAGGACAGACGATCGTTTTTCGTCGTCTATCGCCCCTTGCCGCTGGCCTGGCTCCGACAGACCACCAAGCACTCCACCCGATAACGAGTTCCTAAACTGCCATATTCGCGCGGCGATAGGTGTTATAGTGAGCCGAAGGTTGGAAAAGGGGGCCTGCGCATGGCATTGAAAGCGGAACTGAATCGGCGTGCCTTCCTGGCGGCGTCGGCTGCCACAGTGGCTTCGGCGGCGCTACCGGCGCGCGCCATGGACGCTCCCGCGACGGGCGATGAATGGAGGAACCGGCAGCCGAACATGACGTACCGCCGGCTGGGGCGGACCGGGTACATGATCTCCTCCATCGGCATGGGCGGCGACGATATCCGGCCCGACAACATCGACCAGGTCCTCTGGTCCGCCGACATGGGGCTGAACTATTTCGATACCGCGCCCAATTACGGCAACGGTCTCAGCGAAAAGGGCTACGCGCAGGTTCATAAGACGCGCGGACGTACCAATTTCTTCCAGTCCACCAAGGTCAATGTGTTCCCCAACCGAACCATGACCTATCAACGGCTCTTTAAGAGCTTGCCCGACGACGAGCAGGCCCAGATTACCGCCCAGGCCAACGACGAAATCAAAGCCAAGAAAATCGCCGAGCCCAATTATATGGGGCCGTACTTCAATGGCCAGGAGATGCTGGTCCGCATGGCTATCGTCTCCAATATCCTCTCGCAGAAATACGCCGGCAAGGTCGACGCTCAGAAGGTTTACAAGCAGTACATTTTGGATTCGGTGGACAAGAGCCTCCAGTCGCTCGGGACCGACCACGTGGATTGCGTGCTCATGCGAGGCATCGATACACCGTACGAAGTGACTCGCACCACCGAGGTGTTCGACGCGTTCGAGATTCTCAAGAAGGCCGGCAAAGCGCGCTTCCTCGGCTTTTCGGCGCACTCCGATCCGGCGGGCATACTGGACGCGGCCATCGACACCGGAGTGTATTCGATGGGGATGATCGCCTATCACTTTCTGAACGCCGACCGCGTGGACCCGGTCATCGAAAAAGCCAGGAAAGCGGATTTCGGCGTGCTGTGCATGAAGGCCGCCCGCGTGGTTCAGAATCCTTTCAATCGCAGGGAAACTATTCCGGAACGGGTGGCGGCACTGAACAAGCTGATTCCCGGAGACAGCATGACGGTTTTCCAGAAGGGCTTCCATTTCGCCTTGCAGAACAAGAACCTGAGCGGCGTGGTCATCGGCATGACCACCCTGGAACAGGCCAAACAGAACATCCCGCTCGCCCTGTCGAAGTCGTAGCGAGCGGCTTGGCAAGCCATGGCGAATCGTGGGCGGGTGTACCTGCACGCCTGCCCGCTCGCAGCGGTAGCAAGACATGCCAGAATCGATTCCGTTTCGTTGGCCGGCATCGTGGACCGAACCTGCCAACCTTGAGTTTTTGAAGGGTGCGCCGATCGGCTGCATCGCCGGCGATGCGCCGCCGCCCTTCCCCCTGGGCGATTTGCCATTCGTCCGACTGGACAAGGATCGTCCTCCCGAAGGCGTCGATCTGCAGGACGGCGTATGGCCGGGCGTGGTGGCCGCTACCAGAAAAGACACCGCGGGCGGCGGCGCCACCGGCGCGGCGTGGGTGGATTCCAACGCGTCGGTGGTGCGCCTGGCGCAGCTTAGGAAACCGGGCAAAATAGTCTGGCTCACCTACACGCCGCCGGCCGGCAATGCGGTGGTTCCGCTCGAGAGCTTTGTGAAGCCCATCACCGAGGCGGAGGCCTACGGCGCGCATTGGGTGATCGCCCTGGACGGCTTTTTCGCGGGGCAGATCTCGAAGCGCAACGAGAAGGCCCTGGGCCAATGGCAGCGCATGTTGGCCGCCCTGCGGTTCGCCGAATCGCGGCGTGGCCAGCGAGCCTGGGAGCCTGTCGCGCCGCTCACTGTGGCATCTACCTTCGAGGGTGACGACAAGCTGCTCAGCGAGGAGTTTCTGAATCTGGCGCCTCGCCGCCACTTGGCCTTCCGGGTGCTCCTCGCCTCGGACATTGGCGCTCGGTCGTTCGCCGGGCAGAAGGCCGTCGTTTACCTGGAGAACACCCCGCCGCGTGGAGCGGTTCTCGCCGGCTTGCTGGAATTCGCCCAGGCCGGCGGTTTGCTGATTGCTCCGCTCGGAACTGTCGACACCGCGCCCGAAGAGAGACGCTCGGAGCACAGCGTGCGCCGCGCCGGTAAAGGCCGCGTGGCCATGCCGCTGCAAAAGTGGGAGGACCCCTTCACCCTGGTCGACCAGGTTCACGTCCTGTTGAGTCATCGCGAAGACCCGGTGCAGATGTGGAACGGCCCCGATGTGGACGCGCTCTATGTGGCCAGCCCGAACCAGGACCGGGCGGTCGCGCGCCTTGTTCCCTACGCCTCCGGCCCCACCCTGCCCATCACTCTCAGTTTTCGCAAGACCTACCGCCGGGCGCGCGTCGTCACCCTGGCCGGGGAAAGAGCTGTGCAGCCGGTCCGTGGCCAGTTGGGAACCGAGATCCCTGTCCCCGAATTCACCGATTACGCCGAAGTGGAGCTGGAGGCCTGAGATGACCCAAGTTAATTCCCCCTGCTGGACGCGGCGCCAGTGGATGGCTGCCGCCGCGGCGGGCCTGGCCGCGCCACGGATCCACGCCACTCCGGTTGCCCCTTCGTCCCCCGTCGCACTCGCTCGCTGCCCCGCCTATGACAACCGAGTGCTCGCCGGCATGCGCAAGATGTTCGACCAGCTTGGCGGCATCGGCGCACTGGTTTCAGGCAAAACCGTAGCGGTCAAAATCAACATGACCGGATCTTACCGCGACCGCACCGGCTACCGCCCCGCGTGGGATACCCGCTGGAGCCATCCCGTGGTGATCGGAGCGGCGGTCCACCTGCTCGGCGAATCCGGCGCCCGCCGCGTCCGAATCCTGGAGGGTTCCACCGAGGACGATCATCCCCTGGAAGAAAACTTCCTGATCGGCGGCTGGGATCCGGCCGATCTGCTGGCCGCGGCTCCGAAAGTGGAAATGGAAAATACCGGCTTTCTCGGACACGGCAAAGAGTACAAGCGCCTCGAGGTATCCGGCGGCGGTCTGATCTATTCCGGGTTCGACGTAAATCACTCTTACTCCGAATGCGACGTAATGGTCTCCATCGCCAAACTGAAAGAGCACGAACAGACCGGCCTTTCCCTCTCTTTGAAGAACATGGTGGGCATCGTTCCGGGCACGGTTTACGGCGATTCCGCCGGCTACGATCAGCCGGCCGATCGCCCCTACGGGGCCCTCACGATGTTCCATAAGGGCAACCGCCAGCCGCCCGAGGGTACGCCGCCCGAGAAGGACCCCCAGTCGCCCCGCGAGCCCGGCTACCGCATTCCACGCATCGCTATAGACCTCGTCCGTGCCAGGCCGGTAGACCTGGCTATCGTCGACGGCATCCAGACCCAGACTGCCGGGAGCGGGGCGTCGCTCGATGCAGGCTCGCCGCGCAAGATCCGGCTGGTCAATCCGGGCATCCTGATCGCCAGCCGCAACCCGGTCTGCGCCGATGCGGCCGCCGCCGCCGCAATGGGTTTCGACCCCATGGCTTCTCACGGCACGCCCCCCTTCGAGGCCTGCGACAGCGTCCTCGAGTTGGCCGAGCAGGCCGGCATCGGCGCGCGTGACTTGAAGAAATTCGAAATCCGCGGCGCTACCATAGCCGCTGTGCGCACCCCGTTCCGTTGACCCCGCCACCCCGTGGAACAGTTCGATGCCTTTTCCGAGCCACGACCGCCCGCCGGGTCTTGCAAAGCTTGCTACAACTTATCTTATGAAAGTTCTCTTCATCGGCGGGACCGGCGTCATCAGCACCGCTTCGACGCAGTTGGCGATCGAGCGCGGCATTGATATTACCCTCCTCAACCGCGGCCGCCACTCGGCCCGTCCGCCGGCCGGCGCGAACGTCATTGCCGTGGACATCGAAGACGCCGCGGCCGTTTCCCGCGCGCTTGCCGGTACGTCCTTCGATGCCGTGGTCGATTGGATCGCCTTTGAACCCGCCCACGTCGAGCGCGACATCGCCCTTTTCCGCGGCCGCGCCCGCCAGTACCTCTTCATCAGTTCCGCCAGCGCCTATCAGAAGCCCGCCACCAGCTATCTCATCACCGAGTCCACTCCGCTCGCCAACCCTTACTGGACGTATTCCCAGCAGAAGATCGCCTGCGAAGAGCGCCTCATGCGCGCCTATCGCGAGGAGGCTTTCCCCATCACTATCGTGCGCCCGTCGTTGACCTACGGCGAAACCCAGATCGC
>JBEKZL010000061.1:0-52484 GCA_049509915.1 Bryobacteraceae bacterium | reverse complement strand
ACGACTCTGTGCGGCGCGCTGGCGGCGTTCTATCGCCGGGTTCCGGTTGGCCACGTAGAGGCCGGGCTGCGCACGGGCGACATGCGGCAGCCGTTTCCCGAAGAGATGAACCGGGTGGTGACGGGGCGGCTGGCCGCGCTCCACTTCGCCGCCACCGAGGGCGCCGCCCAGAACCTGCGGCGCGAAGGGCTTGCCCCCGCAGCGATTCATGTTACGGGCAATACCGGGATCGATGCAGTGCTGCACGTCAAGGCGGGACTGGAAACCGGAGCGCTGGCCAGCCGGGGCTTACCGGCGCTCGACCCGGCAGCGAAGCTGATCGTGGCGACGACGCATCGCCGCGAGAGCTTTGGCGACGGCCTGGAGCAAATCTGCCACGCATTGGCGGCGATGGCCTGCCGCCAGGACGTGCGGATTGTATTGCCCGTGCATCCTAACCCGAACGTCCGCGGTCCGGTGGAGCGGTGGCTGGGCAGTTCGCCGCGGGTGAGCCTGGTCGCACCGATGGATTACGTTTCCTTCGTGGACCTGATGCGGCGCGCGTACCTGATCGTCACCGATTCGGGCGGAATCCAGGAGGAAGCGCCATCGCTGGGCAAACCAGTGCTGGTGGTACGGGAGAAAACGGAGCGTCCAGAGGCGGTCCGCGCGGGGACGGTCAAGCTGGTGGGCACGGACTTCGACCGCATCGTGGGAGAAGCCACGCTGCTGCTGGACTCACCCGACGAATACCGGCGTATGGCGGCGATTCACAATCCGTACGGCGATGGCCAGGCGAGTCCGCGCATCGTTCGGGCGATGGCGGAGTTCTTTAGGAACCATGAAGACTGATAGCCACGGATAAATACCGAACCGAATAGAAAATAAAAGACTTATCGACGTCTATCGAGGCTGGAATTTTGTTTTTTCAGGGCTCGACATGGCGGCGCCGCGGACGCGGCCGGGGCCGGAATCCTGTACGAAAGCGATGACGCGGTCTTCGGATTCGCTGGAGGAAAGAGGAACGTCCTTGGCAAAACCGGCACGGCCTTTTACCGAACCGATCTGGCTCAGGCGGCGCAGGATGGCGACGTGGCGCAGGCTGCGGCCTTGGTTTTCGCCGGCGAGGACCTGAGAGGACGCGGCGTTCTGCGCCACGGCCAGAAATACGTCGCCGCCGTGGCTGCCAGGATCAACCTCTACGCGGACGCCGCCGGCCGAGCGCAGGACTCTGACAGCCAACTTCTCCGTGCGGGCCGCCAAGCCGATGGCGGAAACAGCACCGCGGCTATCGCTGCCGTTAAACTGGCGGAAGCCATCCACCACCATTTGGGGGGTGTAAACGTCGGAAATGGCGAACTGCTCGGCGTAGCGTTCCTGCCGGCGGCTGAACTGGGCTGAAGAGAAGGGGTCGGTCCAGCCATCGTGGTTCCAATAATCGACGTGCTCTTCGAGGGCGACGATCTGGACGCCGGGAACCGGTTGGAAGCGGTCCAGCCTCGCCAGGAGGGCGTCCGCCGGGGGGCAACTGGAGCAACCTTCCGAAGTGAACAGTTCAACCAGCACGGGTTTCACCATGGGAGCTTGTTGCGCAGCGCCCGCCACGGCAATCGACAGAATTAAGATTCCGGTCCGTTTCATGACAGCCGCCGCGGGAAGGAACGCACTCACGAGTTTACCGCAAGCGATGGCGACGGCCAGCTTCAGCTTCGCTCCGCCCGCGGCGACAGTGCGCCATCACAACGTAACTATGATGGACGCTGAGGCGTTTGACCGCTCCGCCAAGAGCCTCGAGAGGTTCCCGGCGACAAATCCCTCGCTGGCACTGCATACGGAGCAGTCGGGATATGCACAACCGCATCGCTATCGACGCCCTCGGCTGCAGGATTTCAGTGGTTTCGGATTGCGCCCGCTTTGTGGCTGCGCGGGCGCGGCGGTCTGGATGAATATTACACGCAATCCTTCGAGGACGCTCCCGAGTAGGCCGATGCGAAACTCCGCTTATAGACAGTCGGGTCGAGGATAAGCACTACCCTCCGCCCGCCTTGTCCCCGCTCTTGGCTCCTTCCCCGTCTATCTGTTACACTCAGATCCGTAAGTCGAAATTTTCGCTGGTGCACGGGAAGCTGGTGAGAGTCCAGCACGGCCCCGCCACTGTAAGCGTGGAGGTTCGGTCGCGGCAGTCCACTGTTCCTCGCGGAATGGGAAGGCAGATCGAACCGCTGAAGCGCAAGTCAGGAGACCGGCCGGCGAAATCGCTAGAAATCTGCTCTCGAGGGAGGAGCATAAATGCAACGTTACGTTTCAGTCCTGGTCCGCGGTCTTCTTTTCCCGGCCGGTTTTGCCATCGCCGCGGCCGCCACTCTTACAGGAACAGTGGCCGATCCATCCGGGCTGCCGGTTGCCGGCGCCCAGGTTTCGGTTGTCGATCGGGTCGGCGTGGAAGCACAAACGCCGGTTGGCATTAACGGTTGGTTCGAGCTGAAAACGCCGCCGGGGTTGGCCGCCGATGCCAAAGTCGTGATCACGGCGGCCGGGTTTCGCACCGTCGAAATCATGGCGGGCGCCATTAACGCGCCGCTGGCGGTGAGGCTGCAGTTAGCGCCGCTGGTGGATTCGGTGCGCGTGGCCGGCTCGGCGCTGGACGTGCCCGCGAGCCAGCAGGGCGGCAGCGTCAGCCTGATTCCCCGCGACGAAATCGAAACCAGCGATCAGCCGCTGGCGCTCGATCTGCTGCGCACGGTTCCCGGCATGGTCTTCAGCCAGACCGGCAATACCGGCGCCATCGCCCAATTGTACGCGCGCGGCGGCGATACCGATTACAACCTGGTCGAGATCGATGGCGTTCCGGTGAATGCTTTCGGCGGCAGTTTCGATTTCTCGCACATTCCCACCGAAGAGCTCGACCGCGTGGAAGTCGTCACCGGCGCCCAATCGTCCGTGTACGGGGAATATGCCAACAGCAGCGTGGTGAACTTCGTGACCCGCGACCCCAACGCCGCGGCGAATGTGGACGCGGTGGCCGAAGGCGGCAGCTACGCCGAACACCGCTTCGGAATTTCCGGCGGCGGCCAGGTTGCGGGGTTCGGCGTGGCCGCTTCGGCTTCGCGGATGGACGACGCGGGGCCGGTGCCCAACAGCGACTATCACAATGAAGGCGCGCTGCTCAACGTAACGCGGCGCATGGGCCGCCAGACTTTCAACCTCCATGCCGATTTCGATTCCTGGAACGTGGGCGAGCCCGGCCCGTACGGTTCCGATCCGCTCGGCGATTATACCGGCTACGACCTGATCAGCCGGTCGCGCAACAACTTCGGCGATTACCTGGCGCACTACGAAATCGAAGCCGGCGAGCGCCTGCGGGAAGACGTATTCGCCAGCTTCTTCCTCGACAATGCAGGCTACACCAGCCCCTATGGATTCTCGTTTAACAAAGACCTGCGCGGCCAAGGCGAGGAACGGACCATTATCAGCGTCACGCGGCATTACACCATGGCGGTTGGCGCCAGCGAGATGCTGGAGGAGGTGCGCAACACCTATGTGACCGACGAGGCTTCCGATACGTTTCCCGTTCGCCGCAACGATACGGCCGTGTATTGGGAGAACCGCTTCCAGCTTGGCGGCCACTTCTTCTTCGACGCCGGGGTGCGCGGCGAATTCGTTCGCACCGGGGCGATTGCGACCGACGGCGTTTCGCGGCCGTTCTTTCCGGCGCAGACGGTAGATGCGGCCGACCCCAAGCTTTCCGCCGCTTACGTGCACGGCGGCGCGCGCTTGCACGCCTCGTTCGGCATGGGCCTGCGCCCGCCCGACGTCTACGACATTGCGTTCACCGACAACCCGGCGCTGAAGCCCGAACGTACCCGCAGCTTCGAAGCCGGCATCGAGCAGAAGTTCGCGGGCGATAAGTTTGTTCTGGACGGCACTTACTTTTATAACCGTTACTACGACCTGATCGTGATCCTGGGCGGATCGCTTTCGGTGCTGAGTCACTACGAGTCGGATAACATCGCCAATTCCGAAGCGCAGGGCGCGGAGCTGAAGGCGCAATACCGCCCGGCGCGATGGCTGTTCGTCACCGGATCCTATACTCACCTGGCTACGCAGATACTCGCCTTGAACGGATCGAGCGACCTGGCGCCGGCGCCGTTCGCGGTGGGGCAGGAACTGTTGCGGCGCCCGGCGGATTCCGGTTCCGGCACGGCGTCTTTCACGCGCGGGCGAGTCTCCGGCCATGTCACCGGTTACTTTCGCGGCTCCGACCTGGACGTGGAGCCCACTTATGGTGCAAGCGCGGGACTCTACCGCTGCCCCGGCTTTGTCAATGTGGGAGTAAGTCTGAACATCCGCCTGGGTCATGGCCTGACGGCCTATGGCAATCTGCGCAATGCGCTCGACCGCCGCTATGAAGACGCGTTCGGCTACCCGGCGCTGAGGCTCAATTTTGTAAGTGGTGTTAGATGGACGATCGCGAAGTAGCTTTCAGCCTCTGGCCCGGCGCGGAGAAATCCGTCCCCGGCAACCGCTCCCTTACGGTCGCGGCTCGGTAAGTGACTCCAAACGCGCGGCGCCGTAACCGAGCCGCGACCGTAAGGGAGCGGTTGCCGGGCCTAATCTGTTAACTCCCTGCGTCGTTCACGGGCGCGCCGCGAGCGCTGGGCCAGATAGTGTTGATCGAGAGCGTGCCGGACCAGCGTCTTGATAACGGCCTGACGGCTCACGTTGAGGTCCTGAGCAGCCTTGTCCAGTTCTTCCAACATGCTGGCAGTGACGTCCACATTGACTCGTTGTATCGGCTGCACCATGCGGCCCTGGCCTTTGAAAAAACGCGAGATGTCTTTACTTTGATCGGCCAGCCGGGCAATCGCATCGGAGGAAACCGGCCCCGCAGGTTTACGAGTTTTCTTCATATGATCAGACCTCCTCCTTCGTCGACCTCCATAGCGTGACGAGGTGCAGAACTTCACCCTCCTGGTCTTCCCGTATTTCAAAAATGACGGAATACATCCGGTCGCCCACCCAGCCGACGGCCACGTACTGCTCCGGAACATCCGACCGCTGGTCGAACCAATACTGCCGAGAGAAGAGCTCCCGCGCCTCTTCGAACCCGATGCCGCGCCGTGGGTTTGCCCTAAGGCCTTGCTCTTTCTGGGATCGACGCTGAACCGCATTTGATATGACTGTTATACCACTTTAGAGCGCTCGTCGCGACCCAGGTTTCCGTTGGTCACGGTGCGAATCCAGACGTGGGCGGCGTTTCAGATTCGGCCTGGGCTCCGGCGCTACCGGCCCAGTTGAGTTGGCCGGGGCTCCCAAGGAGAGCCCTCCTCGCCTCTATCCGGGTAAGACTCGGTCCTCGAGCTTCGCGGGAACTGCCTTGAGTCCGCCCGTTCGCGGGCTACAATGGATCTCGATATGCCGAGTAAAGGGGGCGTTTTCATCAGTCACATTGTGGACGAGGCGCCGGTCGCCGACGCGGTGAAGGCGTATTTGAAGAGGTGCTTCGGGCCCTCCACTCAGGTATTCGTTTCGTCTGACTATGACAGCATAGCTACAGGCGAGGAGTGGTACCGCGCGATCGTCAGCGGAGTCACAGGAGCAAGCGTTGTCGTCGTTCTCCTCTCCCGGGACTCTGTTGACCGGCGCTGGATAAACTTCGAAGTTGGTCTGGCGCTCGGGGCAACGGTCCGGGTGCTGCCCCTTACCATCAGTGGCCTCCAGCCTGGAGAGGTAGGCCTTCCCCTCTCGCAGTTGCACGTTAGGACTCTAGTCGACGAAGTGGCGCTTGAGGGTGCCATTCACGCAATCGCAGACGCGACCGGTTTAGATCTCCTTCGCATGGAGGACGCTTCTGGCTTCATCGCGCAACTGAAGCGAATCGAGGCCACCCTTCCCATGAAGAGCATCATTATCGAACCCTTTCTGCAGACTCGAAGCGGCGGAGGTCCGCTGCTTCGGTTCCGCCTGTCCAATACGGGCAACAGAGATGTGGAACTGATTGAGGTCGAGGTGTCCGTTTCCCCGCATCAGCCCGGGGCTGTCGAAGAAGCTGCGCAGGACAGCTTCGCTCTCCCGCAGCGCCTCTTCGGCCTGCTTGCGCTCGGTAACGTCGCGATTGATTTCCAGGTATCCGGCCGGCCGGCCGGCATCGTCGCGCTGCAGAACCTGGCGGCTCTCATTGCCGCCCGTCGGAGCGGGTGTGGGCCAGCTCTCCGTCCCAACGGCCTTCCCGAGCCAGAGTTACCTTCACATCCGCGAGCGGAACCTCGGAGATGGTCTGCAGGAGCTCATGCATCGTCTGGCCGAGCGCTTCTTTCTCCGTCCAGCCGTACATCTCTTGGGCGCCGGAGTTCCAGCCGGTGATGACGCGGTTGCCATCGGCCGTGACGATGGCGTCGTGGGAAAGGTCGATCAGCCGGGCCTGGCGGGCCAGCACCTTTTCCACCTGGTTGCGCTCATGGATCTGGCGCTCAATGGCAGCACCCGCCAGGATCAGCAGAAGCGCCAGCGATCCGCCGCCCAAACCCAGAGTCCAGCGGGTGCGAGAATCGGCCGCGCCGGCGGCCATGGTGCGGCTGTGGAGAAGCCGGCGCTCTTCGCGGTCCACCGCATCGAGGATGCCCAGGAGCTGATCCATCAGCTTCGAACCCCGGCTGGTGGGGACCAGGTGAGCGAGGGCCGCCGCTCCCTGGAGCCGGCGCGCCTCGATGGCATTATTGGCCAGCAGATCCAGCCCTTCCTGCACCAGCCGGTCCAATTCATCCAGCCGCGCCTGCTGGACATGGTTATCGGCGGTCAGGAGGCGCAGAGTAGCCCGCACCTGCCGTTGGGAAGTGACAGCGGACTGGTATTGATTGAGATACGCAACTTGCCCGGTAAGCAGATATCCACGCGCGGACGTTTCGGCGGTCTGCAGGGATGACCTGACCGAGGCCGCCGCGTTAATCACCTGGTAGGTGTGCTCGATCCACCGTTCGGCATTCACGGAGCGCTGCAAGCCATTCCAAAGCAAGGAGCCCAGAATACCTAATGCCACCGCGGCGGCGGCGACCGCTGCGATCCGCCGCACCAGGGGCGTCCCGACCAGATCGGCGCTCTCCCGCTCCGGCCGGCCGGCGGCAACCCTCCCGGAGACGGCGGCGCGGGGCGTTCCCAGGAGGTTGATGGCGACGCCAACTACGGCGAACAGGCCGAGCCCCACCAGATCGGTGAGGTTCGGCACCGCAAATGAGAAACGCGGCTCCAGGAAGAAATATTGGGTGCTTAGGACGCTTAACGCCGTGGGAGGCCAGGGCCGGCCCGCGCCCCCCCACCCGCGCCGCCACCAGGACCGCGGCGGTGAAGGTTATGTACGGGGCCTGAGCGCCGAGCAGCGGGTCGAGAGACAGCCGTAGGCCTACGGCAGCCGCTACGGCCAAGACGGCGATGGCATAGTGAGCTATCGCGAACCTCTTTATGAACCCAGCCGGGATGTAAAGGCCACAAAACATCACCTGCCGCTGGCTGCGGGAAACGGAGTGCCAAGAAAACCTAGAGGGGTTAGCACGTACGACCCCAAAAGGAGATCCTAACCTTAATAATACGTTACGGGCTTTTATTCTAATTAATTCGGGTGAGAACAGTGGGTATTGGTGAATGCGCGCTTGAAATGAGGGTCATATCCCCCATCTTGGCTGGAAGAGGCGATAATCGAGTATTCCGCTGCCGGATCTGTTCAGGGGCGGAATCCTTTAGGACTTCGCCGTTCACTATAGCATTTAAGATCTCTCAAGCCACACAGCTTCATAAGTTCGCTAACGTATATTTTCCGGGCAACCGCTCCCTTGCGGTCGCGGCTCGGAAAGGATGCGCACCAAAAGCTGTGAAAAATCACAGATCGCAGGCGGAACCGCCTGCCCAGCGCGTTTCGGAGAGTTTTTTTGACAGCTTCCAAGGGAGCGGTTTTCTTGATACGTGGGCCGTAATTCCGGAATCAGGTACCAAGCGGCAAGACATCGCGGCAGACCTTCAGCCGCCCGGATTAGAATAAATCGGAAGGGAGGATCCGCCGTCGTGACAATCTGCTTCGGCTTGCTGGTGTTAACGGTCGCGGCCACGCTGGAGCCGGGCGCGGCGCCGAATTCATCCATTCTGGTGTCCGGCGATTGGCTGGCGAACCACCTTAAGGACGAGTCACTGGTAATTCTGCACGTGGGCTCGAAGCAAGACTACGATGCGGGTCACATACCGGGAGCGCGGCTGGTGACGTTGGGCGACATCTCGATCACCGGCCCGAGCGGCCTGCGGTTGGAACTTCCTTCGGTCAACGAGCTGGAAGCGGCTTTGGGACGCCTTGGCGTTTCGGACAGCGCCCGACTCGTGGTCTACGCGGGGACGAATTCGGTGCAGTCGGCGACGCGGGTTTGGTTTACGCTCGATTATGCCGGGCTGGCCGATCGGGCCGCACTGCTCGATGGCGGGCTGGCGTTGTGGCGGGCGGAAGGCCGCCCGCTGAGCACCGAGGCTGCGAGCTTCCAGACCTCTACGTTTATAGCGCACCCCGTGCCGCAAGTGGTTGTCGACGCTGACTGGGTCCGCGCGCACCTCGACGATCCCAACGTGCAACTGCTGGACGCCCGGCTGCCGGAATTCTACAACGGAACCAACGCCGGTGGCATGCCGCGGGCCGGCCACATACTAAGCGCGCGCAACGTGCCGTATACCAGCGTCCTGGCGGCAAACGGCAAACTGATGCCGCTCAAGTCCCTGCGGAGTATCCTGAACGGTGACGACGGCCAGGAGCGAGACCTGACCGTTTCCTATTGTCACATCGGCCAGCAGGCCACCGTGCTATATTTCGTGGCACGCTACCTGGGGTTCGGTGCGCGGCTCTACGATGGCTCGTTTCAGGATTGGAGCAGACGCTTCGAACTCCCCGTGGTTTCGTCGGCAACGCGATGATCCTTGTTAAGCTGTTCGTGGAATGACTGCTTTTCGCGACATACGGCGAGCCGACAGGGCGCTGACCAAGGACGAGGCCCGTGAAATTCTGGCTCGGGCGGAGCACGGCGTGCTGGCTACGGTGGGTGCCGATGGATGGCCTTATGCCGTCCCTGTGAACCACGTGCTGTCGGAGGACGTGCTCTACATTCACTGCGCCATGGAGGGCCATAAACTGGAGAACATCGCTCATGAAGAGCGGGTTTCCTTCTGCGCCGTGGCGGGCGCCACGGTGTTGCCGGCCAAGCTATCCACGCTCTATGAAAGCGCTGTCGTATTCGGCCGCGCGGCTCTGGTGACGGATCCCGCGGAAAAACGGCGGGCGCTGGAACTACTGGCCGTCCGTTTCTGCGGAGCGCTGTCGGACGAGGCGGAAAAGGCTATCGCCGCTTCCGGCCCCCGCACAGCCGTGGTGCGCATCCGCCTTGAACAAATCGCCGGGAAGGCGCATCGGCCCGCCTGAGGAATCCCGGCTTCCGGGGCTCGCAAAACGACAGCGCCTCGCGAGCGTGAATTTTAGGGGAGATATTGGATATCGAATTTGCGGCTCGTGATGAACAGAACCGTGACGTCGCTCTCCGCCGTGGCCCCATGCTCCATCTCGATTCCGGCGGGGAACCAAATGAAATGACCGGGACCGAAGCTTCCGGCGTGAGTGACCAACGTTCCCTCGAGCACGTACATGCCGTGCGCGCAGGTATGGACGTGGCGGGTGTTGATGACGCCCTTCGGATAGCGGACGATCCGAATCTCGGCACCGGTTTCGGGATCTTCGATCAGATTCTTGCGGTAGAGCATCTTCCCGAGATGCTCGTTCCAGCGTTCCTCCCAGGGAAGCGCGGCAGTGTCAATGGCGGTCATAGGGTCGAGTTTCATTGTGTCAGATCGATAGCAGCCAGTGCAAATATCGCAGATGCCTTGCAATGTCCCGCAACTCTATCTATTATGGGATATTCTAGTCTGATATTCCGTTAAAGGGAGCCAAGCCATGAAATTCAACGACAACGCTTTGAGTATCGGCCGAACGCCGCTGGTAAGACTGAACCGGATCGTCGACGGGAATCAAGCCACGGTACTGGCCAAGATCGAAGGTCGTAACCCCTCCTATTCGGTCAAATGCCGCATCGGCGCATCGATGGTGTGGGACGCCGAAGCGCGCGGCGCGCTCACACCGGGCAAGGAGCTGATTGAGCCGACCAGCGGGAACACGGGAATCGCGCTGGCCTTCGTGGCGGCGGCCAAGGGCTACGCCATCACGCTCGCCATGCCGGAAACCATGTCGCTTGAACGCCGCAAGGTGCTGGCCGCTTTTGGCGCGAGGCTGGTATTGACAGAGGGCGCGGCCGGCATGAAAGGCGCCATCGCCAAAGCCGAGGAAATCCATCGCTCCGACCCCGATCACTATGTACTGCTGCAGCAATTTCAGAATCCCGCCAACCCGGACATTCATTTCCGGACCACCGGACCGGAGATCTGGGACGATACCGAGGGCCAGATAGACGTTCTGGTGAGCGGAATCGGCACTGGCGGAACTATCACAGGCGTTTCGCGCTACATCAAGAACGCGAAGGGCAGAGCCATTGTCTCGGTCGGCGTGGAACCAGCGGCCAGTCCGGTGATCACGCAACATCTGCGCGGCGAAGCGCTGAAGCCGGGCCCGCACAAGATTCAGGGTATTGGAGCCGGCATCATCCCAGGTACGCTGGACCTAGCCGTGGTAGACCGCGTGGAAACCGTTTCCAACGAGGAGTCGGTCGAGACGGCGCGCCGGCTGGCTCGCGAGGAAGGGATTCTCTCGGGCATTTCGAGCGGGGCCGCTGCCGCGGTTGCCGCCCGCCTGGCTCGCCAGCCCGAGTTTCGCGGCAAAACCATCGTCGTGGTGCTTCCCGATTCCGGCGAGCGCTATCTGACCACGATTCTGTTCGAAGGAATCGTGTAATCCTTTTGTTGCGCGCCGCTATGTTTCCGGTGCTCCGTTGCGCAATTCTGTTGACGTATCTCGCAACCGCTCCCTTACGGTCGCGGCTCTGACCCGGACATTCCCCGAGTTGGAGCCGCTACTGTCAGGGAGCGGTTGCACACGAATCCGTTTCTCAGCTCTCGGAACCGTGCGTGCGCAGGTGGGTCAGATGTTTATAGCGCGGGTTCCGCGGGTCCGTCCGCAGCGCCTCGCCTTCCCTGAGATAGTCCGCGACATTGGTGCGCTGGTATAGCTTGCGGTCCTCGCCGATCGGACAGACCTTGAGGCAGACGCCGCAGGGCCAGCGCGATTGCGACACCAGAACCTGGTGATGCTTGGTGCAAGCCACCGCGTCGAACTCCGCCGCCAGATTTCCGGGGCTCGCCGTGAGCGCTTTCGCCGGGCAGAGCGTGCCGCACAACGCGCACTTCTTGCAAAGGTCTGTCTCAATGACCGGGTCGCCTTCGATTTCGGCGGCCGTGAAAAGGGAAACGTAGCGGGCACGCGGACCGTACTGGGGATTGATCAGGTTATGGCTGAAGCCGATGGTCCCCAGACCCGCGTATTTGCCGGCGTAAACGTGGCTGAACGACGCCGGCATCTTCTTTAGGAGAATCTTCAAGTTCCCGTAGCCGTCGCGAGGGATGGGAATGGAGGCCAGCCCCCGCCCATTGAGGAACAGCGAAAGGCGAAATGCAATTTGATCCAGCAGCACGTTGCTGGCGTTGTACATCTCCTGGTAATTGATGGATGGAGTGCTTTCCACAATCGGCAGAAGCATGGGCACGCCTACTACAACCACCGTCTTCGCCAGGTTCCAGATGGCTTCGGGACGGTATTCCGGCGGCACTTCTCCGGCTTCGGCCCAACGAGACGCCGGAGCGAACCCGACCAGCGTGCCGCCTAGCCGGAGCACTTCATCGGCGATTGCGTCCTTCAAAGTCGATTCAATACGCGGCTTGAGCGAAGCGAGTGCGAGGCTTGGTTTCATAGTAAACCCACCGAATATCCTCAATTGTAGCGCCGATGGCGTCAATTCCTTGGGATAGAGGAGATTGGAGTTGGGGCCGAGCGGGGACACACATGGCGAGCGGGCGTTCTCAGACATATACTGAAGCGTGATGCCTGAAGACACTGTGAAACCCACTACTGGCCGGCGGCAGCTCGCACGAGCCGCCGCGCTCGGCGGAGCATGGCTGGCCATGAGGCGGGGGATGGCCGCGCCGGTGGTTGGGGAGACCGTTTTCAATGTTCGCCAGTTCGGAGCCAAAGGCGATGGAACCAGCGACGACACCAAATCGATCCAAAGCGCGATTGACGCCGCGGCCGCGGGTGGTGGTGCCGTGTTCGTGCCTCCCGGAGTCTATCGGAGCGCGGAACTGCAAATGCGCCCGCACGTGGCGCTCAGCGGCGTTCCGGCCTGGGATTACGAGCACGGATTCGGCTCCGTGATCCGGCTGGCGGATGGACGCGCCGGGTGCCTGCTCAACATCACCGGCGCGTTTGGCGCGACCATCGACGGCGTCTCTCTCGACGGCGGCAAACTCGGCGACGGCGTGCATGGTGTCTGGCTCAACAAGCCGGACTATGGTAAGCAGGAAGACACGTTTCGCATCGAACGGTCCCAGATCGCCAATTTCACCGGCGACGGCGTGCGCCTGACGCGGGCATGGTGTTTCTCGATCCGCCACTCGATGATCGCCTACAACCGCGGCGATGGCATTTCGCTGCGAGGGTGGGACGGGTTCTTCCTCGATAATTGGCTTTCCGGAAACCGCGGCGCCGGTTTTGCCGCGCGCGATGAGAACGCCGCGTGCACCTTCACCGGGAATCGGATCGAGTGGAACCGCGAAGGAATTCTGATTGTCGGCGGCAACGGTTACAACATCACCGGAAATTACTTCGACCGCGCGGGAGCCTGCGGACTGGCGGTATTGGGCGGGCAGCAGATGAGCATCACCGGCAATTTCGTGAACCGCAGCGGGAAGTTGGCGAAAGCCGGCACATACGATTCTTCCCAGATCCGGCTGGAACGCGCGCGCGGGATCACCTGCTGCGGCAACAACCTCCAGGTTGGCCGCGACGATAATAGCGCCGGTATCTGGTCGCCGTCGTACGGCATTGTTTACAAAGAGCTGCAACATTGTGTCGTCAGCAACAACGTGCTGCATGACGGCGCGATCCAACAACTGATGGTGGATTTGGGCGGCCACGGGGAGGGAGCCGTGGTGAAGGACAATCCCGGCTGTCTTTCGCCGCACGCGGCTTGAGAAATTGCCATGCCAAGAAACAAGCGGGTAAGTAAGCGCGCGCCTGAGAAGGTCAGTCGGGTAGGGAAGGACGTTGTGGAAGGCTTGAAGGAAGCCGCCGCGGCCGTCTGGGGTGAGGTCTGTCTGCGAGAATACGCGTACGACGTGCCGGGCCCGATAGATGTGAAGGCCATTCGCGCGAAGTCGGGCTTGTCGTAATCGCAGTTCGCCCGCCGCCTTGGATTTAGTATTCGCACACCGCAGGACCTGGAACTCAAGCTGGACCGCCCTCACTCGGGCGCTCTCAAGCTAACGGACAGCCGCCATCAGGCCGGCCTTTGCGATTAAGGTTCGCAGGGTGCCACGGGCGACTTGGGCGTGATCGGGAACCGAGAGCGATGCGAGCGCGCCCGGCTTGGTCAGCACGATATGGCTACCTCGTTGTCTGGCGACCTGCCAACCCAAGCGTTCGAACGCACGAACTACTTCGTGCGGTCGAAAGAGGGGAAGAGTCGGCATCTAGACTGCCACTTCAACCTCGTGTGTCGCCACGGTCAGGGGCATGCCGAGTTCGGCCCGCACCGCCAGACATTCCCGGATTGCATCGGCAACGTTGGCCTTAGCTTCGGCCTCTGTCTGCCCCTGGCTGACACACCCTGGAATCGACGGGCACTCGGCGATGTACATGCCGTCTTCGTCCTGATAAACGCTAACCAGAAACTTCATGCCGTTTCCTATTTTACCCTGCGGCGGGCGCTCCCAGATTATTTCCAGGCGCCGCCGCGGGCGGTGCGCTTCAGATATTGGCCTCTCCCGGGTTTGCCCAGGAACTCGCCGTTTTCGACGATGACTTCGCCGCGAGAGATTACGGTTCTTGCGTTGCCTTCCACTTCATAGCCTTCGAACATGGAATAATCGACGCGCATATGATGCGTTTGGGCGCTGATGGTGAGCGGCGCGGCCGGGTCCCACAGGACCAGGTCGGCGTCGCTGCCGGGGGCGATTTCGCCTTTCCTCGGATACATGCCGAAGATGCGGGCGGGGGTGGTGGAGGTGATTTCTACAAAGCGATTGAGCGAGATCTTGCCGGCGTTGACGCCGTGATGATAGATCAACTGGAGCCGATTTTCGATGCCGGGACCGCCGTTGGGGATCTTGGTGAAATCGTCTTTGCCGAGGATTTTCTGGTCGGCGAAGCAGAAGGGGCAATGGTCGGTGGAAACCACTTGCAGGTGATCGTCTTTCAGGCCGTCCCAGAGTTTGGGCTGGTGCTCTTTGGGGCGGAGGGGCGGAGTGAAGACGTACTTGGCGCCTTCGAAATTGGGGCGCGCGAGTTCGTCGATGGAGAGCAGCAGGTACTGCGGGCAGGTTTCGGCGAAGGCCGGGACGCCGCGGTCGCGGGCTTCGCGAATTTCGTTCAAGGCATCTTCCGACGACAGGTGGACGATGTAGACTGGTGCGCCGGCGATCTCGGCCAGGGCGATGGCGCGGTGGACGGCTTCGGCTTCGGCGCGAGGAGGACGAGTGAGGGCGTGATAGATAGGGGCGGTTTTGCCCTCGGCAAGGGCGCGGGCGATAATCACGTCGATGACGCTGCCGTTTTCGGCGTGCATGCAGATGAGGGCGCCGTTCTTGGCGGTTTGCGAAAGGGCCTTGAAGATGGTGCCGTCATCGACCATCAGCACGTTGGGATAGGCCATGAAGAGCTTGAAGCTGGCCACGCCCTCGGCGACCATGTCGTCCATGTCTTCGAGGCCGGCGCCGCCGAGGTCGGTGACGATCATGTGCAGGCCGTAATCGATCGCGGCTCTGCCTTCGGCCTTCTTCCACCAGGTGTCGAGGGCGTCGCGCATGCGCGTGCCGCGCGCCTGAATGGCGAAATCGACCAGGGTGGTGGTGCCGCCGAAAGCGGCGGCGCGCGTGCCGGTCAGGAAATCGTCGGAAGATGTGGTGCCGCCGAAGGGCATGTCGAGGTGGGTATGGACATCGATGCCGCCAGGGAGGACGTACAAGCCGGCCGCGTCAATGATGCGGTCGACGCCTACGGCGGGTAAGCCGGCGCGGACCTCTTTAATGCGCTCGCCTTCTATCAGGACGTCGGCGGGACGGGTTTCGGCGGCGGTGACGACGGTGCCGTTGCGGATCAGGGTTGCGGACATTTATGGAGGCTCCGAGGATGGGGGGACCAGACAGGACGCGGGTCTTCATGCCGGGGCATGGGCGTCGAGACGAGTCTCGACGCGGCACGCACGAGTGCGTGCGCCACGAAGGGGTCAGGCATGGGACTGGGTCCTCTGGTGCCAGGATTCAGATTGTTTGCCGACGGGGACCTTTTCCATGGTGATGGCGCCGGGGGCGGGGCAAACCAGCCAGCACAGGTTGCAGCCGACGCATTCTTCTTCATCCACGTGGGGAATGCGTTCGGGGGGAGTGGTGGAGGGCGCGGCGTGGGGTGTGCCCAGTTTGGCAATTGGAGTGACGGCGATGCGCGCACGGCTGGCGGCTTCCAAATCGGCGGGTTTGATGTACGCGTAGTGAGCCGCGTCGAGGTGAATGCACTGGTGCGCGCCATCCCAGCAGGCGATATAGCAGAGCTCGCATCCGATGCACGTGTCGGCGTGGATGCGGGCCACGATTTTGTAGTTGAGGTCGAGGTGCTTCCACTCGGTGACTTTGGCGAGGGCGCGGCCGCGGAAATCGTCGATCGTGGCGAAGCCTTTTTCGTCCATCCAGTTGGAGAGCCCGTCGATCATATCTTCGACGATGCGGTAGCCGTAGTGCATGACCGCGGTGCAAACCTGGACGGTGCCGCAACCGAGCAGCATGAATTCCGCGGCTTCGCGCCAGCCGCCGATGCCGCCGATGCCGGAAATCGGCAGGCCGACCTCTGGGTCCGAGGCCACCCGCTCGACCAGGTGCAGGGCGATGGGTTTCACCGCCGGACCGCAGTAGCCGCCATGGGAGGAGAGGCCGCCGACGTCCGGGCGCGGCGTGAAAGTGTCGAGATCGATGCCGGTGATGGAGTTGATGGTATTGATGGCGCTGAGGGCGTCGGCCCCGCCGCGTTTGGCGGCGCGCGCGACGGCGCGGATATCGGTGATATTGGGAGTGAGTTTGACCAGCACGGGAGTGCGCGCGACTTCCTTCACCCACTCGGTGATCAGGCACGCGTACTCGGGCACCTGGCCCACGGCGGAGCCCATGCCGCGTTCGCTCATGCCGTGCGGGCAGCCGAAGTTGAGCTCCAGGCCGTCGGCGCCAGCGTCTTCACTGCCTTTGACGATGTCGTGCCAGGCTCCGCGTTTGGATTCCACCATCAGCGAAGCGATGACGGCATGGGCGGGATAGCGCTTCTTCACGTCGGCGATTTCGCGCAGGTTGACTTCAATGGGGCGGTCGCTGATGAGCTCGATATTGTTGAGCCCCATCATGCGCTGGCCGGCCCAATCCACCGAGGAATAGCGCGAGGACACGTTGACGATGGGGTCGCCGATGGTTTTCCAGACGGCGCCGCCCCAGCCGGCGTCGAAGGCGCGCATCACCTGCTCGCCGCAATTAGTAGGCGGTCCGGAAGCCAGCCAGAAAGGGTTGGGGCAGCGGATACCGGCGAAGTTGGTGGTGAGATCAGCCATGCCGGGCCCCCAGGCGGCCGATCATGCCAAGTGCGGCGCGTTTGCCGTCGGCCACCGCATCGACCACTTCGCGGCCTCCGTTGACGCAATCGCCGCCGGCGAAATAGCGAGGATTGCCGGTTTGGCCGGTGGCGCGTTCCACCACGATCACGCCGCCCGACACCTCGATTCCTGGCTTCCGCTCCAGCAAGCCCGTGAGGCGCGATTGCCCGAGAGCGGGAATGAGCATATCGCAGGCGCATTCGAAGAAGACGCCGGGGACGGGTAAGACCTTACGGCGCCCGCCGGCATGGGTACCCGACAGGCTGGTTTCCTGAAATTTGACGCCGGTGACGCGGCCTTCGCGGCCGAGGATTTCGATCGGCTGAGCGAGCCAATGGAAGCGTACGCCCTCCAGCTTGGCGTGGGCGAATTCGAAGCCGAAAGCGGGCATTTCGCGTTCGGTGCGGCGATAGAAGATGTGAACTTCGTCGGCGCCCAGGCGGCGGGCGGCGTTGGCGGCGTCGATGGCGGTATTGCCGGCTCCGATCACGACCACTCTCTTGCCTACGGCGAAATCCGCGGCGGTTTTGTAGCGTTCGATGAAGTGAAGCGCATCGATGACGCCGCGCAGGTCCTCGCCGGGAATATCGAGGCGCTCCATGGCGCCCAATCCCATGCCGAGAAAGACGAGGGCGAACTCTTCCTCGATGGCCTCCAGAGAGACCGAAACGCCGACGTCGGCCTGGCGGAATTCGACTCCCAGGGAGCGAACCACTTCCACCTCTCGGAGACTGTCGGACGGGCGCAGCTTGTACTCGGCGACGCCGTAGGTGTTGAGGCCGCCGGGAAAGGTGCGGTTGTCGAACACGGCGACCGGATAGCCGTGGCGGCGCAACTCGGCGGCGCAAGCGAGCGAGGCCGGCCCGCCGCCGATGCACGCCACCTTTTGAGTTTGGTCCGCGGCCGGAGGAACCGGGAAGGGGGCGGCGACGCCGCCCGAGGCGGCATAGAAGGCGTCCATGGCGTAGCGCTGGAGGCGGCCGATCTCGATGGGCTTCTTATTGTAACGGTGCAGCACGCAGGCGCCTTCGCAGAGCACGTCGACCGGGCAGACGCGGGAGCAGCTCAGGCCCAAAATGTTGGCATCGAGAATGGTCGATGCCGAGCCGCGCAGGTTGCCGGAGGCGATTTTCTTGATGAAGCGCGGCACATCGATGTGGGTGGGGCAGGCGCCGGTACAAGGGGCGTCGAAGCAGAACAGGCAGCGGTTGGCTTCGGCCATGGCCGACTGTTGGTCGAGGGGCGGATGCAACTCGGGGAACTGCTCGAGATTGCGCGCAACGGCAGGCGCCGGTTGCAAGGCGGCCGATGCACGGCTCATCGCGCGCTCCCGGCCACGGTGGCGGTCGCGGCCGCCAGGCTCTTGTCCAGAAGCTGGATAAACTGGTCGACGTCGGAGCGGCCGACGTTCATGGGCGGGGAGATCCGCAGCACGTTACCATACATGCCGCCCTTGCCGAGAATGATGCGGTTCTCTCGCGCGGCTTCCAGAGCCAGGGCGGTTTCGGCGGGCGCGGGGGTTTTGTTGCCGCGGTCGGTTACCAGTTCCAGGGCGGCCATCAAGCCCATGCCGCGCACTTCGCCAATGATTTCGTGCTTTTCTTTCAACTCGGCCAGGCGGCGGTGCAGATAGGCGCCGGTTTCGGTGCAGTTGGTAAGCAGATCCTGTTCTTCGATAAAGTCGATGACGGCTTTGGCGGCGGTGCAGGTGACGGGGTTGCCGCCGAAGGTGGAGATGGTGAGGCCCTTGACGGCGTCGGCCACTTCGGGTTTGGCCACGGTAAGGCCGATGGGGCTGCCGTTGGCCAACCCCTTGGCGGCGGTGATGATATCGGGCACGACGCCGTATTGTTCGATGCCGAACCACTTGCCGCCGGTGCGTCCCCAGCCGGTCTGGACTTCGTCGCTGATGAAGATGCCGCCGTAGTTGCGAACCACCTTCTCGACGATCCGGAAATATTCCTTGGGCGGGGTGATGAAGCCACCGACGCCCTGGATGGGCTCGGCGATGAAGCCTGCGATGCGGCCGGAAGTAGAGCTGCGGATCAGCTCCTCGATATCGCCGGCGCAGCGGACTTCGCAATCGGGATATTTCAGGCCGAAGGGGCAGCGGTAGCAATACGCGTTGTGGGCGTGGACCACCCCGGCTTGCGGCAGGCCGAGGCGCCAGGAACCGACGCCGGTGAGGGACATAGCCATTGACGAGCGCCCGTGGTAGGAGTGGCGCAGGGCCACGATTTCGGTATTGCCGGTGTAGCAGCGGGCGGTAAGGATGGCGGTTTCGTTGGCTTCGGTGCCGCTACAGGTGAAGAACGATTTGGTGAGTTGGCCGCCCGGTGTGATGGAGGCGATTTTCTTGGCCAGGGCGGCTTGCGGCTCATTGGCGAAGAGGGTGGAAACGTGCTGCAGGGTGTCGATCTGTTGGTGAAGCCTGGCGTTCACCTGGTCGTTACAGTGGCCGACGCTCACGGTAACGATGCCGCCGAAGAAATCCAGGTATTGATTACCATCGGCGTCCCAAAGGTATTGGTTCTTGGCACGAGCCACTACCAGTGGCTCCTTATAATAATGAAAGACGGCGGGGAACAGGAATTCCTGGTTGGCCAGAATGATCTCGCTTTTCGTCATGTTACCAGCCTCGGTCTCCAGTCTTCCCGGATGAGAAAACCACCGCGTCCCGGCGGGGGCCGCGGGCGTCGGGGAATTAGGACATTATCCGGTGTTTTAGGGCGAGGCGCAAGGGGAGGGAAGGGGGGTGCTGAGGGCCGCGCCGCTTCCTGTAGGACGCGAGATGATATCCGGGCTAACGGTAGGTACTTTTGGATCGCAAGAGAATGGCGGAGATTTCCACCACGCCGTGGCTGGGGTACTTCGTGAAAATGATCCGGTAGGGGCCGACCTTCTTTCCGAGACGCCCCTTCCATGCGGGTCCCTCAAGCGCCTTGATGTTGCTCCGCCGGAAGTCGTCTTTTTCCTCGAATTCATCGATGGCGCGCACGATGCGTTGCCGCACGTCCGGGGATAGCCGCGCAAGCTGCTTTTGGGCTTCGCCGGAGAGCTCAGCGAGCCAGCGCATGTTTCACGGCGCGCCAGGGTTTCGAGTCGCCGCGTCTGAGTTGCGCCTCGCCGCGGCGCACGATCTTCGCTTCCTCGGGCGTCAGGGTGTCGCCGGAATCCCGTTTAGGAAAAATGGAAACGATGCCACCGCTCACCTTGAATTCGAGCTTGTTCCCACTCTTGAAACCCGCCAGCCGGCGAACGGAGGGAGGGACGACAATCGGCATTTTGCTCTTGACGGTAACGGTCATGTTGACACTACGGTCGGCGTGCGTCCCTGTTCTCAGTGTAGGGCGACGGGCGGGGCTCGTCAATGCCGGTGGCGGGCATGCAAAATGGTGCGAAAACAGGAGTACACCATCCCGCTCAGGCTGTGACATAATGTTTCTCTGCCAAAACTAGAGATGTGGAGTTCGGCTGGGGCGGCGGCTCCATGGCGGGCTTCGGTGTGGGCGGCAAGGGGAAATGAGCAGGCCGGAATGGAGTAGGAGAGCGGTACTGATGGGCGCTGCCGCGCTGCCGGCGGTGGGGATCGCCACGGCCGAGGCGCGGCCGAAGCGGATTGTCATTTCGAGCGCCAACATGAACGACGGCGGTCTTCATTGCTGCGCTAAGGCGATGGAGATTATCTCGGGCGGCGGGGATACGCTCGACGCGGTGATTGCGGGAGTCAATATCGTGGAGCTCGACCCGCGCGATCACAGCGTGGGCTACGGCGGGTTGCCCAACGAAGACGGGGTGGTGGAGCTGGACGCGAGTGTGGTACACGGCCCCAGCCGGCGCATGGGCGCGGTGGGGGCGCTGCAAAATATCAAGACGCCCTCGAAGGTGGCGCAGCGCGTGATGCAGGATACCGATCACATGATGCTGGTGGGAGCGGGGGCGCTGAAGTTCGCCAAAGCGGAGGGTTTCAAGGAAGAGGATATTTTCACCGACGAAGCGCGCGCGGCCTGGCTGATGTGGAAACGGGCGCTCCGCGATCCGAACGGGCATAGCAACTGGGGGCCGGGCGTGGATGCGCCGCCCGAGGCGCGCAAGACTGCGGCGATTCGGGAAGTCCAACGGACGTTCCCGCAAATCGGCGTCGAGACCCTGGCGGAGCTCTGGGATTACGCCATCCATCCGCCGCACGGCACCATCAACTGTATCGCTCTGAACGAGAAGGGCGAGATGTCGGCGGTCACCACCACTAGCGGGATGGCGTGGAAGCTGGCCGGGCGGCTGGGGGATTCGCCGATCGTGGGCGGCGGGATGTGGCTCGATCAGGATATTGGCGGGGCGGGCTCGACCGGACGCGGAGAAGAGAATCTTCGCGTGTGCGGCGCGCATCTGATTGTGGAGAACATGCACCACGGATTGCCGCCCAAGGAGGCTGCGATCGAAGCGTTGAAGCGCGTGGCGCGCAATTTCGACAACGACCGAAAGCGTCTGGAAGCCATCGATTTGCACTTTTACGTACTGCGTAAGGATGGGGAATACTGCGGCGCTTCGCTGTGGGACAGGCCTTCGGTCGAGACACGGCGAAAGGCGCAGTTGGCGGTGTGTACGGCCGAAGGCTGCCGGCACGAGGATGCGGTGTATCTGCTGGAACGCTCTTGAAATTGTAGTAATTTACAGCATTAATTGGATCTAAGTTGGGGCCCCGGGTCGTTTACAATGGGAAAACGCCGGAGTGAAGGTTGGTGCCGCGCCGAGTTAGACTGGCGCCGGAAACAAGCGGGAGTCTCCGGGTTTCAAGCTGTCTGACACAAACAATGGGAAAGCACAACTGTCTGTCACTGGGATTCAGGCCGAGCTAAAACCATGTCCCAGATATTCAATCGCAGTTCCAATGCGCTCGCGCGGATCAGCATCTTCGCCGCGGTATTCCTGATCGCCTTCGCCGGCTGGGCGTTCGACACTTTGAATCGCTCCGGTTATTCGACGCGGCAGAACGAAGTACGTGAGCAGCCAGTGCCGTTCAGCCATGCGCACCACGTGGGCGCGCTGGGCATCGACTGCCGCTACTGCCACACGACGGTGGAAACCTCCGGGTTCGCCAACATTCCACCGATCAAGACTTGCATGAACTGCCATTCGCAGATCTGGAATACCAGCCCCACGCTGGAACCGGTGCGCGAAGCCTTTCGCACCGGCGGCACGATTCGATGGACGCGGGTTTACGACCTGCCCGACTTCGTTTACTTCAATCACAGCATTCACGTGAACAAAGGCGTGGGGTGCGAGACCTGTCACGGGCGGATCGACAAGATGGCGCTGACATCGCAGCATCCGACGCTGCAGATGTCGTGGTGTCTCGATTGTCATCGTAACCCCCAAGATTATGTAAGACCGCGCGAGTTTATCACTACCATGGGTTACGAACCGGCCGGGGACCAGAAAGAGGTCGGGACCCGCCTGGTAGCGGAATACAAGATACAGGACGCGCGGACACTAACCAGTTGTTCCACTTGCCACCGATGAGCCAAACACCGAAAAAGCTGGACGTAGCCGCGGCGCGGGCGCGGTTGAATGGGACTCGCGGGCGCGAATTCTGGCGCAACCTGGAGGAACTGGCGGGGACGCCGGAATTCCAGGACCTGATCGAGCGGGAATTTCCGCGGCAGGCGATCGGCTGGGGCGAGGACGAGAGCCCGGTCGAAGGCCGCCGCAATTTTCTGAAACTGATGGGGGCGTCGCTGGCGCTGGGCGGTCTGGCTGCCTGCACCCGCCAGCCTACCGAACAGATCACGCCCTATACCAAGCAACCGGAAGAACTGATTCCCGGCAAGCCGTTGTTCTTCGCCTCCACCATGACGCTTTCCGGCGTCGGCACGGGCGTGTTGGTGGAGAGCCACGAAGGCCGCCCGACCAAGATCGAGGGCAATCCGGAACACCCGGCTTCGCTGGGGGCTTGCGATCCGTACACGCAAGCGTCGGTGCTGGGGCTGTACGATCCCGATCGCGCGCGAGTGGTCTCGCACCAGGGTGAGGTGCGGTCCTGGACCTATTTTTATAATTTTCTGGCCGGTCTGCTGGAACAGCAGAAACCGGCTGGCGGCGCGGGCATTCGGATTCTGACGGAGACGATTACCTCGCCGACCCTGGCCGCGCAGTTCGATGCGGTGAAAAAATTCTACCCGGCGGCGAAGTGGCACCAATGGGAGCCCGCGGGAGCGCACAGCGCGCGCGCCGGCGCCCAGTTGGCATTCGGCCAACCGGTGAATACCTATTACAACCTGGAAAACGCCAACGTCATCGTCGCCATCGATTCTGACTTCCTGTCTTCCGGACCGGGCTGGCTGCGCTATGCGCGGCAATTTTCGGCCGGCCGGAGGGTCGGGGGCGGACGGAATACCATGAACCGGTTGTACGTGGCGGAGCCCATGCCGACGCCCACCGGCAGCAAGGCGGACCATCGCCTGCCGCTTCGCGCGACCGACATCGAGGAATTCGCCTGGGCGCTGGCTGCCGGGATCGGCCTGGCCAGCGGGCCGAAGAACGGCGACAACCACGACGTTTTCAAATGGATCGGCGGCATCGCGGGCGACCTGGGGCGCAATCGCGGCGCCAGCGTGATTATCGCCGGCGAACAACAGCCGCCCATCGTTCACGCCCTGGCGCACGCCATGAACGACCACCTGGGCAACACCGGCAAGACGGTATTCTATACCGACCCCATCGAAGTGGGCTCTACCGACCAGGTAGCTTCGCTGGAAGACCTGGTGAAGGACCTGGACGCGGGCACGGTGGAGCTGCTGCTGATTTTGGGCGGCAATCCGGCGTTCAATGGACCGGTGGAACTGGGGCTCGGCAACCGGCTCGCCAAGGCACGCAACCGCGTGCATTTGAGCCTGTACGAAGACGAGACTTCGGAAATCTGCCAGTGGCGGCTGCCGGAGGTCCATTACCTGGAGAGCTGGGGCGATGCGCGGGCATTCGATGGCACGGTTTCGCTGCAGCAGCCGCTGATTCTGCCGCTCTACGACGGGCGCTCGGCGGCGCAATTCCTGCAGATGCTCACCGACGTGCCGGAGAGAAGCGACTACGAGATCGTCAAGGGCTACTGGGCCGGAGTTCACAAAGGCGGCGACTTCGAAGCCTGGTGGCGGCGGTCGGTTCACGACGGCGTGATGGCGGATTCGGCGCTGCCGGCCAAGACCTTCCCCATCAAATTCGCGGGCATCTCCGAGCCGGCCGTGAAGCCCAAGCTGCACGGTACGCTGGAAATCTTGTTCCGCCCCGACCCGGCTATCTACGACGGACGATTCGCCAATAATGCCTGGCTGCAGGAGCTTCCCAAACCGATCACAAAGCTGACCTGGGATAACGCGGCGATCATGAGCCAGGCCACCGCTCATCAGCTAGGGGTGGAACCCTCGAACCTGCTGAACCTGGGGATGGACGGCGTGCCGCTGCTGGAATTAACCTACCAGGGCCGCAGCCTGCGCGCGCCGGTGTTCGTGCAGCCCGGCCACGTGGATGGCGCCGTCACCTTGCACCTTGGCTATGGGCGCACCAAGGCGGGGCAGGTGGCCAAAGGCATGGGCTTCAATCCGTACGGGCTGCGCACCGCCAGGGCGCTGTGGCACGACGTGGGGCTGACAGCCAAGAAGACCGGCGGCCTCTACCTGTTGGCGAACACCCAGAACGACCACGTGCTCGACACGGATCGCCACTTGGTTCACCAGGGCGGCCTGGCCGAATACCTGAAAGACCCCGGAGCGGTTCACGCCGGCTGCGTGGTGGCGTGCCAGGCGGAAAACAATATCGCCGTGGTGGGGAAGGACCAGGTGAGGCGCGGCCGCGCCATGCACTGGATCCGCGTGGATTCCTATTACAGCGGCGCGGTGAACGACCCGGCCGTGTACAACCAGCCGGTGCCCTGCCAGCAATGCGAAGACGCTCCCTGCGAGCTGGTCTGCCCGGTGCAGGCCACCACGCACAGCTCCGAGGGGCTCAACGACATGGTTTACAACCGCTGCGTGGGCACCCGTTACTGCTCCAACAACTGCCCGTATAAGGTCCGGCGGTTCAATTTCTACCTTTTCTCCGATTACGAGACGCCCAGCCTGAAGCTGCTGCGCAATCCCGACGTGTCCGTGCGCAGCCGCGGCGTGATGGAAAAATGCACCTACTGCGTGCAGCGCATCAACGCCGCCAAGATCGAGGCCGAAGAGGAGAATCGCAAGGTTAGAGAGGGCGAGATCCAGACCGCCTGCCAGGCCACCTGTCCGGCCGAAGCGATCGTGTTCGGCAATTTGAACGATCCTAACAGCCGGGTGGCGAAATTGAAGGCCGACAAACGCAACTACTCGCTGCTGGGCGATTTGAATACGCGGCCCCGTACCACTTACCTGGCGAGCTTGCGCAATCCCAATCCAGACATTGAGGTTTAGGGCGCGAACATGGCGGAAGAACAAAACGTGGTAATGGAAAGACCGGAACCGCACGAGATCATCGCGCCCGGCTATACCTTCAGCAGCATCACCGACCAGATCGCCAGCGTAGTGCAAACCAAGCGCACCCCGCCGTTCTGGTTTCTGGGCTTCGGGTTGGGGCTGGCGCTGCTCGGGATTTTTGCGATCTCGACGACCCTGCTGTTCCTTTTGGGGCCCGGTATCTGGGGCCTGCGCACGCCGGTGATGTGGGGTTTCGCCATCACCAATTTCGTCTGGTGGATCGGTATCGGCCACGCGGGAACCCTGATTTCGGCGATTCTGCTGCTGCTGAACCAGAAATGGCGCAACTCGATCAACCGCTTCGCCGAGGCCATGACGTTGTTCGCGGTGGCGTGCGCGGGCATGTTCCCGATTCTGCACCTGGGGCGCCCGTGGCTGGCGTTCTGGCTGTTCCCGTATCCCGATACGATGGGCATCGAGCCGAACTTCCGCAGCCCGCTGGTGTGGGATGTGTTCGCCGTCTCTACGTATGCCACCATTTCGGCGGTGTTCTGGTTTGTCGGCTTGATTCCCGATCTGGCAACATTGCGCGACCGGGCCGGCAATAAAATCGCGCGCGTGATTTACGGACTGCTGGCGATGGGCTGGCGCGGCTCGGCGAAGCACTGGAGCATTTTCGAAACCGCTTCGCTGCTGCTGGCTGGCCTGGCCACTCCGCTCGTGCTTTCCGTACACACGGTGGTGAGCTTCGACTTTACTATCGCCATCGTTCCCGGCTGGCACAGCACGTTCTTCCCACCGTACTTCGTGGCGGGCGCGATTTATTCCGGCTTCGCCATGGTGCTGGTGCTGGCCATTCCGCTGCGCTCGGTCTATGGCCTGGAAGGCCTGATCACCGACAAGCATCTGGATAACTGCGGCAAGGTGATGCTGGCGACCGGCCTGATCGTGGCTTACGCCTATATCCTGGAAGCGTTCACCGGCTGGTACAGTGGCAACATCTTCGAGGCCGCGGCGATTCACCATCGTATGACCGGGCCGTACATGAGCTCTTACTGGAGTCTGGTGACGTGCAATATCATCGCGCCGCAGTTGCTGTGGTTCAAGAAGATCCGCAACACGCCGGCGCTGTTGTTCCTATCCTCGATGGTGGTGCTGTGCGGCATGTGGCTGGAGCGGTTCGTGATTATCGTCAGCAGCCTGGCGCAGGATTTCGTCACGTCTTCATGGGGCATCTTCCACGCTACCCGTTGGGATTGGGGCGTTTTCCTCGGCACCATCGGCCTGTTCCTGACGTTGTTCTTCCTGTTCATCCGCGGATTGCCCATGATCTCCATTTTTGAAGTGCGCACGCTGCTGCCGCACGCCAAGGTGGAAAAGGAGGTGGCGGAATGAGTGAACTCGCCGCGAGCGGCCACGCCACGGCCGAAAGCACTCCGGCCTACGGGCTGATCGCCGAATTCCAGACTCCCAACGCGCTGGTGAAAGCGGCCCGCGCGGCGCGCGAAGAAGGCTATCGCAAGCTGGACGCGTACACCCCGTTTCCGATCGAAGAGTTGACCGACGCGCTCCACTTGCATCACAACCGTTTGCCCCTGCTGGTGCTGCTGGGAGGGCTCACGGGCGGCGCGCTCGGCTATCTCCTGCAGTACTTCGTCACCGTTATCTATTATCCGATCAACGTGGGCGGCCGGCCGCTCCATAGCTGGCCGGAGTATTTTGTCATCACCTTCGAATGCACGATTCTATTTGCTGGTTTGACGACCGTGCTCGGCCTATTGGGCCTGTGCGGGCTGCCGATGCCGTATCACCCGGTATTCAATGCCAAGCGGTTCGCGTTGGCATCGCGCGACCGGTTCTTTCTGTGCATCGAATCGGAGGACCCGCTGTTCGAACGCCAGAAGACGGCCCAGTTTCTGGAGAGCCTGGATGCTAAAGAGGTGTCCGAAGTTGCGCACTAATCCCGGAGTTTTCGATCTCGTGAAATTCGGGTTGACCCAGGTTTCGGAATTTGTGGGGCGGGCCCGTGGCCTGCGGCGGCCTCCCAGGCCGCCCCGCACTATACTATCCAAACCCGCTCCTGAGAAGGGCCTCCGATGGAGCCGATTTGTCAGTTTCTGCCTGCTTGATCGATTGGGCCGCAGCAAGGCGGCCTGGGAGGCCGCCGCAGGCTGGGAGCCTGCCCCACAGCGCGGCGCGATACACAAGAGTGCTGTATGGGGTGCCGTCCTGCTGGCGCTGGCCGCGACCGTGAGTTGCCGGTCGGACATGCAGAATCAGCCCAAATATATTCCGCTGCGGCCCAGCACATTCTTCGAGGACGGCCGATCGGAGCGTTCACTGATCGAGGGGACGATACCGCGCGGCCATCTGGACGACGACGCAGCCTTCTATACCGGCAAGGAGCCGGACGGCAAAACATTCCTGGAGACCTTCCCGTTTCCGGTGACGCGCCAGGTGATCGAACGCGGCCAGAACCGCTTCACCATCTATTGCACCCCGTGCCACGGCCAACTGGGATTCGGCGACGGCAAAATCGTCCGGCGCGGCTACAAGCATCCGCCGTCCTACCATAGCGACCGGCTGCGTAAGGTTCAGGCCGGCTACATCTTCGACGTGATCACCAACGGATTCGGCGCCATGCCGGACTATGCCGCCCAGGTTGCGCCAGCGGACCGCTGGGCGATTGTCTCCTACATACGGACCTTGCAACTGAGCGAGAACGGCACACTCAACGACGTGCCTCCCGACGCGCGCGGGCAACTCTCCCAGGGAGGTGCACAGTGACCGCCCAAACCAGCATCGATTTCCGGGTTTCCGACGGGCTTCGTACCGACCTGCGCCGCTGGCGGACGCTTGCGCTGATTGTCGGCATTGTCGGCATGGTGGCAATGGCCGCCGGACTGTTGGTTTTTCATCAGCCCTTCCAGTTCTACCAGTCGTACCTTTGGGCGTTCCTTTTTGTGCTGGGCTTGGCCGTCGGACCGCTGGTCTGGCTGATGCTGCAATACCTGACCGGCGGCGCGTGGGGGGTGGTGATTCGTCGCCCGGCCGAAGCCGCAGCGCGCACTTTGCCGCTGGTGCTGGTACTGTTCCTGCCGATCGTCATCGGGATTCCCAACCTGTATCCGTGGGCCCACCCGGCCGTGGTCGCGGCCGACCGCGTGCTGACGCACCAGGCGCCGTATTTGAATTACCGGTTCTTCCTGCTGCGCGCCTTCGTGTATTTCTTCGGCTGGATGTTCCTGTCGTACTATTTCAACCGCTGGTCGTTGGTGGAGGACCGCGACGGGCCGGCCAAAGCCCACGGCAAGATGTCCTTCCTGGCCGGGCCTGGAGTAATTTTCTGGTCGCTGAGCGTCACCTTCATGTCCATTGATTGGGTGCTGTCGCTGCACTCGCAGTGGTTCTCCACCATGTTCGGACTGCTCTTCATGGCGGGCCAGGGTCTGACCTCGATGGCGTTCCTGATCACCCTGCTGGTGGCGCTGCAGGCGCGCGCGCCGATGTCGCAAGTGCTTACCAAGCGGCACTTCCACGACTTGGGCAAGCTGATGTTCATGCTGACCATGGTGTGGGCCTACTTCTCCTATTCGCAATTCCTGATCATCTGGACCGGCAATCTTCCCGAGGAGATTCCTTGGTACCTGTCGCGCACCAACGGTGGTTGGGGGTACATCGCGATGGGGCTGGTGCTGTTCCACTTTGCGCTGCCGTTTTCCCTCCTGCTGTCGCGCGACCTGAAACGGAATGCCAAGCTGCTGCGCAACGTGGCGATCTTCGTCCTGTTCATGCGCATGGTGGACCTGTTCTGGCAGGTGACGCCTTACTTCTACGGCCGCGCGTTCCACCTGAGTTGGATGGATATTGCCGCTCCGGCTGGATTGATCGGCATCTGGCTGGCGTATTTTTTCATCCAACTGGAGAAGAGGCCGCTGGTGCCGTTGCACGAACCGAACCTGGAGGAGGCTCTGAATCATGGCCGCGAATAAACCGGATCATCCCTACGGCGCGCCGGAGGAAGCGGAGCACGTTAATCTGGACAATCCCGCCGAGCGCCACGAGCGGCGCGACGTCAATGTCCTCGCAATAGGCAAGTTCGGAATTGGTCTGGCGCTGCTGTGTATCGCGTCTTTCGCCATCGTAGTGGGCGTCTTCCGCTATTTGGAGCACGTCACCAGCGGCGTGCCTTCGGGCAGGCAGAACGTGGTCGCCGGCGAGCCGCGGCGTCCCCCGGCTCCGCAGTTGGAGGAGACGCCCGCGCTCGACCTGGCGCGCGAACGCGCCGCCGAGGAAGAATTGCTGCACACCTACGGCTGGATCGACAAACCGGCCGGCGTGGTGAGGCTGCCGATCGAGCGCGCCATCGAATTGATGGCCCAGCGCGGGTTGCCGTCGCGGCCCGCGGCTCCGCCCGCGAGCGAGGTGAGCGTCCCCACCGAAGCCGGCCTTGGCCCTAAAATGCAGCAACAGGGCGGACCGTTGGCGCCGGAACTGGCAGGCAAATGATGATGCCGATCAAGCTCTGTGCCTCCCTCCTGCTGGTTGCGTCGGCGGTTCTGGCTCAGCCGGGCCAGCCCGCTCCGGCGCAGCCCAGCTACAGCTTGCAGGATTCCAATTTGAGACCCGCACTACCGGGCGCTCTGGCCGGGGTGAGCATTGAACAGAGGTTGAACCAGCAGGTCCCGCTGGACGTCAATTTTCGTGACGAGGCCGGCCGCGTCATGCCGCTGGCCAGCTTCTTTGCGGACGGCAAACCGGTCATCCTTGCCTTGGTCTACTATCGCTGCCCCATGCTCTGCACCGAAATCCTGACCGGCCTCGAGAGCGCTCTGAAGGCGGTTTCGCTCGATGCCGGAAAGGACTTTAACGTCGTCAGCATCAGCTTCGACCCGAAAGATACCCCGGAGCTGGCCGCGGCTAAGAAGCAGCTGTACGTAAGGCGATACAAACGCCCGAATTCGGCCAACGGCTGGCACTTCCTCACCGGAGACGAGGCCAATATCAAGACGTTCACTGACGCCGTGGGCTTCCATTACAAGTACGACCCGGCGACCGAACAATTCGCCCATGCTAGCGCCATCATGATCCTCACTCCGGAAGGCCGCATTTCGAAATACTTCTATGGGGTGGATTACTCGCCGCGCGATCTGAGGCTAGGCCTGGTGGAAGCTTCCCAGAAGAAGATCGGCACGCCGGTGGATGAGATTTTGCTGTATTGCTACCATTACGATCCCACTACGGGAAAGTACGGCGCCATCGCGATCAACATTCTGCGCGGCGCCGCCGGCGCCTTCGTTCTGGTGGGCGGCGCTGTCCTGCTGGTCTTCTTCCGGCGGGACGCGCGCGCGCGGAACGGCCGGGTGCAAACGGATTCTGCGCGATGAAAATACCTCTTTTCCCGGAACAGGCGTCCACCTTCGCTCCCGATGTGGACCACCTATACTTCTATCTGGTTGCCGTGTCGGTGTTCTTTACGATATTGATTTTCGCCTCGATCTTCTTTCTGGCGATCAAGTACCGGAAGCGCGCCGGGAACGACGGCGTGCCTAAGGCCGTGCACACCGGCATTGCCCTCGAAATCGTCTGGTCGGTGATTCCGTTTGGGCTGGCCATGGTGATGTTCGGGTGGGGCGCGGAGATTTTCTTCCGCGAGAGCCGCCCGCCCCAGAACGCGCTGTCCATCTATGTGGTCGCCAAACAGTGGATGTGGAAGCTGGAGCACATGGAGGGCCAGCGCGAGATCAACGAGCTTCACATTCCGGTGGGCCGGCCCATCCGCCTCACTATGACGTCGGAGGATGTCATCCACTCCTTTTATGTGCCGGCGTTCCGCACCAAGCAGGACGTGGTTCCGGGCCGCTACTCCACTACCTGGTTCACTCCCACCCAGACCGGCAAGTATCATCTGTTCTGTGCCGAATATTGCGGCACCAAGCATTCCGGCATGACCGGATGGGTCTACGTGCTCTCGGCCGAGGATTACCAGGATTGGCTGAGCGGCGGCAAGAAAACCGGGACCCTGGCGGATCGGGGAGAAAAACTGTTCAACGACCTGGCCTGCTCCAATTGCCACAAGCCCGACAATTCCGGCCGCTGCCCTACGCTGGTGAATGTGTTCGGTGCCAACGTCAAGCTGGTCGGCGGCGCCACGGTCAAAGCGGACGAGGCCTACATCCGGGAGTCCATTCTGCGCCCCGACGCCAAAGTAGTCTTCGGCTACCAGCCCCTGATGCCGACTTTCCAGGGCCAGGTCACCGAAGAAAACGTGCTGGAACTGGTGGAATATGTCAAGTCGCTGACGCCCAAGCCGCCGGCCCCCGCGCCCGCGGCGGATAACAAGGCGCAGGCATCCAATCGGTAAAGAAATATGGCACAGGAACCGGAAAATTACTTAAATAACAGTTACGGCCTGAAGTCGTGGCTATTGACCAAGGACCACAAGCGGATCGCGCTGTTGTACCTGGCCACGATTACGCTGTTTTTCTTCATTGGCGGCGCTTTCGCCACGCTCATCCGCGTCGAGTTGCTTACCCCGCAAGGCGACCTGGTATCGTCGGACATCTATAACCGGCTGTTCACCATGCACGGAATCATGATGATCTTCTTCTTCCTGATTCCGTCCATTCCGGCCACGCTCGGCAACTTTCTGATACCGATGATGATCGGCGCCCGCGATCTGGCCTTCCCGCGCATCAACCTGCTGAGCTGGTATCTGCTCGTGGTGGGCGGCTTGTTCGCTCTATTCGCCATGCTGGCCGGCGGCGTAGATACCGGCTGGACTTTCTACACTCCCTACAGCACCACCTATTCCAACTCCTGGGTGATTGCCACCGCGCTGGGAATTTTCGTGGCGGGCTTCTCCTCCATTCTGACCGGCCTGAACTTCATCGTCACCATACACCGCATGCGCGCTCCCGGTCTGACCTGGTTCCGCTTGCCTCTGTTCGTGTGGGCCCACTATGCCACCAGCGTGATTCAGGTGCTGGGCACTCCGGTGATCGCCGTGACCATCATCCTGGTCTTTTGCGAGCGCGTCTTTCACATCGGCATCTTCGACCCCGCCCTCGGCGGCGATCCCGTGCTCTTTCAGCATCTTTTCTGGTTCTACTCCCACCCCGCGGTTTACATCATGATTCTGCCGGCCATGGGAGTGATCAGCGAATTGATTTCCACTTTCTCGCGCAAGCCGGTCTTCGGGTATCACTTCGTGGCCGGATCGAGCATGGCGATTGCCGTTTTCGGTTTTCTGGTTTGGGGCCACCACCTGTTCGTCAGCACGCAATCGGTGTACGCCGGGCTGGTGTTCTCGTTCCTCAGTTATGCCGTGGCGATTCCATCGGCCATCAAGGTTTTCAACTGGACCGCGACGCTATACAAAGGTTCGATCTCGTTTGAGACTCCGATGCTGTACGCCTTCGGCTTCATCGGCCTGTTTACCATCGGCGGCCTTACCGGGCTGTTTGTGGCCAGCCTCGGTATCGATGTACACGTTACCGATACTTACTTCGTGGTAGCCCACTTCCACTACATCATGGTGGGCGGAGCCATCATGGCCTTCCTCGGCGGACTGCATTTCTGGTGGCCGAAGATCACCGGGCGAATGTATCCCGAAGGATGGGCCAAACTCTCGGCGGCCGTCGTATTCCTGGGCTTCAATGGCACTTTCTTCCCCCAGTTCATTCTGGGTTATCTGGGCATGCCGCGCCGCTACCACGTTTATCCGGCCGAATTTCAGGTACTGCACGTGATGTCCACCCTGGGCGCTTCGATACTGGCGGTGGGCTACGTCATGCCGATGGTTTACCTGGCCTGGTCCTGGAAATACGGCCCGCTCGCCGGTCCCAATCCCTACCAGGCAACCGGCCTGGAATGGAAAACGGCTTCGCCGCCGCCGCTTCACAATTTCGACCACTTGCCCGTGGTGACCCACGAGGCATACGATTATTCCGCCCTCACGGAAGAGGTGACCTCCGTTGGCTGATCACGCACACGCGGCTTCGCCCGCTCTTCAAGTACAATTCGACACCGCCGAACAACAAAAGGACGCTTCCACGTTCGGGATGTGGGTCTTCCTGATCACCGAAGTGATGTTCTTTGGCGGCATGTTTCTGGCCTACATCGTGTACCGCGCCGCCTATCCCGACATCTTCGCCCTGGCCTCCAGCAGCCTGAACGTCTACATCGGCGCCGCCAATACCGCCGTTCTGCTGTGCAGCAGCTTCACCATGGTGCTGGGCGTGCGCGCGGCCCAGTTGGGCCAGAAGAAAGCTCTCGCGGTCAACATCGTTCTCACCTTGCTGCTGGGCTTCGTCTTCCTGGGTGTGAAGGCCTTTGAGTGGAGCGAGAAGTTCGCCGAGCACCATGTGCCTGGCCCCAGCTTCCACTTCGAAGGCGTCGCCATGCAAGGCCCGGCGCAGTTGTTCTTTTCGCTGTATTTCGCCATGACCGGCCTGCACGCGCTTCACATGGTGGTGGGAGCCGGCATCATGACATGGCTGCTGATCAACTCCATCCGCGGCAAATACAGCTCCGAGTACATGACGCCCGTCGATATTGGCGGCCTTTACTGGCACTTTGTCGATATCATCTGGATTTTCCTGTTCCCGCTGTTTTATTTGATCGACCGCCATCTGAAATAGCCATGACGCAACATATCGATTCGGTAAAAACCTACGCGGTGATTTGGATCTCGCTGCTGATTCTCACGGGCGTCACCACTGCGGTGGCCTTCGTCGACCTTGGGCCGTTCAGCGTGGTCGTCGCACTCACCATTGCGGTGGTAAAGATGATGCTGGTGGCCCTGTTCTTCATGCACCTGCGCCACAGCGGCAAGCTGACCCAGTTCGCCATGGCGGCAACCGTCCTCTGGTTGGGGATCATGGTGGCCTTTACGCTCGCCGATGTTGCAACCCGCGGCTGGATGGGAGTTCCGGGTCGGTAGGACAGGCCTCCCGGCCTGTCGTTCCCCCAAAACGGCATACCCAGTTGCAACCGCTCCCTCGCGGTCTCGCTCATTTTACTGGTTCGGCCGTAGCTAACGCTTCGATCTTGGCCAGTTGCTGGCGCGCTTGGGGTGCGTCGGCGGCATCCGGAGCCTGCTTCAAATACGCGCGGATGTAGTCCGCCGCCGATTTATAGTCTCTCCGGTTCATGCGGATCAATCCCACCAGGTAGCCCGCCTGGGGATACTGATGGCGTGTGTCGAGGCGTTCCGCCTTGAGAGCGCTCTGCTCGGCCGGATCCATGCGGTTGAGATTGTAATTGGCCACGGCGTTGTGAAACCAGGCCATGGGATAGTCGAACGAGTTCAGCTTCAAGGCTTGATCGGTGAGGTCCGCGGCCTCCTGCCATTTCTTGTCATGGACCGCCAGAGCCCCCAGTTGGACGTAACCATCCGGATACTTGGCGTCGGCTTCGACGGCCTCGCGGAACGAGAGACGCGCCGTGTCGATCTGGCCCGACCCGGCTTCGATCTTTCCCAACTCGCACCAGGCCGCGGCGTAACCGCGATAGAGCGACACCGCGTTCCGGTAGCTCTTGTAGGCGTCGTCGACCTTCCCTTTCTGCATCAGGGCCTGCGCTTTGTCGAACGCCTTGCGGGCGTCCTTGGGGGCGGAGAGCGAACTGGCGGCCACCGTGGTGCCGGCTTCGCCGCCCTCGCGGTGCAACAGAATCACCCCAAGGTCCGGGTTATCCATCGGCCGCCGATCGGTAAGAGGAAGGCTCTGCGAACGGTAGCCGCCCAGTCTGGCGCGCAACTCGCAATTGAGTAGCCGCCGGTCCGTAAGGCCGCTGCCCAGTCCTCCGGTCGACGAACTCCCGGCGCCCCCCGTCATCGTACGCGAACCGCCCGGCCCGGTGTCGCTGGCGTCTTGGTAGGCCGCGTTCTCGGAACTGCCAAGCTGGATGGCGAAGTTTCCGCTCGGGTCGGTGAAGCCCTCGGTGTGGATGGACGTTCCGCAGACGCGTTCGATGCGCGCCGCCTGGGGCGGGGGAGTGCCTTCTTCCAGCATGACCCGCCCCGAAAGAAAGATCGGCACGGCCCCGGTCGGGTTCGTGGTGGTCGACGTATTGTTGGTCGTGCCGGGAGTGGGACCCGTCCGTGTGGTGCTGCCACCCAGGCTCCCGGCGCCGCCGGTTGTCGTTGTCCCCTTGCTCTGCGCCGTTGCCATGGAAATCATCAGCCCGGCCGCCATCCACGGGATCCAGGTTCGAAAAGCGCGAACAGCCATCGCTCACCCCCGTGCCTGAATTATACTCCCCGCCAAACCGGAGCGTGAGCCATGCCGGCGGCGCTATCGCGTTCGCACAAACTCGAAGTAAGCCAGATTGTTTTCCTTGGCGTAATGCACGGTCAACAACTGCAGCCCGGCTTTCGGAAAGGTGATGGTTCCGATTTCGGCCTTGTTCCATTTGTGCGGGCTGCCGGTATCCAGGGGCAATTTACATTCGGAGGCTGGTTTGTTGTCGATATCGAACTTAATGATATTCGCGGCCTTCCCGTAGAGCGCGATCACCTTATAGGTTCCGGCCTGTTTCACCCGTACGGTATAATTCGCCCACTCACCGTCTTCTTCCCACCCTACATAAAGCTGGTCCTTCGGAGGATCGAACAGATTGGGATGATTGAAATCGGCGAAATCCTTGGTGTAAGATATGTCCACCCCTTCCTTCTCCCGGAAGTAGCATATGTACTCCGGCGTTCCCGGCCTGCAATGCTTGGTGAGGACGCCCTTTTCCATAAACGAGGTATGATTGAGCTCCCCGCTGCCATGATTGACCGGGTCGGTGTCATGGTAGGCGACACCTTCCCCTCCCAGGTCGTAAAGTGCGCACTGGACCGTTCCCGGAATGACTTGCGGACTCCCGTGATGGTGTTCGTCGCGAAACGGCTTGCCTTTGTAGGCTGGGGGCATGGCCAAAACAAGACCCACGCAAATCGAAGCCCCAATTACGACGGTCAGACTGCGGAGAGCAGTCGATGATATCACTTTTCGCTCCTTAACTCCTGTTATTGAACCGCTGCGGAAGCGCGAACGAGCCCCGCGAGCAGCGGCACGAGGGCAAAGCAGAAACGCTGCCAGTGCCAGACACGACCTCATGGCCCGCCAACAGTTTACACCCGGCAGCAACGCATGGAGCCGCCAAAAAGTATTTTTTGCCCGAATATCCCCAGCGCGCGACCGGGCCCGTGTTTGCGGGGCAGGGCAGCGACCGGCGGACCGATTGGGGCGTATCGCCGCGGCGGCAATCTACAGGCATGGCAAGAAGACAGGCCTCGCCGGCGGACCGCTCGGTACGACGCACTATACCCGCACTATACCCTCGGCGCCGCCGGTGTCGCTTCCGAACCGAACCTTGGCAAGCCACCTAAACTCGGATACAACCATACCGCAGTCTTGATGTCGGTCCGGCCACGCGCGGATCGGCTACAAAATGCTTTGGGCGCAGCTCGAATGGAGCTTGGAGGCGTCCAACGTTTCCAGGTCCCCGGTGCGGGTGACTCGCAAGAAATCTTCAGGAGGTACTATCGTGCATGTTGAAGGCCATTTAATCGGAGCCGAACGCCGCAAATCGGGAGCTCCGGGTTGTTGGCTGATTCGGCTCCTGCCGGCAGTGGCACGCATCCTGCCGGCGGCGTTCCTCATTATATTCATGGCCGGTTTCGGCCTTGCGCAGAACACCAATTCCGGCGATATCCGCGGCACGGTTACTGATGCCACGGGCGCGGTTGTTCCAGGTGTGAGCGTAACGCTCCTGGACCTCGACACCGGTGTGGCGAAGGAACTCGTCACCAACTCGGTCGGCCTTTACGACGCGGTTTCGATCCTGCCGGGAAGGTACCGGATCACCTTCGTCAAATCGGGTTTCGGGAAGGTTGTCCGCGACGGCGTCGTTTTGGAAGTCGGCGCCATCAGCGTCGATGCGCAGCTTTCGGTCGGAGCCGCGCAGCAGCAAGTCGAAGTGACAGCAGACGCGGCCCTGCTGAAGACTGAAACCGCCGAGCAGTCCAGTACCATAGCGGCGGCGAGCATGGCGGCATTGCCGAACGTGACTCCGGACTGGCAAAACGTGGTCAAAATGATCCCCGGCGCCACCGGGACTCCCGCCACCGGTCAAGGGAGCGGCGGCACCTCGAATCCCGGAGTTGCCATGTCGATCAATGGCACCATGCCTTTTTACTCCAGCTACCTGGCTGACGGAGCTTCCATCCGGCTGCCCCACAGCGCCAATATAGGAGACGATCAGATCTTCGAGTCTATCGCCGAAGTCCAGATCACTACTTCGACCTTTACCGCGCAATATGGCGGCGGCGGCGACGTCTTCAACCTGATCAGTAAGTCCGGTGCGAATCAATGGCACGGGTCCGCCTACGATTACCTCCAGAACGACGACCTGAATGCCCGGAGCTTTTTCGACACACAAAAGCCGAGACAACGATACAACGACTACGGCGGGTCCGTATCTGGGCCGATCGTCAAGAACAAGATGTTCTTTTACTTCAACTTGGACCGGATTGCGAATCCCAGTCAGTCGACCCTGACGGCCAGTATGCCGACAGCCGCCATGGAGGCGGGCGTCTTCGATCCGACCGTGTTCGGAATTATTTCCGACCCCTCCTCGGGCAAACCTTTCCCGAATAACTCGATCCCGTCGGCCAGATTCGACCCCATCGCGGCTAAAATCCAGGCGTACTTCCTGGCGCCGAACCTCCCCGGCAATCTAATCGCCAATAACTACCGCGCACTGGGCGTCAGCACCAGCCCCTCCGCCAAGGAATTCGGGCGCTGGGACTACAATGTCAGCGCCAAGAACCGGGCGACTTTTTCGATCTCCGAGCACGGCAACACCAGCCTCGGCGCCGGCACAATTTGCCCGATCAATTGCCAGCACTCGACCGGCGATGGCTATGACTCGCAGTTTTCGGATGTACACATGTTCAGCCCGAACGTCGTAAATGAGTTCCGGTTGGGCTTCGTCCGGCAGGGCAATTGGTTTACGCCCGGAAGCGAAGGTCTGGGATATCCGGGGAAACTGGGCATGACGTCCCTGAAAGCCGACGTCTTTCCCAACATCCAAATCAACGGAATCGGCGGCAACACCAGCCTGAACCCGGCGGACAATGCCACTTCCGCGATCTATATCGAAAACTCCTGGAACCCGTCGGATGTGGTGACGCTGATCCACGGCAAGCACATCCTGCATTTCGGCGGCGAGATTCTGATGGAGCAGGACAACTCCACTCCATGGGGCAACCTGAACGCGGGGCAGTTCACATTCAACGGCCAGTTCACCAATAGCAATGTCGGCTACGCGGACTTTTTGCTGGGGGACGTGCAGGCGTGGAGTTCTCTGGTGGAAGGTGAGTCTGGGATGCGGTCCAAGAATCCCTCGCTCTTCGTTCAGGACGATATCAAAGTTCTGCCGAATTTCACTCTGAACCTCGGGCTCCGCTGGGAGGGGCACGGCGGCTTCAGCGTGATTTACGATCACTGGGGCACCTTCGATCCGACCTTGAACAACCCGGTGACGAACACTCCAGGCGCGATTCTCTTCGGATTGAACGACAACCGCGGTAACTTCATGGCCAACAATTACAAGAGCTTCTTGCCTCGGGTCGGTTTTGCGTGGTCGCCGAAGAGTCAATGGTCGATCCGCGGCGGATTCGGCATCTACACCACTTTGTGGAGCATGGATGTGGACGGTTCGCCGGTGGGCTTCGGCACCGGCTACGGCGGCAGTACCTCGGCCAATCCGGGCCAACCCCCAGTCATGCAGCTTTCGGGCAGCGGATCCAACCTTCCCTATGTCTCCGCCGCAACCGGCGCCGGCAGTTACAACGGGCAAGGAGGCGGCAACATACCTTACATGCCCTATAACACGCCTGTGGGGCGGGTTTACCAATGGACGGCGAGCGCGGAGCGCCAACTTGGCAGCGGGATCGTGGCGGAAGCCGCCTACGTCGGCAGTCACGGTACCGGTTTGGAGTTCCAGGAAGACATCAATCAGGTTCCCGCCAATAAGTTAGGTGAAGGGCAGGCCGGGCGCCCCTATCCGCAATACCAGGGCATCGGCCCCAGCGTTCCCGGCGGTTTGACAGGGCTTTTCAATAACTACTCCAATTACAATGCCCTCCAACTCTCGCTCCGGAAACGGCTGACTCACGGTCTCAACGCGCAGTTCAGCTACGTTTGGTCCAGGATGATGGATGAGCAGGATACGTCGGGCTGGGGCAGCCACTACGGTAACGCCGTTTATCAGGATGCGTATAACCCGGGCGCCAACTACGCGTTATCGAATTTCGACGTACCGCAAGCACTGAAAGGACTCGTCGTGTACCAAATACCGCTTGGGAGGGGACACTCGTTCCTGAACAATGGCATTGGCGACGCGATCCTTGGCGGGTGGCAGGTGTCGACCGAGTTCGTGCTTCAGTCCGGCAACCCGTTCACCGTGATTATGGACTCGGCTACCGACGATGGCGCGCTGGACGGATCGTGGTATCCAAACCGCGTCGGAAGTCCCAAGGCGGCCAATCAGACCATCAACGACTGGTTCAATCAGTTAGCTTATGCCACTCCGGCGAATAACACCTTCGGTACCGACGGAAGGAACACGCTGCGAGGACCGGACTTGGTGACAGCCGATCTCTCGCTGGCCAAGACATTCAAGATCCCGAATTGGGAAAGAGCCGGTTTGCAGATCAGGATGGACGGAACCAACATCTTCAACCATCCGTGCTTTAGTGAACCCAACTCCCAATTGTCGGCGGCGGCCCTTGCATCCGGCGTAGCCAATCCGGCTATCGGCCAGATCACGGGCGTTACCGTCAACGGCCGCTACATCCAACTCGCTGCGCGTTTCTTCTTCTAAACCCCCGGTAGAAAAGCGCGTGACTGAAAAGCCGCGCCCGGCAAGCCAATCGGTGGCTGCCGGGCGCGGGTCTTTTTTCCATGGAGTTGCGTCTCTCAGGCGGTTCCGCTACCAGACTTCGGTGGCCAGGATGCGCGGCGGGCCGGGTTGGCCGTTGATGACCGTGGTGGCAATGATGACTTGTAGATTCCTGCGCACCCAATTCGCGGGCAGTCGGCTTGCCAGTTCTTCCAAGTGAATCGGGTTCGTAAGAAACTCACCCGCCGCGATGGTTCCAAATCGGGACAGGCCGGCGGCGGCTACGATCCAGTGTTCGGTTTCCGGATCCCGGAAACGCGAAATCATAGCCCAGTCGTCGGTTACGACCGAATAAGGCCTGCTGCTGTCGACCTTCCAGCTCTTCATATCCGGATTCTTGCGGTCGGCGAGCCACCGGGAGGTGGTCGTAAGTCCGCCGATGAAGTAAAACCGCAGGTTGGCCGTTAGGCGGAGGGTCCAGGGATTGTTGTAAGCGCCGATGAGCACGGCCGGTTCGGTCCTCAATTGCGGCAGGTCCATCAGTATGAACGGGCGGATCAGATAGCCCTTGCGGTAAGAGCGAAGTATCCCAGCCACGCCGGCAAGAGTCGTCGCATCGGAAAGCGCGATCACGTCGCGGGACTGTTGGTCGTCAATCGAAACCGGAGGGTTGCTGGCGGGCGGCTCCGTCGCCGTGCCGCCGGACGGAGGTATCCAGGAAGCGCCGCCCCCCATCACCAGCAGCACGTCGCCGGGCGAGTCCACGACCGGCTTCCAGAACTGGTCCATGACCGTGGCGCGCCGCTGAGTGAGCCATATGCCGGCTCCGGCGAGCAGGATCAGCGAGAGTGTCGCACCGGCGTACCAAGCTCGCCCATGCACACCTCGCAATCGGGAGCGCACGACGACCGACTGGGCCGCTAATGGGAGCGCCACCACCGCTTCGGCTGCGGGCGCCGGCTCGACCGCTACAGGCTCGGCGGCCGGATGCAATTCCGCCGCGCGCTCCGGAATGCTGAAACTCGGGACGTACGCTCCCGCATGCAAGTCGAGCACTACTTCGCCCGGCGCGGCCAACTCGTGATAATACTGCCCGATCCGTTTCCGAACCTCGGCCGCCACGATTCGCACCACCGGATCCGCGCTGGTGTCGTATTCGGGATGGCGTCCGAATACCTCGACTCCCAAGGTCCGCTCCTTGAGGTGCTCCGTCTCGCCATTCAGCGAGTGTTCGACGATGTAGCGAAGAAACGCAGGGTACTTCCTGCTGTTTCGGAAGCAGGAGCTGGCGAGGATACGTTCCAACTGCTCCCGAACCGCGGCCCGTTCTTCGTCCGTCTCGGGCAACCCACTCGGAGCCGGCGAAGCCTGTGAGCGCCAGCTCTCGCGGCTTGTATTCTTTTGCAACAACCCTGTCCCGGTCGAGAGTATATCACAGCGCCAGGTCGGGGTCAGCCATTCACTCCACTCACATGGAACGGGAAATCGCTCCGGCAGTTATCTGCAAACCTGGCAAGAACATAGGTGCCGGCGGCAAGCTCCCTGGCACTTCGGCCTGAGATGAACTATACCCGAACTATACCCCTCCGGCCGCCGTCTCGCTTCCGAACCGAACCTTTCTAAGGCGCTCAAAGTCGGATACAAGTAAGCCGCCAGACAAATCGCGGTGGTGCCCATGGTTTCTGAATGAAGTCCCGGCCGGTGTCGCAACCCGGAATGGCGCAGGCTTACCGCCCGGTTCGCGCAGGCACGCTAGCAAGCATGGAAAGGAAGATCTGTCTCATGCCTGACGGAATGAGTCGCCGCGGCTTCGTTGGCCTGACAACCCTGGGCGCCGCGGCACTGTCCCAGACGGTCCCGGCTTCGGCCCAAGTGGCGGGTACTATTGCCGTTCAACAAACGGCGGACACGAAGAGGTTTTCGGAAGAGCCGGCCCTGAAATGGCAGCCGGCGCAAGCTTCGTCGAACGACGCGATCGTGCTCGACCCCTCCCGGACCTACCAGGAGATGCTCGGCTTCGGCGGTGCTCTCACCGACGCCGCCGCCTACATGATCGACCAGCTCGACGCGCCCGCCCGCGACCACTTACTTCGCGAGTTGTACCATCCCTCCGAACTCGGCCTGGAAGTCACCCGCATCTGCGTTGGATCGAGCGACTATGCCGCCTCGATGTATAGCTACGATGAGGGCGACCCAGACCCCGACCTGCGCCGGTTCTCCATCGATCACGACAAACGCTACATCCTGCCTCAGTTGCGCGCCGCGCGTAAGCACAACCCCAAACTGTTCCTGTTGGCTTCGCCGTGGAGCCCTCCGGGATGGATGAAGGCCAGCGGCACCATGTTGGGCGGCTCGCTCAAGCCCAGGAACTTCCCGGCGTACGCCCGGTATCTGGTGAAATTCCTCGAGAGCTACCAGTCCGAGGGCGTACCGGTCGATGCCATCACCTCCCAGAACGAGGTCGACACCGATCAGGACGGTCGCATGCCCGCCTGCGTCTGGGCCCAGGAACACGAGATCGTATTTGTCAGCCAGCACTTCGGCCCGGCCCTCGAGCAAAGCAAGATCGCGACGAAAATCTGGGCGCTCGATCATAATTTCAATCTCTGGGGACGCGTGGTGAATGAGCTCGAGAACCCCTTGCTCAGCCGCTACGTCGATGGCGTGGCGTGGCATCCCTATGTCGGTTCGGTTACCGCGGTCAGCCGTGTCCACGACCTGTTCCCGGACAAGAACATGTACTGGACCGAAGGGGATTTCGAAGCCACGTTTTCGTTAGTCGGCCCGATGACTTTTGGAGGCGGCACTCCCGGGGAAGCCGGCCCCGAGCCCGCCGCCGCGGTCCCCGGCGAGCATCGCCGCGACCGGCACTCTTCCGCGGCCATTGCCCGCGCCGGCGTGGGCGCCGCCAATGCCGTGCGCAACTGGCTGAAGTGCATCATCGTTTGGAACCTGGTGCTCGACGAAAACGGTAAACCTAACATTGGGCCATTCAACGGACCGGGCTTCATCACCGTCGATTCCAAGACCAAAGAAATCACCCGCAGCGGCGAGTATTGGGCTATGAAGCACTACGCCCACGCGGCACATCGCGGATCCAAGCGCTTCGATTCCGTAGGCGAGCTGGAAAAACTGGCCCACGTGGCGTTCGTCAACCCGGACGGCGTCAAAACATTGGTTCTCAGCAATACCGGCGCCGCGCGCAAGACGCAATTACGGCTCGGAAATCTCGCGACCGAGGTTTCCATGCCGGCCGACTCCATCACCAATCTGAGTTGGACATAACCCCGATCGAAACGGCGAGGTGTTACGATACCTGTCACCGTTAGTTGACGGAACGGGACTGAGTACACCGTTTCGGGAGTTCGCTGATATATTCGCGCAACCGCTCCCTCACGGTCCGCGGCTGGGACCCTGACGGGGCATGCTCGAGTCCGAGCCGCGACCGTGAGGGAGCGGTTGTTGGATGTATCGCCGTAACTGAAAGGACCCTATGATACAAGCCATAGAAACGATGCTGACCAATTTCGAGCGCGGCAAACTGACCCGCCGCCAGCTCGCTCTCTCCCTCGCGGCGCTGGTCGCTGCCGCGCAGACGGCGCCGAAGGAGAAAGGCCAGCGGGCCGTCAGCATCAATCATGTCACCGTGAAGGTTCCCGACCTTCACCGCACGTCCAACTTCTATCAGGAGTTCTTCGGCATGCCGCTGAAGCAACAGTCGGCGAAGACCCATATCCTGGGCGTGGGAGACTCCTTTTTCGGCGTGGAGCAGGGAGACAAACCGACTCCCTGGGTGGATCACTACGACTTCGGGATTGCGGGCTTCAACGCCGACCAGGTGCGCGCTAAATTGAAGAAACTCAATCTCACGTTCGACAGCGGTAATTCGCAGGAATCGTTTAAGTTCGTCGACCCGGATGGCTTCCATGTTCAAGTAAACGCACCGAACTATGTCGGCCATGTGGATTGAGTTAGCCTAGCGCGAGGCGCCACCGTCCGCCCGGACTTCACCCGAAACAGGGAGGTCGAATCGTGATTAGAACCGTGGACCCGAGGGCAGTATTCGCGGTCTGTCTCCTGTTGCCGGCGTGCGCCCTCGCGCAGTCCGCTCCGGACAAGCTACAGCAGATCGCGACCCACGCCCGCCAGGCCGGCGAATACCTGCGGACCAACCAAACCGATCTCGCCGCCCGTGAGTTTGCCGCCATCGTGGCGCTCGATCCCAATAACGTCGATGCGCGCGGCAACCTCGGCGTCCTGCTCTACTTTCGGGGCGATTTTGCCCAGGCCGCCGGGCACCTTCGTGCTGCCTTGAAACTCCAGCCGGGCCTTGCGAAAACCCAGGCCCTGCTCGGTATGTGCGAAAAGCGTACGGGCGACCTCGCTCGCGCGGAAACCGATCTGAAGGAGTCTCTGCCGCGCGTGCCGGAAGAAAAGCTGAAGGTGCAGACCGGCATGGAGCTGATCGAGCTTTACTATGGCGCGGGCGAGTTACAAAGAGCCGCGGACGTGGTCGGTGTGCTTCGCCGATTGCGGCCCACCGACCCCGAGATCTTATACACGGCGTACCGGATTTACTCGACCCTGACCGATGAAGCTATGTTGGGCGTCGCCACGGCCGCGCCCGGATCCGCGCGCATGCATCAGTTAATGGCTCGGGAGTTGAATCGCCAGGGCAACGCCGAGGGCGCCATCGCCCACTACCGCGAAGCTCTCAAGATCGACCCGCGCCTCCCCGGCGCGCACTTCGAGTTGGCGGAACTGCTGAGCGTGGGCTCGGACCCGGACGGCGCTCAAAAAGAGTACGAAGCCGCCCTGGCCGTCGATCCTTACGATGAAAAGTCGGCGTGCCGGTTGGGTGAGTTCGCCCTACGCGCGTCGGACCTCACCGCGGCCGGCGCGCACTTTTCACGGGCGCTCGAGTTGCAGCCGGGTGACGCCGATGCCGCCGCCGGTCTGGCAAAGACTCTCATCGCAATGAACCAGCCGGAAAAAGCCGCCCCGCTGCTGGAGCGCGCTGCCAGGCTGGAACCCTTTGACGCGCCGATCCACTACCACTTGGCGATGGTGTACCGGCGCATGGGCCGCGCGGCCGACGCCGGCCGCGAGCTGGCCGAATTCCAGAAAGTGAAAGACATGAAGGAGCAACTCCGGCAAACCTACCGCGCCATGCGCCTTCAACCCAAGCCGGAGCGGCCCGACCCAACCGTGCCGCCATAACCCGTCAGCGCCCGGGCCACGGCGCCCGCTCTACCACCGCCGCGCCTTCACGAATCACCACGAGCTGGTTGGCCGCGACCTTCCGAAATGCCTGCTTCTTGCCGTTCGGCCAGTAAACTTCCACGTCCGCCGCCTCCCCCGTTCCCAAACCGAAATGCAGCCGCCGGTCGCTGCAGGACAGGTAACTCTCCTGGCTGGATACGTTCTGCGCCTGCCGCTTGCCTCCGTGCTCGACGGTGACCCGCGCGCCGATCGCGCTGCGGTTCGATTCGGTACCGACGAGCTTCACCTTCAGCCACCGGTTGTCGCCACTCACATCGTTGCGCAACAGCGAAGGAGGCTCGTTCAAGTTGATAATCAGGACATCCAGGTCGCCATCGTTATCGAAGTCGCCAAAAGCGCACCCGCGGCTGGCATGGCGCGCCTCCACGCCCGGCCCGGCGCCTTCGATGAGCTCTTCGAATTTGCCGTTCCCCAGGTTCCGAAACACCAGCCGCGGTGTCCGGTACGGGTACCCCGCCAGCTTCCCGTCGATCTCCGGATAGACGTTGCCGGTCACCAGAAACAGGTCCGGGTAGCCGTCGTTGTCCAAGTCCACGATCCCCGCGCCCCAACCCGTGAACCTTGTCTCCACGCCCAGGCCGGCGCTCAGCGTCACGTCGCTGAAATTGCCTTCGCCCTCGTTCCGGTAAAGGGCGTTGGTGTCGTCGGTGAAGTGCCCCTTAAACAGATCCAGACGCCCGTCCAGGTTGTAATCGCCGAGGCCCACTCCCATCCCCGCCTGCTCCACACCGTCGTCGCTCAGCGCCACCCCGCGCTCCACTCCCTCTTCGCGGAACGTGCCGTCGTGACGGTTGATCAGCAGCAGGCTCGGGCTGGTATCGCAGGCTACGAACAGATCCGTCCATCCGTCCTCGTCGAAATCGGCCGCTACCGCGGTCAGCCCGAAACGCCCCGCGATCTTGCCGATTCCCGCCGCCGCCGTCACGTCGGTGAAGGTGCCGTCGCCGTTGTTGTGGTAGAGCGAGTGCAATCCCGTGGGAAGCCCGCGCGGACCGCAGTTCACGCGCACGGTTTTGAACATGCAGTTCTGGTTCGCTCCCGGCTTGGGCGCCGTATCGAGATCGAAATCGAGATAATTGCTCACGAACAGGTCCAGCCGGCCGTCCCGGTCGTAGTCGATCCAGGTGCAGCCGGTGCCCCAGTGGGTCCGGTTGCGGCCCACGCCGGCGGCTTTGGTGACGTCGCTGAAGGTGCCGTCTCCGTTATTGTGGTAGAGGACGTTCTCACCCCAGTAGGTGATGAACAGGTCTTCGTACCCGTCGTTGTCGTAATCGCCCACCGCCACGCCCGACGCCCATCCCGTGCGCGCCAGCCCCGCCCGCTCCGTCACGTCCGTGAATGTGCCGTCCCGATTGTTGCGATACAGGCGGTTGGCGGCGCCGCCGGGAGCTTCTCCAAAGCGCGTCCCACACAGCAGCAGAACGTCCAGCCAGCCGTCGTTATCGTAATCGAAAAACGCGCACCCGCAGCCCATCGTCTCGACGATGTAGTCCTTGCGGTCGATCCCGCCGTATATGGTGGGCGCTGTCAACCCGGCCGCTTCGGCAACGTCCGTAAGGCGGGCCAGAAAAGGAATACCGGAGGGTTTGCCGCGCGGCGCGGCCTTCACGTTTCGCGTGGCCATCCCCTGCGCCGCCGCGGAAGCCGGGCTAAACAGCAACCGGCCGCCAGCGAGCAGCGGAAGAAAGCTTCGCCGGCTTAGCACTCGGTTTCGCAATTCGGGTCACACATCCTGGAACCGCTCCCTCACGGTCGCGGCTCTGACTGGAGCATTTGGGAGCCGAGGCCGCACACTTGGATTCTATTCCGATTGAAGGCGGACGGTCCAGCGGCGCTGCAGCCAGCGGCGCTGCAGCCAACGCCGCATCACCAATCACGGCGTCCCTCAGTGTTGCCAGCCGTGTGGCGCGGGCATTCTGGCCTGGCAGAGCGACCGTTTGCGGGGCAGACCACGAAAAACGATGGTCTGCCCCACGGCCTGGCAGTCGTACAAAATTCAAAAACCGGCTCAACCTAAATTCGACGACTTTAGGCGGCTGCGGCTGAGGACTTACCGAGGCAGCAATGTTTGTATTTCTTGCCGCTGCCACAGGGGCACGTGCCGTTGCGGCCGGTTTTGGGTTCGGGACGGCGGTAGGGTTCGGGCTTTTGTGCAGGATTGTGCAAGTGGAGGCCAGATTCGTTGGGCGTTGTGCAATTTTGTGCATCGGCGGGCGGTTGGGGGGACCGCATGCGGCCGGTTTCCTCGATGGCAACTAACAGGCTGGCCATGGTTGCGGGCTTTTCCTTTTCGAACTTGGGCGGGGTGGAGACCTTATCGATGATGAAGATGGCGGCGCGGAGGCGGGTGGAGGGGGAAGAGTTGGGGTCGGTGAGGACGGCGCGGATGGTTTCAAAGGCGAGGTCGGCGAAATCGACGGCGCGGTCGCGGTAGAGGGCGGCGCGTTCGTGATGGGCGATGGCTAAGGCCTCGCGGAAATCGGGCGAGTTGCGCCAGTTGGAGATGGTATTGCGATGGACGCCGGCTTGAGCGGCGGCGGCGATGAGGGCGGCGCCATTGGACAGGGCGTCGACGACCTGGAGCTGTTGGTCAGTGAGGTAAGGCATGGAGGGTCCCTTTCGGCTTTACGATAGCGGGCGGAGTGGGAGAAACGAGGGGCAGGGAAGGCGCGGATTGGCAGTAAGGCGATGAGGCGGAAGGGGTAATAAATATTTTCAAAATTCGTGACTGATAAAGGGGGGCAAGACGGCACAGGTTACCTCCGCGCGCCGATGCCAGTGTGGAGGGCCACGCGGACGCGAAATACGGCGTTATCGGAAACCATAGTCCGTCAGGCTGTGACGGCCTGGCGAGGGGCCGACAGACCACGAAAGACGGTGGTCTGTCCCATCTGCGCCGGCGCAGCCTGGCAAGGGCCAGGAGTTCGTAGAGGCGTCTCGACACTTCTTCCAGGCTGCGACAGAGGCTGGGCCGCGGTGGCTCACGACCAGCAGCTAAAGGCAGACGGACGCCCGGCGGGCAGGCGGAACGGCCTGCCCCACCAAGGGGAAGATCTTCTGATATATTTGATCCTAAGCTCATCATTCCGCTGAAACTGTGTGCGCCGTGTCTGTAGGCGCGAAAGGAAGGTAATCGGTGAAATCAAAAAAGGACCCAGGCGCTCCCGCCGGGCCCAATCCCGGGTTCTCACGGCGCGGCTTTCTGGGCGTCGGGCTCGGGTCGGGCGCGGTGGGTGTCGGCCTGCTCGAAACGCCCGCCGTCGCGGAGCCGGCCGGAGCCGCCGTGGTTGGCCCCCAAGCCGTTCCCGTTACACTCAACATCAATGGAAAACCCGTCAACCTCACTTTGGAACCGCGCGTTACCCTGCTGGACGCGCTACGCAACTACATCGGCCTGACCGGCGCCAAGAAAGTCTGCGACCACGCCACCTGCGGAGCCTGCACCGTCATGCTTAACGGCAAAATCGTTTACGGCTGCACCGTGCTGGCCATCGACGCCCAGGGCAAGGACATTCAGACCATCGAGGGCCTCGCCGCTCCCGGTGAGCTTCACCCCGTATCCGCCGCTTTCTGGAATAACGACGCCCAGCAGTGCGGTTACTGCACGCCAGGCTTTGTTATGGCCGCCACCGGGTTTCTCAAAGAGAACCCCAATCCCACCGACGCCGACGTTCGCCATGGCCTGGGCGGCAATTTCTGCCGCTGCGGCACCTATATGGGCATCCGCAAAGCCGTGCTCGAAGCTGCCGAAACCCTGAAGAAAGGAGGCACCAGCAATGGCTAACACTCCCGATTACAGTTGGCCGCCCATGGAAACCCGCCAGGTGATGGGCCAGAACGTCAAGCGCCTGGACGGTCCCCAGAAATCCTCCGGTCGTGCCAAATATACGTCCGACTTCACCCGCAAGGACCTGCTCTTCGCGGCCTACCAGACCAGCCCCTACGCCCACGCCCGCGTCACCAAGGTCGATACCACCCCCGCCGAACGGATGCCCGGCGTCAAGGCCGTGCAGGTGGTCTCACCGGCGGGAACCGAAGTCCAATGGGAAGGCACCGAGATCGTTGCCGTCGCCGCCGTCACCGAAGAAATCGCCACCGAAGCCGTGGGCAAAATTAAGGTGGAATACGAAGTCCTGCCCCACCTGGTGCGCGAGGACGATCTCGCCAAGGCCGGCACGCACGTCAAAGCCGCCGGAGAAAAAACCGTCGGCGATCCCGATCAGGCTTTCCAGCAGGCCGAAGTCACCTCCGACGGCCATTACGGCATTCCCGTCGTCACTCACTGTTGCCTCGAAACCCACGGCCAGGTGATCGAGTGGCGCGGCGACCATGTCAACTGCTGGCCCTCCACCCAGGACGTCACCCGCTACGCCGGCACACTTTCGCCTAACCTTAAAGTCCCCGTCGCCAACATCGACGTGCGCATGGATTACATCGGCGGCGGTTTCGGCAGCAAGTTCGCTCCCGATTCCTGGGGTGAAGTCTGCGCCCGCCTTTCCCAGAAGGCCGGCGGCGCTCCGGTGAAACTCTTCCTCGACCGCGCCACCGAGCAGTTGATCGCCGGCAATCGCCCGTCCGCCTTTGCCAAAATCAAGCTCGGCGGCAAGAAGGACGGCACAATCACTGCCTGGCAGTCCGAATCCTGGGCCACCGGCGGCGTTACCGGCGGCGGTTCGCCCCCGCTGCCGTACATCATTGCCAATATTCCCAATCAGCGGCAGAACCATTCCGCCGTGTCCGTCAATTGCGGCCCGCAGCGGGCCTGGCGCGCCCCCAACAACCAGCAGGCGTCTTACCTCACCTGCTGCGCCATTGAGGATTTCGCCGCCAAGGCCGGGCTCGATCCGCTCGAAGTCTTCAAGACCAATCTCAACCTCTACGCTCCGGAGGCGCGCCGCGCCACCTACACCTGGCAGCTCGACAAGGCCGCCGAACTAGCCGAATGGAAGCAGCTTTGGAAGCTTCGCGGCCAGGGTCCCAAGGGCGTGGTCAAGCGCGGTCTCGGCATCGGCTTCAACGCCTGGGCGGGGATGGGCCACAACAGCCAGTGCCGCGCCATCATCCACGCCGATGGCTCGGTCGAAATCGAAATCGGCACCCAGGATCTCGGCACCGGTACCCGCACCATCATCACTCAGGTAGCCGCCGAGACCTTTGGCCTTCCCGTCAGCGCCGTGGGTCTCACCATCGGCTCCAACCAACTCCCTCCCGACAGTGCATCGGGCGGTTCCACGACCGTGGGCGGTGTCTCCGCTTCTACCCGCAAAGCCTCCGTCAATGCCCTCGCCAAGCTTTACGAAGCGGCCGCTCCCTCTCTCGGTGTGGACCCCGCTCAACTCGAAGCTCGCGGCGGCAAGATCCAGATCAAAGGCGGCGGCAAGAGCCTCACCTGGGCCGACGCCTGCCGCAAGATCGGCGGCGGCGGCTCCATCTCCGAAACCGGCGTCAATAATTCCCGCGACCCCGGTGGCTTGATCGCCGCCGGCGCTTCCGGCATCCAGATCGCCGACGTCTCCGTCGACACCGAGACCGGCGTAGTCAAGGTCAACCGCTACGTCGCCGTGCAGGATTGCGGCCTCATCATCAATCCCCGCCTGGCCGAAAGCCAGGTCTATGGCGCCATCATCATGGGCATTTCCACCGCTCTGTTCGAACAGCGCGTCATGGATGAGCAGACCGGCAGAATGCTCAATGCCGACATGGAGTTCTATAAACTCGCCGGTATTTCCGATATCGGCGACATCGTGGTGCACATGGATATCCGGCCGGAGAATGACAAACGCGGCGTCATCGGCCTGGGCGAGCCGCCCGCCATCGCCATCTGTGCCGCCATTGGCAACGCCGTGGCCAACGCCATCGGCGTCCGCGTGCCTCGTATCCCCATGACGCCGGATCATGTGCTCGATACGCTCGATGGGAGGTCCGTCTAATATGCAGAATTTCGAATACGCCAATCCCGATTCCGTGCAGCAGGCAACCGCCCTGCTGGCCGCCAAATGGGGAGAAACCGACGTCCTCGCCGGCGGCACCGACCTCATCAGCCTCATGAAGGAGGAGATCCATACCCCCAAGCGCGTAGTCAACATCAAGAGCATTCCCGAACTGGCCGGAATTCGCAAAACCGGCGCACAGGTACACATCGGGGCCGTGGTTACCATGGATGAACTGGCCCGCAGCGGCGACGTGCCGCACGCCCTGGCCGCCGCCGCCGCCGGCGTTCCCAGCCCACAGATCCGCCATATGGGAACCGTCGGCGGCGATCTCTGCCAGCGCCCGCGCTGCTGGTATTTTCGCCAGGGTTACGGCCTGCTGGCGACCAAAGACGGCAAGCCGCTCATCCCCAACGGGGAGAACCAGTATCATGCGATCTTTGGCGGCGGCCCGGCTTATTTCGTCAGTGCCTCAAGCCTTGGTCCCGCTCTGATCGCTCTGAACGCGAAAGTCAAGCTGGCTTCCGCCAAGGGCAGCCGCGAACTGCTCGTGAAGGACTTCTTCGTCACGCCCAAAGACGCCGCCAGCCGCGAAATCGCCCTGCGCCCCGATGAGATCCTGACCGAAATTATCGTCCCCGCCTCCACCCACTCTTCCACCTATGAAGTCCGCCAGCGGGAGGCTCTCGATTGGCCCTTGGCCACCGCGTCCGTCTCTTTGTCCATGAAGGGCAGCGCTGTCGCCGCCGCCCGTATCGTGATGGGCCACGTCGCGCCCACTCCCTGGGAATCTCCCGCCGCCGCCAAGTGGCTGGTGGGTAAACCCATCAACGAGGAGAACGCCGAGGCCGCCGGCAAAGCCGCCGTCGCCGGCGCCCATCCCCTCAGCCACAACGCCTATAAGGTCCAACTGGCAAAGGTAGCCGTCAAACGCGCGCTGCTCGATGCCGCCCAAGCGAGGGCATAACCATGGAACCGATCGGAGAAAGGCCCGGCGTCACCCGCGTCTCGGCCAAACGTTGTGAAAAGCTCCGCTGGAAAGGCATGTTCATTGAAGCGCCCTGGGATCCCACCGTGCAGCGCTCCAACGACCAGGC
>JBEKZL010000060.1:0-28692 GCA_049509915.1 Bryobacteraceae bacterium | reverse complement strand
ATGCCGGCGCCTACTCGATGGACCCCTACCGCGTTGCGATGCGCAGGGAAACATCACTTCGGCTCTCACTCGGCGGAGCGAGTGGGAGTATTTGACCACCCAGTTCTGAAAGGAAGAAATAAGGAAGGAACTCAGCAATGAGTATCGCAACGGAACCGTTTTTGACAGTCCTACCGCCCGATCCTACCGCACTGGCTGAGAAAGACCAGGTCACGTTTGCCGCGATCTGTGCCGAGGTCGAGGCCGTCGATTCAGTGCGCGAGGCCCGCGAGAAGAATGAAACGACGACCGACCGCGTAGTCAAATTGAAGCACGCGCACTCGCTGATGAATGCTCGCTGCGCTGCGTTGTTCGAGCACATCGCAGCCGTTCGCGACAAGCTCGACACTGGCCTTGTCGATCAGTATGCCGGCGGCGGGGCGCCCGTGGATGCGGCGGCACTGATCCTCGATTTGACGGCCGCACAGGGCGAGCGTGATGCACTCATGCGCGCCCTGGCGCGGCTGGTTCAGCATGTCACCCCGCTTGCAACCATCGCTCAAATGAAGGCCGAGGCGGCGCTATTCAGCGGGCGCGCCGATCAACTGAAGCGCATCGCCAATGACCGAATCGCGCGTACCGCGGAGTTACTCCGGGGCGCGGCGGAATTCGAAAGCGGGCTCACGATTGACACCCGCTCTACACTCAGCGGGTTCATTTTGGGCTACGCGGAAGAACTCGCCGCACGGAGCAATGAGTTATCCCTTGCGGTGATCGAACAGCAACGAATCTATCAACGTATGAACGCGGTGAGTTAGCAACCCGAAAGGAACATATATGGATCAGAACCTCAAACGACTTATCGAAGGCATGGACGCTAGCCAGCTTGACGAGCTTCAGGCGGCGGCAAGGGCGGTACGCAACAGTCGCACCGCGGTTGACCTGGATAACATCAGGCCCGGCATGAAAGCCGCGGACCGGGAGCACGCGCGGGAGGAAATCGCGCGGATCTTGCGCGAAGGCCAGTAAATCAAGACGGGCTCGGCGGTGCAACCACGTCGCCGAGCCCCGCCAGACTATCGAAAGGGGAATTGCTTTGAACGACATTCGAAGGCACATGGACCGCGTTCGCAAGATTGAAGAGTCGCTGCCGGCGGCGGAGTCCTTCTTCTGGCTGGTGTCACTTGACGATCCGATGCGCGGGCGCGTGGGTGGCCGCGTTGTCAGCGTGAGTCGGGCGGATGCCGCGCGTCTCATCGAGGACGGCGCCTACCGTCTTGCGACCAACGCGGAAGCAGCGGCGCATGAGGCCGGCCAGACACAGGCCCGCGAGGAGGCGCGCCACGTCGCAATGAATCCGGCCCGGCGCTACAGCGGGCGGTGCGTCGTGCTGGCACCGAGAGGAAAAACGCAAAAATGAACATCACTTGCATTCAGGCTCAAGCGTTGAGTCAAGAAGGTAGCGCTGTTGTCATTCGGGCCAGTTTCATTCTGGATGGCCTCGTGACCTTGACCGATGTCACCGTGGCTTTAAATGAGGCAATCGGCGTTGCCGACATATCCCTCCCGACGCCGGCCGAGGGCAACGTGCCGACAACCCCCGGCCTCGCATTTCAGACCGTATTTGCACGGCGGGCGTTTGCCGCGCTACTCGCGAAAGCGTTGGGTGAGTACGTGGCAGCGGTCCAAGCAGCCAAACAGTTTCAATCTCTGGGCCAAACGATTAATACTCTCGAAAGTGCAGTTTCGATGAACACCCGCGAGTTACTCAGTCGGGTGAAGACTGGGGGCGTGAATTGAGCGCAATCGATGATTCTGTAGAACTGCTATTCCGCGTGCGCCAAGAAGGTCAGGCCGACGTTGACCGGCTGGCCGCATCCGTGCGCAATGTGTCTACGGCGGCGGGCGTCAGCACCGAAGCACTGACCGCGATGGAAAGCGCCCTCCGGGCCAACACCGCGGCAGTGAACGCTCAGACGGCCGCGTTGGATGGCATGGGCGCCGCCAGTGGGCGCGCCGCTACAGGGCTCAACGGCATGGCCGGCGGGGCGCGAGTGGCAACGGCGGAATTACGCGTCCTGGAAGGCTCGATGCCGATCATGGCGGCCGGGCGGTTCCTGGCGCAAATGCAGACGCTTCAGCCGATCATGGCCGCGGCGTTCCCGATCTTCGGGGCTGTCGCTCTCGTGGGCGTGCTGGATACCGTAGCGGATAAACTCGGTGTCCACATCAATCTCTGGGGCGAGGTCACTAAAGCGCAAAAGGAAGCCACCGACGGAGCGGCGAGGTACGCCAACGAGGCCATGCAGGGCTTGGAGCGGTTGGCGCAAAAGCAGCAGGCGGGATTTACCGCTCAATACGGCCCACTGGCGGGGGCGCAGCGGGAACTTGGCGTGAAAACGGAGGTTGCTCTCAAGGCGGGGGCGGTGCCGGCGCTGCTGCAAACGGAGATCGACGCCGTCAAATATGCGCTTGGACAGGTTTCAGCGGCACAGCATCCGGTTTTGAACGAGCGGACCGGAGAATACGAGGTGCCGTCCGTCAACATCAGCCCAGGGCAGCGCGTCGCCTCCATGATGGGCGGCTACGACCCCAGCAAGAACACGCCCGAAGAGGGCCAAGTTTTACTCCACAAACTGCAAGAAGAGTTACGTGCGGCCAACGTGAAACGAGAGAACGCCAACCAGGACGTAACGGACGCCGCACGCGCCTACTCGAACCAGCTTTTCAAGCAGGCCAACCCGATGCCGGACCTGTCCGGGGCGCACGATGCAGCCGAGCAGGCGCGCGTCCTGGCCGGGTACGGCGAGCGCTCGCGCGGAGAATATTCTAGCGCCTCCCTGAGTTCCACGTCACCCGCCATCCGGGCTCTTTTGTCACCAGGGCGGGAATACGATGCCTCGATGGCGAAGGCGACAGCCGAGCGGGATGACCTTGTGAAGAAATACCCCGGCCAGTCGGATCAGATCAATCGGGACTTTCAGCTTCAATCCGACGCTGCACTGACCAAGGAAATACGACAGGCGGCGGAAGCGCTCGCAAAGTTTCGCGAGGGCCTGACCAAGCTCGGCGACGAGTCTGACAAGTTGGCGGAGGAATGGTCCGGGCATCTCATCAAGACCGTTGAGGAGGGCTCGAAGGGAATTGGGGATTGGATGAAGAATCTGGGCATCGAGCCATCCGTTCCGGCGCCTCCACCGGGATATGTCTCGCCCCAGGAACAGCTACGTCTGGCGCGCAACGCCGGCACGTTCCTGGCCGGCCAAGCGCGCAAGGGTGGGCCAGACGAACAATACGATGCGGCCATTGCGGCGGCCAACCTGATTTACGCTGCACAGGAGCGCATCGCCAAGACCGACGAACAACGTCTCGATGCCGAGGAAGCTCGGAAGCAGGCCATCTTCGAAGCCGACCAGCGGCGCGAGGACGCGCTCGAGGCGCTCCGCGAAAAGGACCTCGAAAAGTACCACACCCTGGCCGATGGGCTTTTCGACGCGCTGCACAGCCACACGACTACCCAATGGGGGAAGGAATTTGCCCTCGGCCAGGCAAAGACCCTGTTCTCCAACGCGGCGCAATTCCCGCTCCAGGAGATCGGCCATATCCTGGCCGGCGCGATTCCCTCATCGGCGAACACTGGCGTGCTGGGCACGCTGCTGCATGGCACGGTATTCGGCAGCGACGCGGCCGATCCGGGAAAGCAGACAGCACAGCACACCCTGGACACCGTTACCCAACTGCTGGGCCTGCGATCTGACCTGAAAGCCATCTTCACCGGCAACGCGAACCCCGAGGCGGCAGTATCGCCCGGCGCCCTTGGCGGCGGCGGGGGCAACATTGATTCCCTCATGTACAGCCTGCCCACGAGCGGCACATCTCTGTACGGGCTTGGCAGTGCGGGCGGCGTGGGCAATATCCCGCTGCTTACCGCGGCGCTGAGCAACCCCGCTCAGCTCATGGGTGGCCTGGCCAGCGGCCCCACGGCGGCGCTGGCGGCGCTCATGGGAACTCCGCGCGGCACCGTTGGCTATGGATCGGACGGGACCCCGCACGATGCGAACGGGAATCCGATCACTTCCGGCGGCGCACAACAGGTCGGTCAGATCGCCAGTGTCGGCGCGGCGGCGGCCATGGGCGCTTACGCAGCATTCAGCGAATTCAGCAAGGGCGGGGCCGGCGGGGCGCTGGGCGGCGTTTCCGCCCTGGCTGGCATGGCGTCCATGATCCCAGGCGCGGGCATTGTAGCGGCGCCCGTGGCGGCCATGGCCGGCATTCTCAGCAGCCTGTTGAGTACCGGGCCGCAGCAACGCCAGCAGCAGATCACCGATTACCTCGCCAAGGACCAGTATCTTGCCCCCACGGCGCTCAACGTCATGCAGGGGATGAACGGCACCTACGAGGACTTCGACGCTCGCGGCAACCTGCGCACGTCCACCATGAGTGCGGTCCCGACCGTGGCCAAGCCGTACACCACGAAGCGGACCATCAACGGCCAACAGGGCTGGTACAACGCGCCCGGCGTAGTGCAGGCGCCCTACTCTGGCGGCGCCACGGGAACCGGCCAGACGCCGGTAAGCAATGCTCCGGTGATTAACATCAACGGCCCGGTGCAAGCGATGGACTCCGAGAGCTTCCATCAATTCATCACGAAGACCGCGAACGCCGCATCCACGGGGGAAGCAATCACGCAGCATTTACAGAGCGGCGGCGGGGAACGGCTAGCCGCACAGATCCGGTACCACACAAATTAGCGGGTTTCCACTCCGGCGTCGGGCCCCGGAGTGGACGTGCGCGGGCTGTTCTTTCCTCCTTTCGGGCAGCCCGCGCCGACGATACCTTCATTATCGAAGGTAGCCCGGCACCGTCACCACCGCGATTACCCTCACGAGTCAGTAGGATGAAAGTCCAGCTATGATATCGATTCCCCTCGGCAAGATCGCAGTTGCGACGCCTTACGGAGGGAGGCCCGCAGTGAAGCGCTGTCCGGCATTATGACCTCGTCTACATCGTCATAGCTGAGGGTTCCCCGGCTCATCAGCGCATCTGCCACGGCTCCGATAGAGGACCAATTGGCTGTCACAAGATTGCGCGCTGCCATGAAACAGTAGTGCAGGTACGCCTCGACGGTTTCCGCCGACCCGAAGAGACGGAACGCCATGTCAACGGCACTCTGATTGTCGGCGTGCATGCCGTACCGAGGGCGTTTTTGCAGGAAGCGCTCCTCGGCGATCTGGCCGGCTAAAGACGTGATAATGTGGCGCTCGCCTCGCATGCGAATTCGGTCGCTAACCTCAAGGTCGGGCCTGAACCACTTTGGATGAGCGGAGTGGAGTACGTGCCCGAGACTCCCATCTTCGCAATCGGGACGGACGGTAACGTGCCTGAACCGCAGGCCATTACGCCATGCCGCAACCGCGTGGCCGGCCTCGTGGTGCGCCGTGCGCCGCAACCGCTTTATTTCGGCTGTCCGCATATTTCACTCCGCTACAGCCCCGTCGAGCCGAGCGTCCGACGTTGGGAGGCTCGGTATACCCACCTTCCGCCCCTGTCCCTCCTGGTTGGTTTTCGACCGCCTCAGCATGACCGCCATTCCTTCGTCAGTGAAAGCCAAGTCATCCACGTTCAGCCCGACGAGATTCGCGGGCCTGTTCCGCGATGGGAGCGAGGCCACCCACGTATTGAGCGGGCGCGGGAATCAATGCGGCGGTGCTCATTCTGGCCTCGATAATTCGTTCTTCTCGGGGTTACTCATGAAGTCCTTCAGATCGGCGGCCGACACTCGCCAGAGGCGGCCAATGCGCCGACCGGGAAGCTTGCCGGCGGCGAGCATCCGCCGAACGACCCGAGCATTCATTTGTAGCATTTCCGCAACCTGTTCAGGTGTGAGGTATTCCGGCTTTGCCATACGGTTGCAAAGATACCATGGGCTTCCATAAAGTTTCAAGAAAAATCACGAGATGCCAAGTTTTCTGTTGACATTCAGTCCTAAAATGCCATAAACTGCCATCAGGTTCCACAAAAATGGAAAACAAGGAATCGCAAAGAGTTCTGAAGTTCCCCGGCCAGGCAGATGGCGGCCCGCCCCGTGCCCCGTGACGGCTACGGCAGGCCGATAACCCACGTCTTCGGGTTGAAGATCAGCGGGCGGGTGTTCCTCTCCCAGCCTTTCGAGATGCGCCGGGCCGGCGGCGTAACGGAAATCTTCCAGGAAAGGGGCCGGGCATGAACGGCATTGACCTGGACGTCCTCACGCGGAGGCACACGGCGTTTGCGTCCTTCGTAGAACTCGCCCGCCCGGAAGGTGAGTACTTCCCGAGCCTCTACCCCGACCGCGCGGGCGAGCGCGTCGCGTTGGCCGACGCCTACGACCAGGCCATGATGGCGGCCGGAAGCCTGAAGCGCGCGTTCAGGGGAACCGCGGGGAGGTGTAAGGTCCTGGAGTCCTGATAGGCCCTTAGGTACCGCCGCACGGGTGGGTGATCCCTCCCATCCGCGATATCATCCACTTTTGAAAACAAGAAAAATGAGACAAATGGCAAACAAGCAGGAGAACAGAACAATCAAACTAGCCGCGGCGCCGGCCAGCCAGACACTACCCGAAGGCGACCTCCTTCGGATAATGGACGGCGATTTAACGGACAGTCAGCGGGAGGCGGTTCGGCGCTATCTCCTGGATGCGATTCAAGGGCCGTTGGCCGGTATGGGGATATATGAGCTTCAACATGTGGCGCAATTCGTAACCCTGCGCAAAGAGAGCAACGGGAATTGCACGCCGATGGAGAGCTTTGTTGTCGATCTGGTCAGCAGTTCTCGGTACCCCGACTTCACGCCCGAGAAGGTAGACCTCGATACCCTTCGCCTGGATTTCGCCGATTGCATTGAGATCAGCAGGCGCTTCAGCGCGAAACACCCGGAACTGGTAGCCGAGCGGAAACCGGGAGCGGAGGCCCAGTGCGCGTAGTCAGGGCAGCCAAGCCCCGCAAGTGGTCGCCATCGGTGAACCCGGCCAGCATCCCTGATGGGGTGCTGGCCAGCGAGTGCGCGCGGCGTATCGCCCTGATGCCGGAAGGCCCGCGCAAGGAGGCCCGGCGGGCGCTCCTGCGCGAGTTCCTGGTGTCTATGGTGCCAGGGGCCGCAGTAATGGAATAAGGAAACATGTCTGGACACATCAGAAAACGCGGTCAGAAGTGGGAGTACAAGCTGGAGCTTGACCGGGATACGGTGACACAGAAGCGGCGGGCGAAGTGGTACACCGGGTTCGCCACAAAGAAGGCGGCGGAAGATGACCTCGTGGCCAAGCTTCGGCAGCGGCAGACGGGTACGTTCGTGGAACCGAGCCGCGTTACTGTCGCCGAATACCTTCGAAAGTGGATCGAAGATTACGCCCGGCCAAACGTGGCCGGCAAAACCTTCGAGCGGTACAAGCAGATCGTTGAGAACGACCTGGTACCGGTCATCGGCTCAATCAGCCTCCACAAGCTCCAACCGCTCCAGATCCAGAACTTCTACGCCGGGCAGCTACAGCACGGGCGCAAGAAAGGCGAGGGCGGCCTGTCCGCTCAAACGGTCCTGCACTGCCACCGAGTGCTTCACAAAGCGCTCGCCCAGGCGGTGCGCTGGAATCTGCTGGTCGCCAACCCGGCCGACCGGGTAGAGCTCCCGCGCGTCAACCAGAAGGAAATTCAACCCATCGATGAAACGGCGGCGGCGTGGCTGATGGAGGTCGCCCAGGGCACCCGGCTATACATACCGATCCTGATCGCGGTTTACACTGGCCTTCGCCGCGGCGAAATCCTCGCCTTGCGCTGGCAGGATACGGACCTGGAAAGCGGGTACGCGGACGTTTGCCGGGCGCTGGAATACACGAAGGAGCGGGGGCTGGTGTTCAAGGCGCCGAAGTCGCGGCGCGGCCGGCGGAAGGTCGAACTTCCGGCAACGCTCGTGGCTGCGCTGGTCGAGCACAGGGCGGTACAAGACGATTACCGGAAGCGGCTCGGCGCCGGCTACCGGGAAAATGACCTCGTGGTATGCGTCGAGGACGGCTCCGTTTGGAAGCCCCCGGCGTTCGACTCGTCCTACCGGCAACTCCTGAAGCGGCGGAAGCTGGCCGGCCCGACGTTTCACGCCCTTCGTCATTCAAATGCCTCGATCATGCTGCGCGAGGGTGTGGATGCGAAGGTGATCTCAGCGCGCCTGGGCCACTCCAAGGTGAGTTTCACACTCGATCAGTACGTCCATCTGTTTCCCGGCCAGCAGAAGAATGCGGCATCGAAGATCGACGCGGTGCTGAAGACGGCCCGCGACAAGATCCACCCGTCCAAGCTTCCCTCCTGATATCACGCGGAACGGGTAGCAGTTTGGGTAGCAATTCCGCCAGTGCTACCCGCCCGCGCCTCTTTCAATTTTCCGGGTAGCAATCGGGTAGCAAAATGGCAAAATCGGCCACCGACGCCCGCGCGGTCCGTTCGGCGCGATTCACTCTATCTTGTTTGTTTTGTAGGGCTGGCGGAGAGGGGGGGATTCGAACCCCCGGTAGAGTTTTAAAGCCCTACGACGGTTTAGCAAACCGCTGCTTTCGACCGCTCAGCCACCTCTCCGCGTCTATCCCACCTGATTTCAGTGGGTTCGGTCGATGTCACTCCATTATACTGCAATTTTCCTGGCGATCGGGGCTGGGGCGCGCCAAATGGGCGCGCCAAATGGTCTGTAGCTGCAGTGTCGAACCCCTTGGCAGCCTTGATATGCTGAGATCCACATTAATTATGCGGCGTGGACCGGTCCCCAAGCCGAAAACCGGTGTCGATCCGGTGCTGACGCAGGTGGTCGCCGAACTCAAGTCCCATGCCAATCCGGCAAATGTTGCCGGGATGGCGCGATACGGAATCAGCGCCGAGGGCACCCTGGGTGTCAGCGTACGGCTGCTGCGGAGCATCGCCAAAAAACTGGGCTGCAACCACCGTCTGGCGCTGCGCTTGTGGGATACCGGTATTCATGAAGCGCGGATATTGGCGCCCCTGGTAGACGAATCCGCCCTGGTCGGGAACCGCCAGATGGAGCGCTGGGTGCGCGATCTGGATTCCTGGGACGTGTGCGACGGGTTGTGCCACAACCTGCTGCGTTACACTCCAGCCGCATTCGACAAGGCTGCCGAGTGGGCGAATGGCGATGCCGAATTCGTCCGCCGCGCCGGATTCGTTCTGATGGCCGGGCTGGCGGTGAAAGCCCGCGAGGCATCCGACGCACAGTTCGAGGCCTTCCTGCCGCTCATTGCCGGGGCCGCTTCCGACGACCGCAACATCGTAAGAAAGGCGGTGAACTGGGCACTGCGGCAAATCGGAAAGCGCAATCGCCGGTTGCACGCCAAGGCGATTCGCACCGCCGAGGACATCGGCCGCCAAGGTTCGCGCTCCGCCCGCTGGATCGCAACCGATGCTCTTCGCGAGTTGCACGGTCCCGTGGTGGCGCGGAAACTCGGCTTCACCAGCGGACGATAAAGGCACCGGCGGCCGAGGTCGCCGGCGTCACGACAACGTCGGCTCCGAAAGCCGACGCTGCGGGCTGATAGTCATGGGGAGCTGTGAAGACACAAATGCGAGCCACCGATGAACGCAGATAAATCCTTAGGTTTATTCTGGGCTTGATTTGCATTCCGCGGCGGGCCCTGTTTTCTTTCGAGCTTCCGGTGGCCGCGCTACAGTTTCGCGCGTCCGAACCGCAACCGTTATCGGGGAGCGGTTGCCCGCCTACCAGCCGATTTTTTCCACAGATTCAAAAAGAGTGGTACTCGAATGCAGCTCCAACGGCCACCCTGATTGTTCCTGCTAAATATAAGATCTTAATATGCTTATAATCTGTCATCGACAATAAACCAGGCCAATGATATCTTCGGTTATGAACGTTTTCTCGCGTAGTGCCAGAGCTTTACGGGGCAAGCCGCACTGGCTTCTAGTGCCGGCCTTGTTGATTGAAATTTCCAGCGTCGCTTTCGCCCAGCTTTCGGGTTCGGCGACCATCACCGGTGCGGTGACCGATCCGGCGGGAGCGGTGATTCCGGGGGCCGCGATAGCGGTGCGCAACACCGACACCGGAGTGGAGCGAAAGACCGAGACGACCGATGCCGGTCTTTATACCGCTGCGTTTCTCCAGCCCGGACATTATGAAGTCGAGGCTCGCAAGAGCGGGTTCGGCAGCCTGCTGCACAAAGGCTTGAACCTGCAAGTGGGCCAGACCCTGACGGTAGATTTTGGGCTGATCGTGCAGACGACGCAAACCGAAATCACCGTTACCGGACAGGCGTCGCTGGTGGACGCCGAGAAGACCGAGCAGTCGCAGGTGATTTCGGAATCGGCGGTGAGCAACCTGCCTATCGCCGGCCGGCGCTGGGACACTTTCGTGCTGTTGACGCCAAACGTTACCACGGACGGCACCAGCGGGCTGGTGTCCTACCGGGGCATCTCGGGCCTTTATAATTCCAACACCGTGGACGGCGCCAACAATAACCAGGCGTTGTTTTCGGAGGCGCGCGGCCGCGCCAACAGCGGCGCGTATGTGTTCAGCATGGACTCCATCATGGAATACCAGGTGAGTTCCAGCAACTACAGCGCGGAACTGGGGCAGGCGGCGGGCGGGGTGGTGAACGCGGTGACCAAGTCCGGCTCCAACGACATCCATGGAGACCTGTTTTATTACCTGCGCTACCCCACCTGGAACGCTCTCGATCCGTACCCCAAGTCGCAGGGCAATTACAGCCAGCCGATTCACCAGTGGCAGCAGTTCGGGTCGAGCGTCGGCGGGCCGATCCTTAAGGACAAGCTGTTCTTCTTCGGAACCTACGACGGGTCGCGCAAAGTGAACCCCATCGCCTATACCAGCAGCACCTATAGCGCCACAGTGAAAGCGTTGCCGTGCCCGGCGCTGGTGACGATCACGCAGTGCGCCAGCGCGAATGCGTATCTGGATGGGCTGCTGGGGACATTTCCACGCGCCACCAATCAAGACGTGGGTTTCGGCAAGTTGGACGGCCAACTGACGCCGCGCAACCACGTGGCGGCATCGTTCGACTTCATGAACTACCGCGCACCCAACGCCTACCAGACCTCGCCTTCCTACAACAACAGCTCGATTCAGGCCAACGGCAGCTATATATTCCATGAGCGCATCTTCGTGGCAAATTGGGATTCCACGATCACCCCCACGGCAGTGAACAACGTGCGTTTCCAGTGGGGCCGCGACCTGGAAGCGGCTGGGGCAAACGGCACCGCGCCGTACGTCAGCCTGGCCAGCATCTCGGCCTATGGCGAGAACTACGCGCTGCCGCGCACGGCGGAGCCCGACGAGCACCGCATCCAGATTTCGGACACGCTTTCGGTGAGCCGGGGGCGGCACACGATCAAGACCGGATTCGATGTGAATATCATCCACGAAGTGATGATCAACCTATACAATGGCACCGGTCAATACAGCTATAGCGGATCGGCCACGGCGGCGTTCGACAACTGGGTGCTGGACATATACGGGATCAACACCGGCGACGGGCTGACGGGCAAGCACTGGACCAGCTTCACGCAGGTCAACGATCCGGTCACGCACGTCGGCAAAGACGATTTTTGGGAGAAGGACGCGGCCGGATTCGTGGAGGATAGCTGGAAGGCAAATTCCCGCCTGACGTTGAACGCGGGTCTGCGCTACGACATCTTCGAGATTCCCCAGCCGCCCATGCCCAACACGCTGACGCCGCTGACCACCCTGTACACCTCGACCATCAACATTCCCAAGGACCAATTCGCGCCCCGTTTCGGGCTGGCGTTTCAAGTGACTCCGAAAACCGTGCTGCGGACCGGCTACGGCATGTTCTACGCCAAGACGAGCAACTCCACTTATTACGCCACTCGCGTGGAAAACGGCGTAATCCAGCAGACGTTCAGCTGTTCGGTTTCGACATGTCCGGCGCTGACGTTCCCCAACGTGATTTTCAGCCCGCCGGGACCGACCATGGTCGCGCCGTTCACGGGCGCGCTGACACCCGAGGTGACACCGTTCACTCCGCCGTCGGCCACCCAGGTGGCGCGCGGCCAGTCACCCAACTGGGTCGACCCACTGGCCCACGAGGGCGACGTTACGGTGGAACAGCAGTTGCCGGGCGGCCTGAGCGGCTCGGTGGCGTATGTGGTGAGCCGCGGTCTCCATCTGCCGATCTTCTACGACGCCAACCTGGCTCCCTCGACGACCACCAAGAGTTACGACATCCTCAATGCCAGCAACCAGACGGCCCAGACGGTTACCTTCCCGTTCTATACCAACCGCATCGATACCAATACGGGAGAGGTTTTTATCGGCCAGAGCGACGTCAACTCCTGGTACAACTCGATGGTGGTCAGCCTGCGCCGGCCGATGCGCCATGGGTTGGAATTCACCGCCAACTACACGTTCAGCAAAGCGATGGACGGAGCCCAGGTTCCGGGCAGCTCCGGCACATTCAACGGCACCGATTATCCGATCGATCCCTATAACCGCAAGCAGGAATATGCTCTATCCGATCTCGACCAGCGGCACCGTTTCGTGGGCACCGGGATGTGGACGCCGACATTTGGCAAGAACATGAGCAAGCCGGCGCAACTGGTAGTAAATGGATGGACCTTGTCGACCATTGTGACCATGTCGACCGGCCAGCCGGTGACGCCGTATGTCAGCGGGTACCCGTCGGCGCTCGATGGCGGCGTAACCGGTGGTGTCAGTTACGCGGGTGCGACCAGCGGACGCGCCGGGTGGCTGCCGCGCAACTCGTTTACGGCTCCCGGATTCCACGATGTGGACTTCCGGATCGGACGGCAATTTCCAATCGGGGAGCGGGTGAAGCTGTCGCTTCTGGGCGAGGCTTTCAACCTGTTTAACCACACCAACGTTTCCAGTGTGAATACCACCGCGTTCAACTACAGCGCCGCGGGTTCGGGGGTCTGCGCCGGCCACACCAACGGTTGCTATGCTCCGAACGCGGCATTTATGGCCCCCACGGCTACCAGCAACCTGCTATGGGGCCCGCGCCAGTTGCAGGTTTCGGGACGGCTGACGTTCTGAATCCAGTGATGGGGGGCAGACCACAAAAGCAATGGTCTGCCCCACGCCAGGCCGCCGGGTCTACCGCTGCACTTCGACTGGTCGCCCGCCTTGTAATATCGATTGCCGCGCCGCGTGGATGACACGGTCGTTGAAGGCGCTGTTGCGCGGGGTGGCGACGATGCCGGCGCGGTCGATTTCCTCCAGAGTGTTGCTGCCGCTCTCCAGGCCGGCGACCGTCGCCACCATTTTTTCAATGGAACGAAAGCCGTAGCCTACCGGGACCAGGCCGGGGCCTCCCAGATCGACGTATTGGAAATAGTCCGGGCTTGGTTCGGTGTAGACGACCGGATTGCGGAAACAATACTGCAGGCCGCGATACTGGTCGGAATGGGCCAGCCAGCCGCCGGCGTCTTTCCCCTGGCAATAGAGGGTCAGGCCCTGAATGTTGGAACCTGGCGCGCCGTCGGGAAAGCCCAACGCGTTCTGCACGTTCAGGCAGGCGCCGTTGGTCCAGATCACGCGCGCATCGGTCCAGAGATAGGCTTCGCCACCGTTGGGGAAGCGGTCGCGGATGCCGTAGACGGACACGGCGGCAGGCTCCAGGCCGGTAATAAAGTGTACCAGGTCCACATAATGGCAGCCGATGTAGGTGAAGGCATCGGAATGTTCGACGGTCATCCAGTTCTGGAAATTCGAGTTACGGTAATACCACTTTTCCAGCAGGCAGGCCGAACCCAGGCGGAACTCGCCGAAGCGGCCCTCGCGGTAGGCTCGGCGGGCCATCAGGCTGCGGTCGTCGAAGCGCTTGTGGTAGTCGATGCCCACGAACACGCCGCGCCGGTTGGCTTCGGAGGCGATCTCCGCACCCTGAACAGGATCCAGAACCAGCGGCTTCACCGACAGCACGTGCTGATTTGCCGCCAGTGCCGCCTGAATCACCTGGTAATGTAACTGGTCAGGGACGGCTACGAAGACGATCTGCCGTGGCGCCAGGTGCGCGATGCGCTGGCGAAAGAGTTCCGGTTGCCGGCCGGAGAAGGACGAATCGGGCCGCGGGCAAAACGATTGACCGGGGAAGGCGCGAACGAGAGTCTCGGACGCGGCCAGAGCTTCGACGCTCCGATATTGAGTCGCGCAGATCTCGATGGCGCCGACGCGGCCGAGGCGCTGCAGTTGGTAGAGAGACGGCAGCACCTGGTCGTGGACGATCATGCCGGCGCCGACCACCAATACGCCGGGCGTCATTGGGCTTCCACGGCTTGCCCGATAGCCTCTTCGAGCACTCCGACGCTTTCTTCAATGGCGTCTTCGGGGATTACCAGCGGCGGCGCGATTTTCACCGTGGCCATGCCGAAACCGACCGGCGCGAACATCAGTACGCCCTGTGCGAAAGCCCGGCGAACGATCTCGAAGGCGAGCCGGGAATCGGGCTCGGTGGTATGGGGGCGCACGCAGGCCAGCCCGGCAACGAGCCCTTTGCCGCTGACGCAACCGATTTGCGGAAACCGTGAGGCGATGACGGCCAGCTTGCGGTGCAGCAACTCGCCGGTTTGGGCGGCGCGCTCCACCAGGTTTTCGTCGAGGATCAGGCCGAGAGCGGCCAGCGCGGCGGCGCAGCAGACCGGGTTGCCGGCGTGGCTGGAGGTCATGCTGAGGGGAGGGTTGACGTCCAGCACGTCGGCGCGGCCGGCCACGGCGGAAAGGGGTAGGGAAGAGGAAATGCCCTTGCCGAACACCGCCAGATCGGGAACGATGCCGTAGTGCTCAAATCCCCAGAGTTTGCCGGTACGGCCGAAGCCGGCCTGGATTTCGTCGCATACCAGCAGCGCCCCGTGCCGGGTCGCCCATTGGCGCAGCGCGCGCATGTATGGGACCGGCGCGAAGGCCGAACTACCGCCCTGGAAAGTTTCCAGCATCACACCGGCCACGTTGGCGGCCTCCACGCCACGCTCCCCGAGAGCCCGTTCGAAGGCGCTGAAATCCGTGTCGGTGACGCGGAAGCCATCGGGGAAGGGAACCTGCACGAAACCGGGGTCGAGGTTCACCACCCACTCTTTGGCCTGCGGAATGCCGCCGGCCTGCAAAGCACCCAGAGTTCGGCCGTGAAAGGCTTGGTGGAAGCTGACGATGACGTGTTTCGACCGGCCGCCGGTTCGAACCCCCCAGATACGGCATATTTTGATGGCGCACTCGATAGCTTCGCTGCCGGTGGTATACAAGAACACCTTGCGCAGCGGGTCGGGCAGAATCGACACGAGCCTGGCGGCCAGTTCGGCGCGCGGTTCGTTGGCGAAAGAGAAGGTAGTGAGCAGGTGCGCCGCGGCCTGGCGCGCGATGGCATCGGCAACCTCTTTGCGTCCGTGGCCGGCATTGGCGATGAGCACGCCGGAGCTCCAATCGATCCAGCGATTGCCCCACGCGTCCTCCACCTGGAAGCCTTCGGCGCGGTGCCAGACAACGGGTGGCTGTCCGGCCATGGCGCGCGGCTCGAACTGCCTGAGCTTCTCCAGGAGTGCGAGCGATTCCGGCGCCGGTAGATCGGTCACAATGCGCCGGTAACGGGTGTCTACCGGGCAAACGCACTTCGAAACGAAAGTTAAATCATTGGGCATTGGGTTTTGAATGGATTATAGCTGCGTATCATTGTAAGTATGTCAATGGGGAGGGGGTCAAGCAAGGTTAGACAGCCGATTTGCCTGCTCGCAGGCTGGCTGGCGCCGCTTGGATTCCTATGCGTAGCGCCCAGCGCCGCGGCGCAAACCGCGCAGCCTCCCGCAACGGGTTTTGTAGGGAGCAATGCGTGCAAAAGCTGTCACGTGGACATTTGGACGCCTTTCTACAAGAACCCGCACTACCAGTCGCTGGCGGCGGGCGATCTGCCGCCGGCCGAGACCGGTTGCGAGAGCTGCCACGGTCCGGGACAGGCGCACGTAGCGGCCCGCGGCGGGAAGGCAACCATCGTCAATGCGTTTTCGCTAATGCAGCCGAAACGGACCATGGAGGTCTGCCTCACCTGCCACGGCAAGGACTTTCAGAAATCCAACATCCGCCGCTCCGAGCACACCCTGAACGGCGTCACCTGCACCGATTGCCACTCCATCCATCATTCGCCAGGCGCGAAATTCCTGCTGGCGAAGAAACGCAGTGAGACGTGCCTGGCATGCCACGCCGCCGTTCGCGCGCAGTTCGAGATGCCCTCCAAACATCGGGTCAACGAAGGCTTCATGGATTGCTGGGATTGTCACAACCCGCATGGGACGTTCGCGCCCACGTGGCGGATGGGGTCGCGGCCGCGCATGGTGGACCAGGCCGCGGCCAACGACGAAGCCTGTTTGAAATGCCATGCCGACATGCGCGGCCCGTTCGCGTACGAGCACGCGCCCACCGCCGTGGAGGGCTGCGAAACCTGCCACTATCCCCACGGATCGACCAACGGGCGTCTGTTGCGGCGGCCGGTGCTGCTGACGCTCTGCCTGGAATGCCACAACGGCGGCGGCACCGGAACGCGCCTGGCGGGCGTGGATATTCAATCCGCGCAGCACAATCTGCTCGATCCCAAGTATCAGCGCTGCACTACGTGCCACGTGCGCATTCACGGCTCCAACGCGGATGCGTTCTTTCTGAGGTGATGCGATGAGGATAGTCGTCGAACATCCTGACCAATGGCGTGGCGGACAAGAGCGGGTCCAGGGGGACCCGCGCGGACCAGGGGGTCCGCCCCACCATCGGTGCGGAATCTTGGCCCTATTCCTCGCGGCGGTTGCCGGCGCTACCCCGCTGCAGGCGCAAGCGGTGGGCTCCGCCCGCGGCGAGGACATAGGCGGATACAACATCACCGATTCGTTCGAGACCGGATATCGTTTCGCTTTGACCGGCGGCAACGACGGCCTGTATCGCAGCGACATCAACTACGGCAATGGTTTGCGGCTGCTGGGGAGTACGTTGACGATCGATTCGAAGGACGGGCACGGCCGATACTTCGACGAGATTCTGCTGACTACCGCCGGCCTGGGCAACGACCCTTACGAGTCGGTGACGCTGCGCGTGCGCAAGAAACGTCTCTACCGCTACGACATGACCTGGAGGGAAAACCAGTATTTCAATCCGGGAGTGGTAATTTCCGGCGGCGGACACCTGCTCAATACCACACGTCTCATGCAGGATCACGATTTGACGCTGCTGCCGGACAACCGGCTGGTGCGGTTCGATGTGGGTTACAGCCGCAACACGCAGACCGGGCCCGGACTTACTACCGCACAGGAATTCGACACCGAAAGCATCGCCTTCCCTGTCTTCACCGATGTGCGCCAGCAGTGGAACGAGTTTCGTTTGGGGACGACGCTGCACCTGGCCGGATTCACCATCCTGTTACGCCGGACCTGGGAGTTTTTCAAAGACGATTCGATGAGCAGCCTGACGGCTGGGGAAGCGTCCACCGAGGCGAACGATCCCTCCGCGCTGCAGACGTTTTCCCGCACCGAGCCTTACCACGGGTCCAACCCTTCCTGGCTGGGCAGCCTGTTTACCAACCGAAAGCCATGGGCGGTGAACGCGCGCCTGAGCTATGCCAGCGGAAATGGCAACTTCGCCCTGGACGAACTGGCAACCGGCCTCGACCGCTTCGGCGGCTCGGCCAACCGGCAGATTCTGGTGTCGGGCGACGCCCAGCGGCCGGCGCTGGCGGGGGATTTCAACCTGAGCCTGTTCCCCAGCGACAAGCTCGCGATCGTCAATCACACGGCGGTGAGCAACACCCGCATCGACGGCGATTCCTATTACACCGAATACGATTACGGCGCCGGCAGCCTTACTACCCTGAGCTTCGACTTTCTGGGCGTGCGAACCGTGAGTAATTCGACCGAGCTTCACTACAATGGGCGCAAATGGCTGGGACTTTACGCGGGTTACACTTACTCGGACCGGCAGATCCGCGTCGAGGAAGCCGAATCGGTTCCGAGCATACCCAACAGCTCCCTGAGCAATCTTTACCCCCAGGAGAGCACGTTGAGCGGCGTTTCGGCCGGTTTGCGCTTGCGGCCGGTCAAGCCCTGGACGGTGAACCTGGAAGGCGAAGCGGGACACGACAGCGGCGCGCTAACGCCGATCAGTGACCGTAACTATCACACCTTAGGCGGCCGCACCCAATACCGCACCAAGAAGCTGCAACTGGGAGCGACTTATCGGGAAGTCTATAACGAAAACGCGCCGCTCTCATTTACGACTTACAGCTCGCGTTCGCGCCAGGCGAATGGGTCGGCATCGTGGCTGGTGAACCGATGGTTGTCATTGGACACCAGTTACAGCAAATTGCACCTCGATACCGTCGGCGGCGTGGAGTTTTTCGCCGGCGCCACGTTTCCGCAGTTACAGACAGGCTACGATTCCATCTATATCAGCAACATTCACGCGGCCAACGCCGGTGGGCGATTCACCATCGGGCGGCGGGCGGACTTATTCGTGGGTTACACCATCACCAAGGATACCGGCGACGGCCGCGCCACGGCGGCGCCTTCGGGGGCTACCGGAGCGGCGGCGCTGCTCGACTCGGTACAAACCTTCCCGCTCACTTACCAATCGCCGATGGCGCGGGTATCGATTCGCATCACGCCGAAGCTGCGCTGGAACGCCGCCTGGCAGTATTACGGCTATAACGAACAGTTCCAGCTCTTCTCGTATTACGAAAACTACCACGCGCACACCGGGTTCACCAGTTTGCTGTGGTCGTTCTGAGTGGCCACAACTGCCGGGCGCACTGCATGCCGCGAGTCCGAGCCGCGATCGTAAGAGAGCGGTTGCCGGGACCCTATCGAAGCTCCGCGCAGGGCGCGACCGAAGCGGAGCGGTATTCCAGTACGGGCAACCGTTCCCTGACGGTCACGGCTCGGACTCGAGCGGTGTTTATTTGCCCGCCACTCCCACTTCGGAAAGCTGTTTTTTCAATTCCGCGTTTTCGCGTTCCAACTGAGCCAGGCGGGCGGCGCCATCGAATGCGGGGCGCAGGATACGCACGGCGCCGTGGGAGGCGCTGCTGGTCAGGGATGCATAGGCCTGGAGCGCGGCGGAGACTTTGCGGTTTCGCGATTTGGGGCGATAGGCGTCGTCGCCTTTCGCATCCGTGGCCTTGCGGCGGGCGGCCAACTGTTCATCGCCGATGGCAAGAAGGAGGCGGCGGTTGGGGATGTCGATCTCGATGGTGTCGCCTTCTTCCACCAGGGCCAGCACGCCGCCCTCGGCGGCTTCGGGAGAAACATGGCAGATGGAAAGGCCGGAAGTGCCGCCGGAAAAGCGGCCGTCCGTGATCAGGGCGCACACCTTGCCCAGACCCTTGGATTTCAGATAGCTGGTGGGATAGAGCATTTCCTGCATGCCGGGACCACCCTTGGGACCTTCGTAGCGGATCAGGACGACGTCGCCGGGAACCACTTTGTCGCGCAGGATCGCTTCCACCGCCTGGTCCTGGCTTTCCATAATGCGGGCCGGACCGGAGAACACCAGGTGGGCGGGATCGACGCCGGCGGTCTTGACGATGGCGCCGTCTTCGGCGATGTTGCCGTAGAGTACGGCCAGGCCGCCATCGGCGCTGAAGGCGTGTTCACGGGAGCGGATGACGCCGTGGGCGCGGTCGCGGTCGAGGGCGTCGTAGCGGGCGCTCTGGCTGAAAGGAACGGTGGTGCGGACGCCGGCGGGGGCGGCGAGATAGAAACTTTGGACTTCGGGAGCGGGCTGGCGCATGATGTCGAAGCGATCGATGGCATCGCCCATGGTGGGCGAATGAACCGTGTACGCTTCGCGATGGATCAGGCCGGCGCGGTCCAGTTCGCCGAGGATGGCGAAGATGCCGCCCGCGCGGTGGACATCTTCCAGGTGGACGTCGGATTTGGATGGCGCCACCTTGCAGAGGTTCGGCACGCGGCGCGAGAGCCGGTCGATATCGCGCATGTTAAACGGCACGCCGCCTTCCATGGCCGTGGCCAGAATGTGGAGCACGGTATTGGTAGAGCCGCCCATGGCGATATCGAGCGTCATGGCGTTTTCAAAGGCCGAGAAATCGGCGATGGCGCGTGGCAGCACGCTGGTGTCGTCTTCCTCGTAATATCGGCGCGCCAGCCCGACGATGCGGCGGCCGGCTTCGAGGAACAGTTGCTTGCGGTCGGCGTGGGTAGCGATTATGGTGCCGTTGCCGGGCAGCGCCAGTCCCAGGGCTTCGGTGAGGCAATTCATCGAATTGGCGGTGAACATGCCGGAGCACGACCCGCACGTGGGGCAGGCGGAGCGCTCCATGTCAGCGGTTTCGGCGTCGCTGACTTTGGGGTCCGCGGCCATCACCATGGCATCGATCAGGTCCACCGCGCGCACCACGCCGTCCAGTTTCACCCTGCCGGCTTCCATGGGTCCACCCGAAACAAAAATCGCCGGAATGTTCAGGCGCATGGCGGCCATCAGCATGCCGGGCGTGATCTTGTCGCAGTTGGAGATGCAGACCAGGGCGTCGGCGCAGTGGGCGTTGGCCATGTACTCCACCGAATCGGCGATCAGTTCGCGCGAGGGCAAGCTGTAGAGCATGCCGTCGTGCCCCATGGCGATGCCGTCGTCGACGGCGATGGTATTGAACTCCTTGGCCACGCCGCCGGCTTCGGCGATAGCGCCCGCCACCAGTTGGCCCAGATCCTTGAGATGGACGTGGCCGGGCACGAATTGGGTGAAGGAATTGGCAATGGCGACGATCGGCTTATCGAAATCGCCGTCCTGCATTCCGGTGGCGCGCCACAGACTGCGCGCGCCGGCCATGTTGCGGCCGTGGGTGGTGGTTCGGGAACGATATTCAGGCATTTGGTATTAGTGTACAGGATGAAGCTACTGCCAGTACGGCGCTGGTTCGGGCACGGCCGCGCCGTCCTTGCGGGGGGAACTGGCGCCGTAGTTCACACCGGTTTTGGCGTCGTGCACCACTACCTGGCCGCCGCCCATGTTACTGGAGAAATCGCCCAGCACTTTGAACTGGTGGCCGCGCGCGGTGAGGGCGTCGCGGACTTCCTTTGTCACGCGTGCCTCGATCTGGACGTCGCAACCGCCGAAGTTGAGCTTGGTAAAACGCGGGGCCTCCAGCGCCGCCTGGATGTTCATGCCGTGGTCCACCAGGTTGACGACAAACTGGGCGTGGGCCATGGCTTGGTTCATGCCGCCCATGATGCCGAAGCCGATTTGTGTTTCGCCCTTTTCCATGAAGGCCGGAATGATGGTGTGGAATGGGCGTTTGCGGGGCGCCAGGGCGTTGGGGTGGTGCTCATCCAGGGTAAACAGGGCGCCGCGATTGTGGAGCGCGAAACCGTAATCGTCCACCACCACGCCCGAACCGAAATGCTGGTAAAGGCTCTGGATCAGAGAGACGATGTTGCCTTCGCGATCGACCGCGGCCAGGTAGATGGTATCGCCGGGCATGCTGCGCGGCTCGCCGGGCGGGGTCTGGCAGGATGCCTTTTCGGGATCGATGTGGGCGGCGCGCTCCCGGGCGTAGTCCGTGCTCAGCATACCGGCCACAGGCACGGGGCTGAAGCGCGGGTCGGCGACGTATCGATGCAGGTCGGCATAGGCCAGCTTCATGGCTTCAATCTGGAAATGCAACTCCTCGACGCCGCGTGGCAAGTTGACGGGGTGGAGAGATAGGATATTGAGCATTTCAAGCGCGGCTACGCCCTGGCCATTGGGCGGTAGTTCGTAGACTTTCCAGCCGCGGTATTCGGTGGAGATCGGCTCGACCCACTCGGCCGAATATCCGGCCAAATCCTCGGCCGTCATGGTGCCGCCCAAGCGTTGGCTGGTTCTCAAAATCGCCTCGGCAAGCGCGCCACGGTAAAACACAGACGGTCCCTCGTTGGCTAGCAGGCGGTAGGCGGCGGCCATTTCAGGATTGGCGAACATCTCACCCACGGCGGGCGCCTTTCCGTCGCGCAAAAAGACGCGTTTGGCGTTGATATCGCCGCCCAGTTTCTTCTCTGACTCCTTCCAGGCGTCGCCGATCATTTCCGTGACCGGGTAGCCATGCTGGGCGAAATAAATCGCCGGTTGAAACAAGTCGCGCCAGGGCAGCTTGCCGAAGCGCTGGTGCAGTTTGGCCCAGCCATCCACGGCGCCGGGCACGGTCACCGAGTCGATGCCTACCTGGGGCATTTCAGTTGCGCCTTTGGCTTTCAGGGCGGCGATGGCGAGGCCTTTGGGCGCCCAGCCGCTGGCATTGATGGCGGAGAGCTTGCCGGTTTTGGCATCCCAATAGATGGCGAACAGGTCGCCGCCGATGCCGCAGCTTTCCGGTTCCACCACGCCGAGGGCGGCATTGGCGGCTATGGCGGCATCCATGGCGGAGCCGCCGCGGGCCAGCACCTGGGCGCCCGCCTGCGACGCCAGCGTCTGGCTGGTGGCCACCATGCCGCGGTCGGAAATCACCATGGAACGCGCCGACGAACGGTCCTGCGCGGGAAGGGAAGGGGCAATTGCAGCGAGCATTAGCATACCGGACCAGGCTCCCGTTTTCATCCTTACCTCTGGCTGGCCTTACCTTCGGCCACGCGCTGGTTGAATTCCTGGGAACGGTTGCGCGGGATGCTGAGCGATTGCCATTCCTCGCCGCGAAAATGCTTGGCCAGCAGGATGATCTGCCCGATGTGGGAACTGTAGTGGGCGAGCTGCCGGTTGATGGCCTGAAGCACCGAATGAACCTCGCCGCGAATGGACACGCGGCGGTCCAGGTCGGCGTCGGTCAGAGGTTCGAGTGCCGCGAAAACCCGCTGCCAGCCCTCTTCCCAAATGCGCAGCAACTCCTCTCGCGTGGCCGGTGGCGCGACGAACTCCTGGTCGCGGTTGCGGTCGGGCTTCTCCCCATCGCTCGAGAGAAAATCGGTCCAGCGCGAGCGCATGTTGCCCGCGATATGTTTGACAATGGTCGCAATCGAATTGGCCTCCGCATCGATGGCCAAAGACAGTTCGTCGTCGCGCACCTGGGCAATGGCCCGCTCGGCCAGCATCTTGTAATGGCGAAACAAGGCCAGCGAATCTTCCAGGTAGGAGGTTGTGAATTCGAGAGGCATAGATAGAACCTTGGCGGCTTCCTTGCAGTATACCGGGTGGCGCGAAAGGGCGCTTATCGAAAGTGGTAATGAACATCGCTGGCGCTACGAGAGGCAAGAACGCCGGCTCGAAAACCGACGCCGCGGACTGACAGCCTAATGCCGCTGGTCACCAGGTACCGGGGCCGGTTTGGTGTGGCGGACGCCCCCGGTCAGCGCGCGACCCCATGGTCGCGCATCGCTGGCGGCAAGGGGTCAATCATTTGGGGCGAAGAGCGGGTCCCGGGGGGACCCGCGCGGACGCGGGCGTCCGCCCCACCATTCTTGCGGCATTCACAGGGTGGACTCGAGCGTTTCACAGTTTTTGCGCTCCCATGGTTTTTCCGAGCGCACGATCGAACGTGCCAAGCGGCAAATGTCCCGCCTTACGCGCCAGATGGAGCATCAGGCAATCGGAAAAACCCAGCGCCGGCCGCGAACGAAACAGATCCAGCGCAGCCGCCACGGCGTCCGAATCCTCGAGCGTCAGATCTTTGTGGCTCAGCAGCATCCCGATCGCGGTGGCAAGTTCGGCGGCGCTGAGACCGTACACGGTTCCCAGCACCCAGGTGGCTTCGGCCAGCGCGAGAACCGATACCCAGGCGCCCTTCCCGGCGAACTGGTCGGCGGTTTTGGCCTGAGCCAAGTCGTCTCGCACAATCAGCCGGACCAGAACGTTGGCATCAACCGCGCGCATGACGCTTGCGGATGTGACGCTCGATTCCCCGTCTCATGTCGTCGGCCGAGCGTGGTTCCGGGGCCTGGGCGGGGAACAATGCCCGATGGATGTCCTCGGACGAAAACCGCGCCGCACGCCGCACCACGACGTTCACCCCGTCCTCATGCCACTCCAGGACCGAGCCGGGGCCGACGCCGAGTTTTTTTCGGACATCGCCGGGGACCGAGATCTGCCCCTGCGCCGTCAGCTTCGACTGAGCGATTGCCATACGCTTAATATTACCACGGTAATGCAAATACACCGGCGGGTGTCCGATCCGGGAATCCGTTCCCGTGAACCGCTCCCCGGCGGTCGCGGTCCCGCTACCAGAAATACTGTTTCACGACCCTGGGCGAACTGGGCGTACCCGAGATCACTTTCACGTGCAGGACGAGTTGCAGGTTCTTCTTCTGCCAATCGGGGGGAGCGCCGCGGAGCGCTTCCGCCATCAGGTCGGGATTGGTGACCAGGTCGGCTGCGGCGTCAGTGCCGTATTGCGTGATGCCGGCGAGTTCCACCAGCATGGTGTGGGTGTCCGGATGGAAAACGCGCGACACTACGGCGTAGTCTTCGGAAGTGCGGCGGTCGCGTGGGAGGGCGGGCAGCGCCCACGCGGTGGGCTTACCATCGTCGATGATGGCGGCCGGGCGGCGATAGCCGTCGACAAAGAATCGCATTTGACTGCTGATCTGTTTCCACTTGGTATAGGAGAACCCGACCAGGATGGCCGGGCCGGAGCGGAGGTCGGCGAAGGAGACGTCGTTGCCCAGCTTGACGCGATAGGCGCGGTGAAGGCGGGTGAGCATGGCGGCGAGCCGGGAGGTGGCGATGAGGTCGCCGCCGCCGACGAACTGGTCAGTCAGAAGGGTGAAATCCTGAATGCTTGACGGCGGCGTGATGGACGGGTCGATATCGACGCCGTAGACGGGCACGTAGGCGGCGCACAACTGGAGCGGTGACGTTCCATTCAGAACGGGGGCCCAGAACTCATCGAACGGCGTGAGCCTGGGGCGTGCCAACAACCAGGCGACAACGGCGGCGGCGATCAGAACCAGGACCGCCAGGGCAGCGCGGCGGGATGTCAGGACCAGATAACGCGGTGCGGCCGGGGCCGGAACCGGCAAGATGTCCGGCGCTGCGCCTTGTGGCAGCTCGACGGGAACTGGTGGGGGTGCGGTTACCAGGTGGAACTCGGGCACGTAAGTTCCCGATGGCAGCTCGATGCGCAGCGGGTTGTGAGATCCCAAATCGGAATAGTACAGGCCCAGCCGTTTGCGAACCTCTCCGGCCTTTACGCGGACGGTGGCGTCGTCGCTCGGATCGTAGCTGGTGGGACGGCCAAAAACCTCGATGCCGATGGTGCGCTCCTTGAGCATGTCGCCGTGGCCAAGGAGCGTGTTTTCGACGACGTAACGGAGAAAGTCCTGGCTGCGCTTACTGGAGCGGAATTCGCGACAGGCGAGGACACGGCTCAACTCCTCGCGAACCTGTTCTTCAGCCACCGATCCGGATGTCGGCCCTCCGGGGGCCGGAACGGGGGAAACCCCCGAAGAATATCCCTGAGACATGTCCCACTCGCTCTGACGCGATAATGCTCCAATTCTAGCAATATCCGCCGTTCGGTATTGGGCGCGCTGAAAACAAAAGCGTTCGATAGCGGTAACGAACCGGCTGCAACAACCTCGCAACCGTTCGGTACTGGACAGAAACGCGACGATGGTGCAGATTCGGTCTTGAGCCTCATGTCGAGAATGCTGGAAGAGACGCGACAGCAGCCGCAGGCGCTGGCCAAGACGTTGGAGGAGGGCGCGGCGGCGTTGCGCGACCTGCGTCGCCACCTGGAAACCAACCGGCCCCGGTTGGTGGTGCTGGTGGCGCGAGGCACCTCGGACAATGCCGCCCAGTTCGGCCGCTACCTGATCGAGATCACCACCCACATTCCCGTCTCGCTGGCGGCGCCCTCGGTGCTCACGCTGTACGCAAGCCCGGTGGATTTGCGGGAGGTGCTGGTGGTGGGGATATCGCAGTCGGGCGAATCCACCGATACCAACGCCGTGCTGGCGGACGCGCGCAGCCGCGGCGCAACCACCTTGGGGATTACCAACGTACCGGACAGTACGATGGCGGAGATCTCGGCGTACACCGTGCTGGTGCGAGCCGGCAAGGAAGAGAGCGTGGCCGCGACCAAGACCTACACCTGCCAGCTTATGGCGCTCTACCTGGTGGCGCACGTGTTGGGCGGCGAGGTTTCTTTCGACGCACTGCGCCGGTTGCCGCAATGGGTCGAGGAGGTCCTCGAGGTGGAAGAACGCGTGGGCGAGATCGCCGAGCGTTACATGTTCATGACCAGGGCGGTGACGGTGGGCCGCGGCTTGAACTACGCCAACGCGCTCGAATTCGGCTTGAAGCTGATGGAGACGTGCTACGTGGTGACCGAGCGGTTCTCGTCGGCTGACCTGATGCACGGGCCGATCGCACTGGTGGAGCACGCGTTTCCGGTGTTCGCGTTCGCGCCTTCGGGGGTGACGTGGCAGTCCATTTCGGCGGTGCTGGATATGCTGGAGGACGTAAAGGCCGAGACGCTGGTGATCACCGACGAGAGCAATAGCGAGGCCTGCGCCAAGCCCGCGCGGCTGATCCGGCTTCCGAGCGCGCCAAGAAACTGGGGTGGTCCGCAGGATTTGTACACCCCCATTCCTTACGTCGTGCCGGCGCAACTATTCGCCGCGCAACTGGCGGAGATCAAGGGGTTGAATCCAGATCGGCCGCGCATGCTGCACAAGATCACGCGGACGATGTAAGCGGCGCGGGTCCCGTTTTGCCGGCGATCGCGGGGCCAGTTCGCCCGCCACCGGGTACACTGTAAGTTGAATCTCACCAATTCCGGACGGCTCAAGGTTTGCGCCGTCAGTTTCCTGAATACATCTCCACTGGTCTGGGGGATGCTTCACGGGCCCCAGCGCGGGCTCTTCGATCTGGAGTTTCGCATCCCGGCGGAGTGCGCCGACGCCCTCGCTTCGGGCCGGGCCGACATTGGCATTGTGCCGTCCTTCGAGCTGAGCCGGCAGGATCTCGGCATCATTCCGGGCGCCGGTATCGCCGCTCATGGGGCGGTGCGGAGCATTTTGCTGATTTCCAAGGTTCCGGCCGGCGAAATCCGCAGCCTGGCGGCGGATGCGAACTCACGAACGTCGGTGCAACTGGCTCGCGTTATTCTGAAACGGAAGTTCGGCGCCTCGCCGGTGATAGCGCCGCATCCTCCGCAACTGAAGGCGATGCTCGAACGGGCCGACGCGGCGCTCATTATCGGCGACCCGGCCCTGCACCTCGATCCCGCCACGCTGCCATATCGGGTCTACGACCTCGGCGCCGAATGGACCGAACTGACCGGACTGCCGATGGTATTTGCGGTCTGGGCCAGCCGCGGTGCCAGCTCGGCCGACGTCGCCGCCGCCTTCCTGGCCTCTTGCCGGTACGGCCGCGAGCGGATCGAGGAGATCGTCCGCGAGGAAGCTTTGCGGCGCGGCTTTGCCCCGGAACTGGCGCGCGAATACCTGACTCGCCACATCGTCCACGAGCTGGGCGAACCGGAATACCGGGGTCTGCGGCGGTTTCTCGAGCTGGCGGCAGGCGTGGAGTGCGCGGCAGGACTTAGGTTCTGACCGGGTGCCAAACCGATCTGGGGATTTCGCAGTCGAGGCGCGGCAACCGCTCCCTAGCGATCGCGGCTCGGTTACGGATGCTGCGCGTTTGCAGTCACTTACCGAGACGGGACCGTGAGGGAGCGGTTGCCCGGGAACGAATTTCTAAAGTGAAGCACTCGTTCTGAAACGTTTTCGCCTGCTCCAATTGCCGAAGAGGGAACAAAGCGATATCCTAGACTGACGCCGCTGGCGGCGGCTGGAGGTGAGCCATGAAAACACGCGCTGCGATCCTGGCGGCGGTTGTGTTGGGGACGATACCGGCCTTGGCTGGCACACCGGGCAAGGCCCTGCTTGGGAAACTGCCGCTTCGATTCGAGCAAGCTCGCGGCCAGGACGGCCGAAACGGTGTGCGCTATGTGGCCCGTGCCGGCGGCTACCGGCTGCGACTGGCGCCGGATGGCAACTGGTTGGAGGCTGGTGGCGGGACTGCTTCGATTCACACGCGCATTGTTGGCGCCAATCCCGCCACCCACCTGGAAGCCGACGGCGACCTGCCCGGTAAAGTGAATTACTTCGTCGGCGCGCGGACGGACTGGCGCACGGACGTGACCGGCTTCGCACGCATCCGCTATCGCGAAATCTATCCCCATATCGACCTTGTCTTCCACGGCGGCGAAGGACGCTTGGAATACGATCTGGTGGCGGCGCCCGGTGCCGACACGGGCCAGATCCGCCTGGAAGTGGATGGCCAGAGCGGTTTGCGGGTCGATCCTTCGGGCGACCTGGTGATCTCGGCCGAAGGCGGCGAGATCCGCTGGAAGCGCCCGGAAGTTTACCAGGAGTCGGCTTCGGGCCGGGTTCCCGTCGACGGGCGTTTTCTGGTGGTGGGCCGGCGCACCGTCCGTTTTGCGGTGGGCGATTACGATCGCACCCGGACCCTGGTAATCGACCCCACGCTGGCATATTCGACGTACCTGGGAGGAAGCTTCAACGACGTGGCGCGTGGCATTGCAGTGGACGCGTCCGGGAACGTCTATCTGGCAGGCAACACAACGTCCCAGAACCTGCTCACCACGCCCTCCGCGTTCCAGCCGAATTTCCGCGGTTCGGGGGCGCAGCTGTTTGGCGATGGCTTCGTGGCCAAGTTCAGCGCGGCCGGAGCGCTGGTATACCTAACCTACCTGGGCGGCAGCGG
>JBEKZL010000006.1:0-58724 GCA_049509915.1 Bryobacteraceae bacterium | reverse complement strand
TTTTATTGAATCACGGTGCCGACGGGCTCACCCATCGACATTCGCATTATATTGCCTGGCACGTTGAGGTTAAAGACGATAATCGGGAGATTGTTGTCGCGGCACATGGCGATCGAGGTGGCATCCATCACACCGAGCCCTTTGGCCAGCACATCGAGGTAGGTAATTCTGTCGAAGCGGATCGCGCCGGAGAACTTGAGCGGGTCTTTGTCATACACGCCGTCGACGCGAGTGGCCTTGGCGATGATGTCGGCCTTGATCTCGAGCGCCCGCAGCGTTGCGGCTGTATCGGTGGAGAAATAGGGATTGGACGTGCCGCCGGCGAAGATCACGATGCGGCCCTTCTCGAGATGACGGATGGCGCGGCGCCGAATGTAGGGTTCGGCGACCTGGTGCATTTGGATCGCACTCATCACCCGGGTGGGGACGCCGGCGTGCTCGAGCGCGTCGGACAGGGCCAAGGAGTTGATCGCGGTCGCCAGCATACCCATGTGATCGGCGGTGACGCGGTCCATGTGCAGCGCGGCGGCGGCCACGCCGCGGAAAATATTACCGCCGCCCACCACCAGGCCGATCTGGATGCCCGTTCCGGCCACTTCGGCCACTTCCGCCGCCAGCGCATGGACGCGTTCGGCATCGATGCCGAACTTCGCCTCGCCGGCCAGGACCTCGCCGCTCAGCTTCAGCAGGATGCGCGTGAAAGCGGGCATTAGCCGGCCGCTTGCTCTTCGCTCGATCCGGCGGCGGTTTCGCCGACCTTGAAACGGACGAAGCGGGCCACGGTGATGTTCTCGCCCAACTTGGCAATCCTGGTCTTGACCAACTGGCCGATCGAAAGCGTCGGTTCCTTTACGAAGGGCTGTTCCAGCAGACAGACCTCCTCGTAGAACTTGTTCATGCGGCCCTCGATCATCTTCTCCGCCACGGCGGGCGGTTTGCCTTCATTCAGGGCGCGGGCGCGCTGGATGTCGCGCTCCTTCTCCAGGACGGCCGCGGTCACATCCTCTTTGCGGATGAAACGCGGATCGGTGGCCGCCACGTGCATGGCGATGTCGTGCACCAGTTCCTGAAAATCGACGGTGCGAGCCACGAAATCCGATTCGCAGTTCAGTTCCACCATGACCCCCAGTTGGCCGCCGGCATGGATATAGGTCCCGATCAGCCCCTGGCGGGTCGCGCGGCTGGATTTCTTAACGGCCGAAGCGATGCCCTGCTTGCGCAGCCAGGTTTCCGCTTCGCTCATATCGCCGCTGGTCGCCGTGAGCGCTCTCTTGCACTCCATCATCCCGGCGCCGGTGCGTTCTCGCAGTTGTTTGACTAGTGTTGCGGTAATTTCCGCCATAACGATGCGTTCGGTCCTTCTTCTTTATTCCGCAGTCAGGACGGTACGCCGCGCCCCCCGATTCGGGGCACGGCACGGTTTTCATTCTGACTTCTGTCTTCTGACTTCTGGCTTCGTATTTTAGTGTCCGGCCTCGGTCGCCACGACCGGTTCGGCGGCCGCTTCCGCGGCGGTTTCCGACGCGGGACCCTTGCGCTGCGACTGGGACGTGGTATCGTCTTCGAGGCTCAGGCTCTCGGCCATGATTTTTTCCGCGTACTTGGGATCCAGGTATTCGGTGGCAGCCAGCATACCCTCTTCGGCCACGGTCTCTTCCTGCACGATCTTGTCGGCGGTGAAATCCTGCGCCGTGGCCAGCAGGCGCCCTTCAATCACCGCATCGGCGATCTTGCTGGCGAACAAACGGATGGCGCGCAGCGCGTCGTCGTTACCGGGAATCACCCAATCCACTTCATCCGGATCGCAATTGGTGTCGACGATGGCCACCACCGGGATGCCCAGACGGCGGGCTTCCTTAACGGCAATGGCTTCCTTGTTGGAATCGATGATGAACACCAGGTCCGGCAGCCCGGGCATGTCTTTGATGCCGGCCAGATTCTGATCGAGGTGCTTGCGCTCGCGTTCCAGGCGGATGACTTCCTTCTTGGGCCGGCCGGCGTAGCCGCCTTCCACCGAAGACATGGCCTCCAGTTCTTTCAGCCGCTTGATTGACTTTTGCACCGTGGCCATATTGGTCAGCAGGCCGCCCAGCCAGCGTTGGTTCACATAGTACATCTGGCAGCGCAGAGCCTCTTCGGCGACGGCTTCCTGGGCTTGCCGCTTGGTACCTACAAACAATACATTCTTCCCTTGGGCGGCCATCTCGCCGACGTAGCGGGCGGCATCCTTGAACATTTTCAAGGTCTTCTGCAGGTCGATAATATAAATGCCGTTACGTTCGCCGAAAATGTACTCCTTCATTTTCGGATTCCAGCGCTTGGTCTGGTGCCCGAAGTGAACGCCAGCTTCGAGCAATTCCTTCATCGATATTGCGGGCAAACTACCTCCTTGTAGGTTGGCTGAGGGAAATCCCCCTCGATGGGCTTTCGACGGCGTTCTGCCGCCATCCGCGCGGTCCAAAGCGAGATTTGCGCGGACGGAGGCAAAACCGAAAGCGGGAAACTAACGCTTGGAGAACTGGAAACGCTTGCGAGCGCCCTTTTGGCCGTACTTCTTGCGCTCGTGAGCGCGCGGATCGCGGGTCAGATAACCCAGCTTCTTGAGCTTCGAGCGCAACTCCGCGTTGAACTCCACCAACGCCCGGGACACCCCCAGACGGGCGGCGCCCGCCTGACCGGCAACCCCGCCGCCATCGGCGAGGATCAGGACATCGAACTTGTCGATCGTTTCGGTTGCCGCCAGCGGCTGCCGCACCACCGCGCGCGTGCTTTCGGTGACGAAATACTCGCCGAACGCGCGATGATTGACCGTAATGTCGCCCTTCCCGGGACGCAAAAATACTCTTGCCACCGACCTTTTGCGGCGGCCCGTACCCAAATATTGCACCAATGTCGCTGCCACTAAGCCTTACCTTCCGTTATTTCATCGCCAGCGCGACCGGCTGCTGCGCTGCGTGAGGGTGCCGGTCGCCGGCGTACACCTGAAGCTTCCGGTACATCTGCTTACCGAGCTTGGTCTTGGGAAGCATGCCCTGAATGGCGTCTTCCACAATCCGGATGGGCTTTTCGGCGCGCACCCGTTTCAAGCTCTTCTCCACCAATCCGCCCGGATACCCGGTGAAATGGCGATAGACCTTATTTTCTTCTTTCCGGCCCGTCAGCCGGACTTTAGCCGCGTTGATGACGATCACATGATCGCCCGTATCCAGGAACGGGGTATAGCTCGGCTTCGTCTTGCCCATCAGCAGCATAGCCGCCTTGGTGGCCAGCTTGCCCAATATCACGTCCTCGGCGTCGATCAAATGCCACTTGCGGACAATACCGTTCTTGGAAGGGAACTCTGTACTCATTGACACACGTCTCCACCTAAAGCCAGTTGCAAACTTTAAGGGTAGCGGGAGAAAGGGCCGTTGTCAAATTGTCACGGACGAAGGCGTGCGGAGCCGGCGACGACGCCGTGGCCAAGCAAGAATATTCGGCTGGTTAACCACGGCACAATGGCAGAGGTCGTGCATCTGCAGCGCCCGTGATTGCGACCCATCCACGCGGCCGATGGGTAGCCTTCGGCTCCGAGTCAGGGTCAAAAGTCTGAGGGAGCCCCGCAGCTTCGGATCGCTTTTATAACCAAAGCAAATTCAGAGATTTAGAGAAAATATGCCTGAAACCTCCACGACCCGTCCAATCGGCCGGTGGATGGGAGCCTTGCAACTGGCCTCCGTGCTCATCGCGATCCTCGTCGCCTGTTTATACCTGGCGTACGGCATCGACCGTTCCCTATGGCTCGACGAGGCGAATTCCGTTCACATCGCCAGCGGGCCACCCGGACGGATAATCGACGCTCTTTCACGGGACGTGAGTCCCCCCCTCTACTACTTTTTACTCTCCGGGTGGATGCGGTCGTTTGGCGATTCCGAAATCGCGCTTCGCCTACTGTCGGCTTTGTTTTACCTGGCTGGAATCTGCCTCATGTGGCACCTGGGGCGTATGCTCCTCGGCACGGAAGGGGCCGCGTCGACCTCGTTTCTTTTTGCCGTCAACCCGATCATGGGCCGTCATGTTCAAAACGTCCGGATGTACACGATGGTAGCGATGATGGTGGCGCTGTCGATGATAGTGTTCGTTATCCTGACGAGGGATAGGGAGCGCCGGACATTTGGGTGGTTTGCACTATTCGGCCTGACTGCATTGGTGGGGTTGAACACTCACTATTGGTTTGCTTTTGTACTGGTGGGCTATGGCTGCTGGGTAATCTTTACCAGGCACTGCTGGAGCGCGAAAGAATTATGTCTTCTTGGAGCCTTTACCGCGCTTCCATTTTTCGTGCTCGATCTGGCCATGTTTCTGCGCCAGAGTAACGTTCCGGCGACTTTATGGACGCCCCACCCCACGGTAGGGCAGCTGATTCACGCGATGGCGGCGGAGTTGGGTCTGGTTCAACTCCGAAGCTCCAGCCGCATTGTGAGCGCAATCGTGCTCGGCGCGCCGATTGTCTGGGCTCTGGTGATGCGGCGCCGCGACTGGCAGCCGGCCATGCTGCGCAGCGCTTTGTTTCCCGGCTCCCTCTACGCGGTGGCGTTGGGTGTTCCGTTTCTCATTTCCATGAGAAGGCCGATATTCTACCCCGGCAGGTACGATATCATTGCGGTTCCCTTCTTTGTGCTGTTCGCCGCTTGCTTGCTGCTGGCATTGCCTGCCGGGCCCCGAGTTCTGTTCCAGTTGCTGTTAGCCTGCGTCTGCGGCTTTCAGTTCTTTCAATTGGTGCGACATTCCCAGACGACGAATTGGTTGGAGACGCCCGATCCAGTTCCGCTCGGCGACCGGGCCGCTGCGCAGGCGATCTGTGCGCAATCGGCTCCCGGCGATTTTGTGGTTTACACGGGGCTCAGCCGCGCCGCCGTGAGTTTTTACCTGGAGCGCTTCGGTTGCAGCGGGAAGGTGAAGCAGGTTAGCTATCCGGCCGAATTCGCGCAGCACTTGGGATGGGAGGATCCCAGGCGAAACTACTCGCAAGAACCGGCCCTCAAGCGTGAAGGCGAATCCGTGGCCGCAGACGCTTATTCGTCAGGCGCGCGCGTCTTCCTGCTCTTGCACCGTGAACCCCGCTTGTCGGCCGGCATTGTGACCCCCATCGAACATCTGTTTCGAACCGCGTCCTCGCAGCGATTCGAGTCTTGCGAGCCGTGTTTTGGAGAGCTGCGTGTCTATGCTCCGAATTCCGTGAACCTTAAAGGGGATGTGCCGCCCGACCCTCGTTGTACGCCGCCGCACCACTCGGCAGGATACGCCGGAGCAGTAACTCGTCCAGCCGCGCGCTAATGGCCGGCGGTACTCTTCTTGCAGGATGCTGTGAAATGTCCTTGTGTCGTGCCGGTATTGGCTTATCACGTCACCCCGAGGTACGGACCCCTTGCGCCGGTTCCCTCACAAGGAAACAGGCCTCTCCTCAGTGTCTTAATACCCAACTTCCGCAGCTCCATGTTGGAGGGCTCGCGTGGTTCGTCCTCTATAGTGATGTCCCCAATGCTGTCGACCTCCAGTTGCGCGGGGAAACCCCCCACGGGGCCAAACATTCGTGCACCCTCGCTCTGCCCAAGCAGGTGCAGCTTTGGGTTTCTGGTAACGACCGTTCCAACGAAGGTCACGTTGATGGCTTGTCGCCCGCCGCCCTTCTTGACACGGTCTACAACCTCGTTGAAGTGTGCCAGCTGGGCCTGCAACTCCGGGGATTTCCCCGCGGGTTCCAGGTACAGGGCCTGGGCCCGTTTAGCGCCGTCCAGGATCAGCGGCTCCTTGCATCCGTCACTGTAAAGTCCCGCGACTTCCATCGAGAAGCGGTAGATCCCGCGAACGGCGACGCGTTTCCCATCGAATGAATCCAGGCGATGGAGCAAATCACAAATCTGGAGTTCCTTCACCGATCCGGTGCCGGGCGCGGCGCAGAGTGAAGAGGCGAGAAGCAGAAGCGTGCTGGTTCGATTTATGATGAAATCCCATTGGACCGCATTCATTGGATGCACTGCTGCGCTAACGCAGCGTTCTTGGCTTCGGCATCCGACTGGCCGGGAAGAAGGGCAGCGCCCGTCCCTCTCCCGCATTCTACGTCAGCACGGCGGACTCCGTCGCCTTAAGTCGGTTATACTCCCTGCTATGCGGGTTCTGATCCTGTCGGCGGCTTGCCTGTTGGCGCTTTCGTCTTGCGGCTCGGAGCCGAAGCAAGCGCCGGTTGCGGCAAAACCGGAGCCGGTGAAACCACCGGATGAATCGCGGCGTTTTCCGCAAGCCAACCTGGTGTCGAGCGAGGTGCTGGCGGCCGGGTTGATGGGGCATGCGTTCATGCCCGGTGGCACGGTTGGACATTTCAAGAAAGGCCATGCCGAATACGACATGTTCCTGGCGAAGCTCAATACGCCCACCGACGCGGCCATTCTGTTGCTGGACTGGAGCCAGGCGCTGGCGGACTCGAAGCTGGTGCCCTCCTTTGGGGGCTACTCCGGCAAGGACGGCGAACGGCCGGTATTCGTGTTCGCCAAGGGCGCGTGGATCGCGGGGATTGCGGGCTTGCCGCAGAACCAAGCCGACGCCGAAGCCAGAGTGCTGGCCAGCCGGATCGAGTAAGGCGCGCGGCATGACGAAATCCGGCCAGGAATTGATTCCCATCGAAATCATCGAAGGCAGGATCTTCAATCTGCGGGGGTGCCGGGTAATGCTCGATCGGGACCTGGCCGAACTGTACGGGGTACCCGTGAAGCGTCTCAACGAACAGGTCAAGCGCAACAGCGACCGATTCCCGGACGATTTCATGTTCCAACTGACGCTCGAGGAGGGGGAGCCTGGGCAGAACATCAAATACCGCCCCCACGCTTTCAGCGAGCACGGAGCGGTGATGCTGGCGAACGTCCTCCGGAGCCCGGTGGCGGTCCGCGCGAGCATTTCAGGTCGTCCGCGCCTTCGTCCATTTGCGCCAAACGCTCGCGACCAACCGGGAACTGGCCGGGAAGATCGAAGCGCTGGAGCGCAAAGTCGGGAAGCACGACGCCGAACTCCAAGCTATTCTGAGCGCGCTGCGAAAGCTTCTCGAACCGCCGGCGGCCGGGGCGAAACGTCCCATAGGGTTCGTTCCGGCGGGAAAGGGGAAGAAAAGAGAGCGTGGATTCGCGGCCTGCGCCCCCACCCCGGCGCGGGAAGCGCTACTATGGTGTAATTAAATTAGGGGAGGTCATCATGGAAGTGGAAATGAAAATTCGTGGGCTCATGATGGATCCCGTCAGCAATATGCCCATCGTCATCCTCAAGGATGTCGGCGGCAATTCCGTGCTCCCGATCTGGGTTGGCGTGTACGAAGCGAACGCCATCGCGCTCGAAATCGAAAAGGTTTCGACGCCGCGGCCGATGACTCACGATCTGATCAAGACCCTGCTGCTGGGGCTTAACACGGGGCTGCGCAAAGTGGTGGTGAGCGAGCTGAAGGACGACACGTTCTACGCCCTCATCTGGCTCGATCGCGACGGGGAACTGATCAGCGTGGACTCCAGGCCGAGCGACGCCCTGGCACTGGCGTTGCGCCTGGATTGCCCCATCTACGTGGAAGAGAGCGTGCTGAAGTCTTCCAAACAAGCTGCCGCCGTGACGGACAAGGTGAACGCCGATGAAGTCCGCCGCTGGCTGGAAGGGCTGAACGACGAGGACCTGGGCCGCTACAAGATGTGACCCCGGAGACTCTCGCGCGGCTGGCCGAAAGCGGAATCCAACCGGCGGGCGAAACGAAGGGTTACGTTTTGCTCACGCGCGGCGCTTGCGTGGCCATGGCGAAGTTGTCCGTCTCCGGGCCGCCTGATCTCGGCAGCAGCGGCATCATGACCGATCGCGGGCTGGTTTATCTGGTCGAGCGCGGCGGCCAGGCGTTTCTGTCGGGTAAAGGCGGCGAGGTTCCAGCCGCGAAGGAGCAGGTGGAAACGCTGCGAACGTTTTCGAAAGACCTCAAAGCGGGCTTCGACATTCCCGGCCTTTGAGGCGGTGGGGAACCGAACATGGCATCATGGCATCGATATACGAAATTCTGGAAAGCCGCGGGCTGATCGCGCAGGCGAGCGATCCCGCCCTTGCCGGACTGCTGGCGAAGGAGCGCTTCGTCATCTACGTGGGCTTCGACCCGACCGCCTCCAGCCTGCACCTGGGCCACCTGGTTCCGCTTATGGCGCTGGCGCATTTCCAGCGGGCCGGGCACGGCGTTTTGGCCCTGGTGGGCGCCGCCACGGCCATGATTGGCGATCCCAGCGGGCGCTCCGACGAACGCAATCTGCTTTCGGAAAGGCAGGTGCGCGAAAACGCCGAGGGAGTGCGCCGCCAGCTTGCCCGCTTCCTCGATTTCGAAGGGCCCAACGCGGCGGTCATGGTGAACAATATAGACTGGACCGCGCCCATGTCGTTCATCGACTGGCTCCGCGACGTGGGCAAGTACTTCACCGTAAATTACATGGTGGCTAAGGAATCGGTCAAGAGCCGCATGGGCTCCGAACACGGCATCAGCTTCACCGAGTTCAGCTATATGACCATGCAGGCCTACGACTTCCTCCAGCTTCACGATCATCATGGCTGCCGGCTGCAGGGGGGCGGCAGCGACCAGTGGGGCAACATCACCGCCGGTATCGACCTGGTGCGCCGCGCGCGCCAGTCTTCCGTCTACGGTTTGACGTTCCCGCTGATGACCACCGCCGCCGGCGCCAAGTTCGGCAAATCGGCGGGCAACGCCATCTGGCTCGACCCCGCCCGCACCACTCCCTGGGAGTTCTACCAATACCTGGTTCGCCAGGACGATCGCGATGTGATCCGCTTCCTGCGCACCTACACCTTCCTGCCCGGCGAGCGCATCGAAGAACTGGAACGCGCACTGGCCGCCCACCCCGACGAGCGTGCCGCCCAGAAGGCTCTCGCCTTCGAAGTGACCGCCCTGGTACACGGGGCGGAGGTAGCTCGGGAAATGCAGCACGCGGCCGAAATCGTCTACGACCAGCATATCCACGGCATCGGCGAACGGACCCTCCGCGACGTCTTCGCCGCCGTTCCCACTTCCACTGTCGCCCGCCAGAGGCTCGAAGCGGGAGTGGATATCCTGGAGATCGTGCTCGCCTCCGGCATGGTGAAATCCAAGGGAGAAGGCCGGCGTCTGCTCGATGCCGGCGGCGTGTACGTCAACAATGTGCGTGTCGAACCGGGCACGCGGATCGGTGCCGGACACCTGGCTACGGAATCGCTGATGGTGCTTCGGTCCGGAAGGAAAAACTACTACCTGGTGCAGGTGATGGACTAGCTCGGTTCGGGCGCGTGAAATTGTGTGAGAATTATGGGCTGACAGACGGGTCATGCGAAAGCTCTATTACTGGAAACTGGCGAAGCGGGAACTGAAACTGGGCGAGCGTACCCTCCTAATGGGCGTGCTCAATGTGACACCCGATTCGTTTTCCGATGGCGGCAAGTATACCGAACCCGACCGCGCCTTCGCGCGCGCTCTAGAGCTGGAAGAGCAGGGCGCCGACGTCATCGATATCGGCGCCGAATCCACCCGCCCCGGCTCGCGGCCCATCGGCGCGGCGGAAGAACTGCGCCGCCTGATTCCCGTGCTCAAGCGGCTGAAGGACCGGCTGACGCTGCCGGTTTCGGTGGATACCTACAAGGCCGAAGTGGCCGAGCGGGCGCTGGAATTGGGAGCCGAGATCATCAACGACCCGAGCGGCCTCACCTTCGAGCCGCAACTGGGGAGGGTGGTTTCCAATCACAACGCCGGGCTGATTGTGAATCACATGCGCGGCCGGCCGGAAACCTGGGCCAAGCTGGGCCCCATGACCGACCCCATGGCCACCATCTACCGCGACCTGGACGCCGCCGCCAGCCGCGCCCGCCACGTGGGCATCGACCGCGCCCGGATTGTAGTCGACCCCGGCATCGGCTTCGGCAAACGCGGCGCGCAGGATTCGCTGATCGTCGGCAAACTCGGCCAATTGGCGGCCTTGGAGCTGCCCATCATGGCCGGCCCCTCCCGCAAGAGCTTCCTGGCGCACAAAGACGCGGAGGAAACCCGCTGCGCCACCGCCGCCGCCGTGGCCGCCTGCATCCTCCACGGAGCCCACGTGGTGCGTGTCCACGACGTCAGAGAAATGCGCGCCGCCGCCGATGTCGCGGACGACATTTTGAAAAGCGTCGAAGAGTAGGGGCGGGCAGGGGGCCCCTGGCATATGTCATCTTGACCGAAGGGGGTAGGTCGGTCGTGTCCATTTCCGAAGTCGTTGGCAGCGAGATCGCCAGGCAGGCTGCACTGGCTACCGTCGCTCTCCGCCGCATCTCCGGCGAACCTCCCGGCTCTGCCGCTAAGCGGTTGCTTCCTCGTGCCGTTTTCGATATGCTTGCGCCCTATTCGGCGGCACTTTACCTCGCCGAGCGGGTGGTCGAGTCGAGCACGTTCAACCCGGAACTGGTTCGGGCGCTCCACCTCAAATTGCTTCCGCTGGAGCGCATGGGGGATGACGTTCTGGCCGCCGCCAAAGAGCGTGGCTACCTTGACGACCCGGCGGCCTCGGAGCCCCTTCATTGGCTGGACACGTGCAACCGGCAGGTGAAGGATTGCATGGTGGCGCTGGAGTCCATGCTGGACCCTGAACTGGACGGCCCGATGGCCGACGCGATGCAGGAACACCAGCGGGGCGAGACCGTGCCGCTGGATTCGATCCGTTGAACGAGCCTTACCGCGTTTCCCTGTCCCGCTCGGCGGCGAAATACCTGGGGCAATGCGATACACCGACCCGCGACCGGCTTTGCGAGAAGCTTGAAACGCTGATGGCGGATCCGTTCGACCCGCGGCACTCGAGGTGGCTCAAAGGCCGGAACGACCAAAGATCGGCGAGGGTCGGAGGACTTCGCATCCTGTTTCAGGTTCAGGGCGCCGATATCGTTGTCGCGGCTATTGGCCCTCATGGCGAAGTCCACAGGCATGGGCAGTAGCTGAAGCCCCCCTGCTAGAATCGAATCATCCGATGCCCACCCAGGCTCCCACTGCCTCCGCACGCCAATTCTTTTCGCGGCACGGCACGTTGTCGAAATGGCATCCGAACTACGAATTCCGGCAGGGACAGGTGGAGATGGCCGAAGCCGTCGAATCGGCGCTGCGCGATCGGCGCCACCTGATCGTCGAAGCCGGCACGGGCACCGGCAAAACCCTGGCCTACCTGGTTCCGGCGCTGCTTTCGGGCAAGCGTATTGTGGTTTCCACCGGCACCAAGAATCTGCAGGAACAGCTCTTTTTCAAGGACGTGCCGTTTCTGCAGCAGCATTTCCCGCGGCCGCTCAAGGTCTGCTATATGAAGGGGCGCAACAATTACGCCTGCCGCCAGAAAATCTACGAAGCCGAGAAATCGCCGGTGCTCAACGGGCTGGAAGAAGTGGCCGACTTCCAGATCATTCAGGATTGGGAGAAGACCACCGAGTTCGGCGATCGCGCTGAAATCGGGAAACTGCCCGAAGCCTCGACGGCCTGGGCCAAGCTCGATGCCCGCAGCGATCTTTGCAGCGGCAGCAAGTGCCCCAATTTCGATCGCTGCTTCGTCACCCTGATGCACCGCCGCGCCGCCGAAAGCGACATCGTCATCGTCAATCACCATCTGTTCTTCGCCGATCTGGCTTTGAAAGACGACAACGACGAAGGCGGCGTGCTGCCCGATTACCACGCCGTGGTGTTCGACGAAGCGCATGAGATCGAAGACACCGCCGGACAGTACTTCGGCGTCTCGCTGAGCAATTACCGCATCCACGATCTGCGCCGCGACCTGGCCGTCGTCAGCCGCATGAAGAAATTCGGCACCGTGGAACTGGACCGCATTCTGGAACGGATGGAAGAGCTGACCAACGACTTCTTCGCCCTGTTCGGCGACGTCGACCGCCGTATCGCCTTCCAGGGACGCGACAGCTTTCGCGAGGCCAACCTGGAAGCCTATTCCGACCTGGTGGCCACGTTCGAGCTGCTGGCCGCGCACTTGAAGCTCATCGACAAGCCGCCAGAGGAAATCGTGCCCCTTCACCGGCGCACGCTGGAGCTTGCCATGGCGCTCCGTTTCGTGATCGAAGAAGACGACGAGCGCTACGTTTATTGGATCGAAAAGCGTGGCCGCGGCTGCTACCTGCAAGCCACTCCCATCGACGTATCGAGCATTCTCTCCGAGCGCCTGTTCGAGCGCGTGGAAACGGTGATCCTGACTTCCGCCACCCTGGCCGTCGCCGGCGGATTCGATTTCCTGGAATCCAGGCTGGGCATGCGCAGCCCGCGCAGCCTGATTGTGCAAGGGCATTTCGACTATCGAAAACAAACCCTGCTATACGTGCCCCAGCACCTGCCGGAACCGCGCAACCCCGCCTTTTCCGCCGCCGCGGCCGAGGAAGTAGCCGAGATTCTCAACCATAGCCGCGGCCGGGCGTTCGTGCTCTTCACCAGCTTTCAGCAGATGCGCCTGGTGCACGACAAGGTTTCGCTGGCGATCGATTTCCCCATTCTGCTGCAAGGCACCGGCCCGCGCCGCGCCCTGCTCGAAGAGTTCCGTTCCACCCCCAACGCAGTGCTGTTCGCCACATCTTCGTTCTGGCAGGGCGTGGACGTGCCGGGCGAGCAATTGAGCTGCGTTATCATAGATAAGTTGCCCTTCGCGGTGCCGAACGACCCGGTCGTGAACGCGCGCATCGAGAGCATCCGCAGGGCCGGCGGCAATCCGTTTTACGATTACCAGGTCCCACAGGCCGCCATAGCCCTGAAACAGGGATTCGGACGCCTCATTCGCGCCAGGACCGATCGCGGTGTGCTGGTGCTGCTCGATAACCGCATCACCAAGCAGCGTTATGGGCAGGTGTTTTTCGATAGCCTGCCGGATTACGGATTCACTACCAGCCGGAGCGACGTAGAGAAATTCTTCCGTATTTGAAGCGCCTATGTTTGAAGTGACCATCGAAGAGAGCTTTTCCGCCGGACACGCCCTTCGCAACTACCACGGCAAATGCGAAAACGTACACGGGCACAATTACCGCTGCCAGGTGAACCTGGCCGGCGAGGAACTGGATGAAATCGGGCTGTTGGTGGATTTCGTGGCGCTGAAAAAGACGGTCCACGCCGTCCTCGACCGGCTCGACCATCAGTGGCTCAACGACCTTCCGCCCTTTGACAAGCTGAACCCTTCGGCCGAGAATATCGCCCGCCATATTCACGATGAAGTGGAGAGCGATCTCCCCTTGCCTTCAGGCGTTCGCATCCAGTTCGTGAAGTTGTGGGAAACGGACACCTGCAGCGCCACCTACCGGAGGTCCTGAGTCGCCCCTGGCGGCATGGCTTTGAACTGCTTGTAGGGCTCGGCGCTACACTGATACAGACCGGAAGCCACTACGAGGTAGATTCATGAATCGACGCCAGTTTGTTTCCTCCGCCGGAGCCGTGGCTCTGGCCCCCGCCGCCGCCCGTCAGGCCTCGGCCGACGCGCCCGCGCCCCGCGCGCGCATGCGCCTGGGATGCCAAAGTGCTCCCACCACCGAACCTCACCTGAAGTACCTGGCGCGCTACGGCGTTCGCGACATTTGCGGTTATCCCGAAATCGCGGGCGATCGGCTTTACGCCACCGTGGACGAGTTGAAGCGCATGCTCGACCTGGCCGCGGCGAATGGGATTCACGTGGAATGCGTGGCGCCGCCGTTCCTCGCATCCAGCCACATCGACAAGGAAAAGCACCCGGCCATTATGCTGGCCCAAAGCCCGGAGCGCGACCGCGATATCGAACAACTGCAAACCTTCATTCGCAATTGCGCCGCCGCCGGAGTCCCCTCGTTCAAATACAACATGAGCATTCTGGGGGTGGTTCGCACCGGCCGCGTTCCCGGCCGCGGCGATTGCACATACAGCGCCTGGAGCCTCGCCGGAGCCCATCCCCAGCCGCCGCTCACCCGCGCCGGCCGCGTGGATGCGGATCGCTTCTGGGAGCGAATCACGTATTTTCTCGACCGCGTGGTCCCGGTGGCCAATGAATATAAGGTGCGCATGGCCTGCCATCCGCACGATCCCGGCATGCCTCCGGAAGGCTATCAGGGCGTGAACCGCGTGCTGGGTACGGTGGACGGCCTGAAACGCTTCGTTTCCATTCGCGAAAGCCCCTATCACGGCTTGAATTTCTGCCAGGGCACCGTCTCGGAAATGCTGCGCGATCCGGGTAAGGAAATCTTCGACGTGATCCGCTACTTCGGCACACGCAACAAGATCTTCAACGTGCATTTCCGCAACATCCGCGGCCACCGCGACGAATTTGTGGAAGTGTATCCCGACGAAGGTGACGTCAATTTCGTGGAAGCCATAAAGGTTTACCGGGACGTGGGCTATCCGTACCTATTGATGCCCGACCACGTCCCCCAGGCCCCTTCCGACCCCAACGGCCTCCAGAGCTTCGCCTTCTGCTACGGCTACATCCGCGCCCTGATCCAGGCGGCCGACCGGATCGGCTGACCTTGACCATGCACCCATTCCGTGCTACACTGTTTTCGTGATGAGTACTGCAACCTCCACGAAGAAGCTAACGACCAGGAATGTAACCATCAGGATCTCCGACGAGGCCATCCTCTGGGCGCGGCGCAAGGCGGCTGAGGAAAACACTTCGATATCGCGTCTGGTGGGCGAAATGCTGGAACGGCAGATGCGGTTGTCCGACGACTATTGGCGGGCGTTCGAGCACTGGAAATCGAACCGCGCCATGGCAGCCGCGAGCGCCGCCGAGCGCCTCAGCCGCGAGGACATCCATGAACGCCGGTGACGGCTTCTTTGTCGACTCGAATCTGCTGCTCTATTACATCGATCCCGGAGACGTCGCGAAGCGGGCGCGCGCGACCGAGTGGCTGGAAGCTCTCTGGATGGCGGGCTCCGGCCGGCTGAGCTGGCAGGTGCTGCACGAATTCTACTGGAACGCGGTGAAGAAGATGCGTATGGCGCCGGCCGGCGCGCGGGAGATCGTCGAGGATCTCAGCCAGTGGCGGCCGGTGGATACTTCGCTCGGCCTGGTGCAACAAGCCTGGCAGTGGACGGACACCGCGCAACTCACCTACTGGGACGCCCTGATCCTGGCCGCGGCCCAGCGCGCCGGCGCGCGGTACCTGCTGTCGGAAGACTTTCAATCCGGCCGCCGCTACGCGGATGTCGAAGTGCTGAATCCGTTCGAGCATCCGCCCTCGGAGTTTGCGCTGTCCGCCGGCTAAACGCCCATAGGGGAGCAGCCATTCCAAATCGCGGGCAACCACTCCGTTGAAGACGCTCCAGGTTGCCGATTTCGCGCGGGCCGCCCATAGGCGCTAACTTAGCCCCAACGTGGCGCACGCGGGAAATGCTCCACGTCTGCTTTTGAAAACTCACCCAGGTTCACGCGAGCGTGCCTGAGCGCGGCCGTGTGCTTGATGCTGTGGAACAATAGGATTGTCAAAGGCCAGAGAGCTTCAGGCCCAGGTGGACAGCAAATTGCCGGTTCCAACAGAGGCAGATTGGGGAGATTACCGAGCCGATCTGGACCAGGCGTCTGCGCATGATCACTTCGCCGGCCGGACAAACGAGGAAATGCTGCCGCATTTTTCCGAAAACGTCATCGAGAGGACGGGCGAACTGCGCTGGATGCCGACAGTCCCGTTTCGATACTACATGATCGGGTTTCGAGATTTCGTTATGGCTCGCGTATTTAAATACGACGACGGTTCCGATGCCGCAAGTTGTTTCCTGAACCTGGTAGTGGAGAAACTCGAAGCACAGCCAGACCATGTCCTCCCGATAATGCCCGAACTGCTCCCTGCTGTTCGATATGTGGCCGAAAATCAAGCGTTATTCGAAGCCGACGAGGGCATTTACGGGAGTTTTCGATGGAAGCTGGAGTGAATCGAGGCTCTATACACCGGTCGTGATGTTCCTCAAGGTTGATCCGCCTTGCTAGTTTCGCACCCGGATGAACTTGACTCGCGTAAACTTGCCGGTGTAAGCTAAGAATTCTTGGTATGGGACGCAAGGCGCAAAAGAACGATTCGTTGCCGGGTTCGCTGGACATGTTAATACTGCGGACGCTGACGCTGCGCGACCTCCATGGCTACGGCATCGTCCAGTTCATACAACAATCGTCCGACGATGAGCTCCTCGTCGAGGAGGGCTCGCTGTACCCCGCTCTTCAGCGGCTGGAGCTAAACGGCTGGATCGACGGAGTCTGGGGCGTGACGTCGAACAATCGGCGGGCGAGAATCTACAAGATCACGGCGACTGGCCGCAAACAGTTGGCGGTTGAAACCCGGAAGTACGCCAAACTCACGCTCGCGATCGCGCGCGTGATGGGAGCGGAGTGACAGACGTGCTACGACGGCTGAGGTATTGGATAGAAAGCGCCGGGCGCAGCGAGGCGCTGCGAGAGGAAATGGAACTCCACCTGGCGGAAAGAGCCGCGGAACTGCAGGCGGACGGAATGACGGCGGATCGCGCCCGGGCGGAAGCGCGGCGGCGATTCGGCAATATCGGCCTGAAGCACGAAGAGTCACGGGAGATTTGGATGACACGGTTTATATCGGAACTTGGCCAGGATATCCGCTATGGCTGTCGCACCATGGCCGCCAACAAGGCATTCAGCGCCCTGGCGGTCTTGTCGCTGGCGCTCGGCATCGGCGCCAATACTACGATCTACAGTTTCATGGAGTCGATCCTGTTGCGCTCGCTGCCGGTGGCCGATCCCGGGTCCCTGGTGGTCTTGAATTGGCATAGCCGGCCGCCCCAGCACGACAGCGGGCAATGGGTGGTACACAGGTTACAAGGCCTTTTCTGGCCGGGCAACACAGGCGACCTGGTCAGCGGGATATTCCCGTACCCCGCGTTCGAGACGCTTCGGGATGAGAATCTCGTCTTTTCCACGCTTTTCGGATACTTCAACGGACGAACCCGTAATCTGGCCATCCACGGGCAGGCCATGAGCGCGGGCGCGGAGTACGTGACCGGGGAGTATTTTGGCGGGCTGGCAGTGTCGCCGGCCGCGGGACGCCTGATCGACTCCGAAGACGACCGTCCGGGCGCGGCGCCGGTCGCTGTAATCAGTTTCGCAACCAGCCAAAATCGCTTTGGAGGAGCGCCGAATGCGATTGGACAGTCGATTCTGGTCGATAACATTCACTTCACGGTGATCGGCGTGGCGCCGCCGGAATTCTTCGGAGTGGACCCCGCGGCGGCGCCGGACCTCTACCTTCCTTTGCACACGAATCTGCTGGTGGACGGCGCCCGGGCGGCTCGTATGTATGGCGACGGAAACTTTTACTGGATCGAAATGATGGGCCGCCTGCGTCCCGGAGTAAGCATGGCCCAGGCGCAGGCGGTGCTGGCTCCCCGGTTCCATCAATGGGTCGGCGCCACGGCGACGACCGACGGCGAGGGCACCAAACTGCCCGCGTTGACGCTGAATCCCGGCGCCGCCGGTCTGGGCAGCTTGCGCCGCCAGTATTCCAAGCCTCTGTACGTGCTGCTGGCGATGGTGGGATTGATCCTGGCGATCACGTGCGCGAACATTGCCAATCTGCTGCTGGCAAGGGCCGCCGCGCGGCGCCGGGAAATGGCTGTCCGGCTCAGCCTGGGAGCGGGACGATTCCGCGTCGTGCGGCAGTTGCTTACCGAGAGCGTAATGCTGGCGGCGCTCGGCGGAGCCTTAGGGGTCTTGTTTGCGATCTGGGGCGTGCGATCGCTGACGTTTCTGTTCTCCAACGGGCAGCAGAACTTTACCCTGCACGCGGAATTGAACTGGCACGTGCTGGGTGTGACGGCGGCGCTCTCCGTAGTCTGCGGCCTCTTATTTGGCCTCGCTCCAGCGATTCAGTCGACGCGTCCGGACGTCATGCCCGCGCTGAAGAATGGACGCGGGGGCGGACCGCGCCGGCGCGCGCAGGACGTTCTGGTGGTGGCCCAAATCGCGATGTCTTTTGGCATCCTGGTCGCCGCGGGTCTGTTTGTCGCGACACTCGACAAGCTGCACTCCATCCCACTGGGATACGCTCGCCAGAATATCCTTCTGTTCACGTTGAATGCGCGCCAGGCCGGGCATCGCGACCCGGAGATCACCACTTTTTACGAGAACCTGCGCAAGCGCTTCGAATCGATCCCCGGAGTGAGCGGCGCGACGCTTTCAGGATCGTCGATCGTCAGCGCCGGCATGGCCGGGGGTGCATACAGGGGGGCGATGAAGATCGGGCCTGTTAGCATCCAAGGCTCAGGCGTCATGGCCGCCGGACCGCGTTTCCTGACGACGATGCAGATTCCGATCCTGGCGGGGCGTGAGATTGACGAGCGCGACCAACCGGGCTCCACGCCGGTGGCTGTGATCGGCGAGCAGTTGGCGCGGACGTACTTCGGAAACGAGAATCCGGTGGGCCGGCGCATCACGTTCGTAGACGACCTGCGCGATCTCGAAATCGTCGGAGTGTCGGGCGACGTGCGGTACGGTGGCCTGAAAGAGGGGAGTCCCATGACTGTGTTCGTCGCGGCCAGCCAATTTCCTCCGGACCGAATGACCTACGCGATGCGCACCGCGAGCGATCCGCTGAGGTATGTCAAGAGTGTGAGTGAGATCGTGCGGGAGGCAGATTCCGGCATACCCGTCACAAACGTGGTCACACAGGCTGCGGAAATCGATCGCACGATCAGCCGGGAAGTCATGTTCGCGAATTTGTGTACCGGTTTCGCGGTTCTCGCTCTCCTGATCGCGTGCGTGGGGCTCTACGGAACCATGTCGTACACAGTCGCGTGGCAGATCGGCGAGATCGGAATCCGTATGGCTCTGGGCGCCCAACGCGGCGCCGTGGTATGGATGGTTCTGCGCCGCGTTCTACTACTGGCGGCGGTGGGCCTCGCGCTCAGCGTGCCTGCCGCGTTGAGCGCGTCCCGGCTGGTCAAATCGCTTCTTTTCGAGACCCAGCCCAATGATCCGGGAACCCTGGCGCTGGCCGGTGTCGTCCTCCTGTGCGCCGCGATTCTCGCTGGCTATGCGCCGGCAAGGCGCGCGTCCCGAATTGATCCGCTGGCGGCCCTGCGGCACGAATAGGACACAAGTCCTTGGTGCCGCAACGAAGGGTGAAAATGTTCTGCGCCCGCGCTAGCCAACGTATTTCGAAAGCACCGCGCCCTTTTTGCGGTCGCGGCTCGGAATGAGGCTCCCTACCGAGCCGCGACCGCCAGGGAGCGGTGCTTGCCATCCTGCCACGTTTCTCGCACTTCCGCCACTCAACGCACCGTCAGCGTGAAATCCACGTCCAGCACTAGCGCATCGGCACTGGCGGCGATCGAGGTCACTTTGAAGTCGCGCAGGTCGCGCGGGTAGGCTGGCTGGCTGTTGGGGTCCTCCAGCATTCGCTTGGCGTCGCCGGCCAGGTTGTAGCGGAAATCGCGCGCCAGGCTGGCGGCCATGGCGGCACAGACGCGGCGGATATAGAACCCGCTCTTGCCGTCGCTTTCCGCGGTCACGTTGGCCAGGCCGATATTCCCGTCCTTGTAAGTTGGCTTGGCGCCGATCACCACCGTGAATGCGTCGCCCAATCCCACGCACTGGCCAAGCATGTTCAGCGCGGAACGGCCGGTGAAACGCGCCCGGATCCGCAGCAAGCCGTCCTTGCCTTGGATTTGCGGATGCTCCAGATAGGCGAAACTGCACTTAGTCGTGGGACTGCCTTTTACGTAGCGGCGGCCGTCCTGGGTGAAAACCTGACTGGCCAGAATGCGCTCCAGCGCGGCGTAGCGCACCTGAATCTCGACCGCGGGAGCCGACGTTACGGCAGCCAGCAGCAGAGCGGCGATACGCATCCACGTCTCGCCAAGGATGCCCTTTCGGAACTGGGGTTCGTATGCGGCAACCGCTCCCTGACGGTCGTGGCTCGGACTCGCGCATGTGCCACGCATTTCCGAGCCGCGACCGTCAGGGAGCGGTTGCCGCATAAGCATCAGGCCGGTTCCGCGAACAGGGCAAACTCCGCCAGCATCGGGCTGGCCGCGGCTTCGGTGACTCGCAGCCGAAGCCGCGCGGCGGTCACCGGACGATCCAGCCGGATCAGGCGCCGCGCGCCGATGCTCGTGGACGCCGCGAATTGCCGCCAATCGCCGCCGTCCCAGCGGTCGATCGCCACCGCGTCCACGCGCTGGCCGAAGGCGATCGCCTCGCGCAGCCGCACGACGCCAAAAGTCACCGGCCGGGCGAAATCGAAAACCGCTTCGGCGCGAACGGTGGCGTCATCGGTCGCCCAATAGGTATCTTCACGGCCATCGAGCAACTGTTGCGGCCCGAACCCCTTCCGAACATTGGTTGCCGTGACGCGCGCCCCAGCCGCCAGATTGCTCCCGAAGGTTGCCCGCCGCCAACGGCCGAACCCTTCGAGCGACGCGATATCTTCGCTGGAAAGCAGACCGTCGCGATTGGGCGGCACGTTGAGCAGCAGGTTGGCGCCTCGGCCCACCGAAACGAAATACAGCTCGACAAGTTCGGCCGGGGTTTTGACGCGGGCGTTTTCCGCTTCGTGCCAGAACCAGCCGGGGCGAATCGAAACGTCGCATTCGGCCGGCAGCCAGCGCGTACCGTGGCGCGTCCCTGCCGGCGAATCCTTCTCGCGCACGTTGCCTGGCGACGCAGGCCCGCCGTCGGCGCCCACCGGATCGTAGGTTGCCCAGCACGGGTCGCCGGCAATGCCGCGCTCGTTGCCCACCCAGCGCACGTCCGGCCCGACGTCGGAAAAAATGACGGCCTCCGGCTGCAGCCGCCGCACCAGTTCCCAGGTTCCCGGCCAGTCGTAGTAAGTGTTCTTGTCGATCGTGCGCTTCTCGCGCGCCCCACCGTAATAGCCGTCGCCGCCGTTGGCGCCGTCGTGCCACACCTCGAAGATGGGGCCGTAATCTCTCAGTAATTCCGTCAACTGGCGGCGGTAGATGGCGATATATTCCGGCTTGCCGTACGCCGCCTGGCTGCGGTCCCAGGGCGAAAGGTAAATGCCGAAGCGGAGGTTGTGCCGGCGCGCGGCGGCGGCAATCTCGCCCACCACGTTGCCTTTACCTTCGCGCCACCCGCTCGCGCGCACCGAGTGTTCGCTGGTCGCGGTGGGCCAGAGGCAGAAGCCATCGTGATGCTTGGCGGTGAGGATCACGCCCGTCATGCCGGCGGCGGCCAGCGGCTCGACGATCGCGTCGGCATCGAATCGCGCGGGGTTGAACACGTTCGGGTCTTCGTCGCCGAGCCCCCATTCGCGGTCGGTAAAAGTGTTGACGGTAAAATGAAGGAAGGCGGTGGTTTCGAGCCGGTGCCAGGCGAGTTGGCGGGCGGAAGGCAGCGCCCCGAAAGGCTTTGGCTTAGCGAACGAAAAAGCTGGGGCCGCTGCGGAAACTGCGGCCAAAAAGGTGCGGCGAGTCATGTCGGATATTGTCCAGGTTGGCAAACCACTCAGGCGATGTCGCCCCGAAAGCCCTCAGCGCCGGGATTTTCCCGGAGCCTTCGGTTTGGCTTTGACCTTGATTTTGGCTTTGAGTAGGGGCACGGGCTCTTCCGCAGCCTCCACCTCGATCTCCCGTTCCGTTTCGGCCGCCATTTCGGCGTCCTTATCGCTGTCGCCGAGCGGATCCGGATCGGTCAGATCGTCGGGCTCCTCCACCACAGCCCCGGTAGCCTCTGGATCCACTTTCTTGAGCACTTCGTTGAACAGCGCCGCCTTGCGCGCGTCCACCTTGGGCGGTGGCGGCTGTTCGTGGCGGTAGTCGTGATCGTTGTAACAGGTCCGGCAACGTACTTTAGCTGGTTCGGCATTTATCACCGACACTACGGCGTGGTTCATGATTCGCTTGCAGCGAACGCAAAAATCGTCGATGTCGTCGCCCAGGCGTGGTTCCCGCATGTGGCCTCCTAGCTCGAGCTGCTTACGCCGGTGGAAACGGGGATCTCGGATTCGACAGGCGTCTTGGGCTCGGCCACCAGCCATTGGGCCGGCTCGAACCCCACATACTTACAAATGCGTAGCTGCCTGTCCGCAGTCTCCAACAGGTCGCCCACCCTCAGCGGATCGTCCGAATCCCGCATTGTGCGCCAGGCGTCGTATTCGTTCAACGCCTCCACTTCCCCGCGCGGCTCGTAATCTCTCGGCTTCACCGAAGCGCAGCCCCCCACGTGAGGGGCCCAGCGGAACTGCTGTCTTGGCGAATCCTTCATCCGGTAGATCCGATAAAACGCCATCGCCCTACATTGTAATCGATGGAAGGGCAAGCGATGCGTCGCCGCGGGTTTCACCGCGACAATGGCAGCGAGTTCATCAACTACAGCGTCGTCCGGCTGCTGGACAAGCTGCGCATCGAGCAGACCAAGTCGCGCGCGCATCACTGCGGCGACAATGGCCTGGTGGAGGCCAAGAACGGAGCGGTGATCCGCAAACATATCGGGTTTGGTTACATCGATGCGAAACACGCCGAGGCGGCCAACCGGTTCCACCGGGACCAACTGAACCCGTACGGCAACTTTCAATGGCCGTGGGGCCGGGTTCGGGGCGCGATAGGGCGGCGCGTCGGTGACGAGCTTCTGCCAGATGGCGAACGGAATTTTCTCGTCGTAGCCGATCGGCAATGTGCCGTCGTTGCGGGTATAGACATTGACGACCTCGTCATAGGCGGCTGTGCCCCCCGTGACGCCCCGCCGCAGCCATGCCTGGGCCTTCCGCTTGTTGACGACCGCCGCCGGCAAGGGCGGAATCGGCGGCGCATTGGGCCGCGGCGTCCGGACAGGCGGCGAGGTGTAGTATTTATTCTCGGGCTCGACGTTGTTGTCAAGCTCGGTGTGAAGAGTGCCGCCCCCTGGCCTTTTGGAGCAGTGTGAGGACATAGGCATAGCGGCGGTCGATCGCCATCGAGTCGCACATGAAGAACGTGCCCACTCGCTTCAGCAACTTCTCCCGGTCCCCGGGATGCTTCAGCTTAGTCTCGCCAACGCCCAACGAGGGATTCCTGGACGCGCCCTCGGCCCAGCAACCTTCTTTATCCTGCTTTTGAAATTCGACGTCGTAGAGAATCAGCGCCAGGGCTTGCGCGGCCGCCGACTTCTGGAAATATTGGTACTGGATAAAATCGAGACAATCCGCCTTTAACGCAGCCAGATAATCTGAACGCTTCAACAGGTCCGGTTGCTTCTTGAACAGAGGCACGCCCGCACCGCCTTTTCGGAATCGAGTTCTTTCGGACGGAATGAGACCGGCCGACTTGTTCTCGGTCTGTATTGTAACATTTGGCGATCTATTTCAGATTAAAAAGTCCTATTATGAAAATACGGAATTTTGGAGTCACAGCAGGACCGCCAAGCTGCCCTGAATCAGCCTGCCATCAGCGGCTGCCGAAGACCTCGCCCTCCACACCAGCTTCCGAAAACAGAGGAGAAACCCGCGACACCGAGCGCGACTCTCTCGTCGAAACCCTTGCCCGCAATTTGTTTTTTCAAAGCCGAAAATCGGCTGCCTCGCGGAAGCCAAAGCGCAGTTCGCCGCGCCCCAAAGCTAAAGGGTTCCCTACAGCAGCCGAAAGCCACAACATGCCTCAACCCTCAAGCCCGGATACCGGGAAGTCCCGTCCAGGGCGGTCGCTGAAAGCTGAAGGCTGTCGCTGACCGCTGACCGCTTCAATCACCTCAACCGCCACGCCGCCAGCAGCCACCCGGCAATGAACAGCACCCCGCCAATGGGTGTAATAGCCCCCAGGATGCGCGTGGCGGTCACGGCCAACAAATACAGGCTGCCGGAAAACAGCACGATACCAGCCAATAGAATGGCGCACACGGTACCCATGCCGGATGCCGATGCCGTGCCCGTTCGCGGCAGCACGGAGAGGATCAGAATCCCCAGCGCGTGCAGAAAGTGATACATGACTGCCGTTTCGTAGATGCGCATCGAATCGGCATCAAGCCGCGCGCGCAAGCCGTGTGCGCCGAAGGCTCCCAGCATCACGGCCAGGGCTAGCAGAATGGCGGCGGTGGAACTCCAGTTCATGGTATCGGCCTCAGTGCGTCATGGAATAGAGAATGTAGTTGACTCCGATCCGAATGCCGAGATCGGAATACCGGGCCGGGTATTCCGGATCGTCGGCATGTTCCCAGGAATCGCCCAGGTCCATATTGTGGCACATGGCCACGATCACCCGGCCATTGTCGTCGTAGATGGCGCGCCAGTGCGGAGTCTTGCCGCTTTCCCCTTTTTCGTACGTGTTGTGTTTTTCGAGCGCGGGCATGCCGGGAACCTGGTAACGGTGGCTCAGGTCGTAGATCGTATGGAAGATGGAATCGGAATCGGCGATCTCCTCGATGGGGCGGTCCGGAAACACTTTTCGCATGCTGGCGGCAAAGGTTCGCCATTCGATGTCGCCATGGAAGTCGTCGCACATAAAAAAGCCCCCGCGCAGCAGGAACTCGCGCAGCGTGGCGGCCTGCGAATCGGTCAGGTTCCAGTGGCCCACTTCAACGCCGTAGAGCCAGGGCCAGTCGTAAACGTCGCCGTCGTCCAGGTCGATGGGCTCTTCGGCGGAGCGGGTATGGAGACGTGTGAGGCGGCGCACGGCCTGCACCAAATGACGGTCCGAGCGGGGATAATCCATCGTCCAGTTGGAGCCTCCCTCCTTCCAGCTCCCGTTGAATTGCACGCCCCCGTAATAAGTGCCTACGGGCGGATACATCAGGCGCGCGAACACCCATTCGGTTTTTTCCTGATAGTCCGGAGGCAGCGGAAACTTTTCGTACTCCACGCCGGGATATTCGCGGAAGGGTTTTTGAAACGCATACAACGCGCTCAAGAACGTCAAGCCGGCGGCTGCCACGGCGCCCGCTCTTCGAAGCTTAGTTGGCTGCAACACGGCTGAATCCAGAATAGCCGAAATGATTCCTACCGCAGGCGGTCCAGCCGCGCGCCGGCTCGGCTGATCGCGGGTAGCTCGAAACCTGGCTCGCCCCGGAGGAGGTCCGGCTCCTGGCTCTGTAGTCCTGCAGCCCGCGCCACCAGTTCAAGCTAACTTGACTAGGCTCCGCTGCCGGTCACCGGCAAACGAAGTGCCCTCGAAAACGATCGCGGCGCAGAAAGCTTATCGGCATTCCCCATGGAGTACCGGGCAGCGCCGCCTAGCGTGGCTCACTTTCGTATTGAAGGGCGTGCTGGATTGATGTACTGTCTGCAAGGGCACGCTGCACGTAGCAACTGCGAATCAGTATGAATCTGGAGCGCCGGGGTGAAGGGCGCCGGCACGGGACTGACGTGCCGGCGCCATGAAGCAAACATCACGTCGGGCGTTGCTATGGCCTCCGCCGCACAGGCGCAGCTTTGCCGGCGGCAGCCCGCCTGCCGGCCACCCCATTAGTGGAAACGGCTTTGCGGGCTGCCGCTTTTCGAGCCGCCGGGCCGCGGCGCCGTGTGCTGCTGTGCGCTTGACGGGACAGGGCCCGGTGCGACCCCGCCGCCCTACCTTCCCGTTCGAGGGCGCGGCGGACGGCTCGGGATCGGTTTGGATTCGGCTTACTGCGGACGGCCTTCGGCGCCTTCCCGCCGGGTGGGGGTGGCAGCTTCACGCCCGCGCGTCGCGCTTTGGACAATCCTATAGCAATCGCCTGTTTGGCCGAGCGCGCTCCGTGCTTACCTTGGCGAAAGTGTTCGATCTCTTCCCGGACGTATTCGCCAGCCTGCGAAGACGGTGCTTTGGCTTGTCGCCCCCCGCGCCCGGTCTTCTTCCCGGGCACGGCTAAACTCCGCCCCCGCTCCGGAACGTGCGCGTTTCTTCTTCGCCCCAGTAGGGGGTTGCGCCATAATGGCGGAACAGCTCGGATCGCCACGCGGCGTCATCCATGTCGGGCCAGTTGTCCTTATCGAATCCCGGGGCGCTTTCCAAGGTTCGCTTGTCTACATTCAGGATGAAGCACTTCTCGTCTTCATCGACGGTGAGTGCGCTCCAGGGCACCGCGAATAGCTTGTTTCCCATACTCAACAGGCCGCCAAACGAGAGCACGGCGTACGCTACCCGGCCGGACGGGATGTCAATCATGAGCTCATTCACCTTGCCAAGATCTTCGCCGCCCACATTTTGTACCTTGTCGCCGGTCAAAGTGCTGGCGGTTAAGAGACGGCGGAACCGTTTGTCGGGATCGGTCTTGATAATTTTTCCTGCCATTGAGAATTGCTCCTTCGCTTGAGGTCTTTGCATTTTGGGGACCCATCGAGCCCTGCTCTCAACTGCCGATCATCCAAAATGCACATTCAGCTCGGCCATGCCTGAGGGGTAGTGGTCATTCGACGCGCCTGGGAAAAGCAGCACCCGCGCCATGGCCCCCAAGACGCGGCAGCGGCGAGTATGACGAAGTACATGATGAGTTGGACGTGAAGATACCCGCCACGACATCCTTACTCACTCGATGAGAATCCTGCACGGTAGCGCTCTTGTCGGGCCCAGTTTTGAAGGGCCGCCGCCCCCACCTCCTCCACTTCCGGCGCCCACTGGTTCCGAGTTAATCGATTCTGGCCGAGTTCTTGCTGAAGACGGTAGTATGGCAATGGAAATATTGCAAATGGACTATCAGTACGTGGTTCTCGATGACGACCCGTCCGCGGCCGCGGCAGCTCTGGCTACTCTATGGGGGGAAGGAATCGATCTGGTGGGGTTTTCGGAATTTCCGCACGGTCCCGGCAAGGCACAAATGGATCTCATCGCATCCGATGGCCGAAGTTTGGCGCGGAAGGCCACGGATATGGGATTGACTGTGAGTCGCGTGAAGACCGGCTTTCTCATTCGCGGCGAGGGCACGCCTGGCCCGGCGGTCGCGGAAATTCTGCATCGCTTGGCCAGCGCTCACATTCATGTGATTTCGCTGCAAGCCGTGGCAGCCGGCGCCGGCCGCTTTGGGGCACTGCTTTGGGTGACAGCGCCGGACGTGCGGGAAGCTGCGAAAGTCCTGGGCGCCACGGTTCCCAGTAGCGATCTGGTGGACGAGACGTCGCGAGAATCGTTCCCGGCGAGCGATGCGCCAGCGTGGGCCATGTCGCGGGGAGAATGAGCGCCATGAGGCGCGTGAAGTGCGACTTTAAGGAGTAGGTCCGACCACCAGCAAACGGAGCGGGCGTTTGCGGGCTCCGGGCCCCCTACCGGTCGAGCGGGCTAGTCGGCAAGATCTACCCGAAACGAGGCGCTGAAGCTGTCGCAGAACGCTACTTGGAGAATCCGAACTGCTCGGGCGCCCGTCCGATCAGGATGGCCGCGAATACTTTCGGCACATATTCCCGGGTCTCCAGCGGGAGCGCCTTCCTCCGATACAGATACCAGAAATTGCGCTGTTTGATAGGGTCGCGCACGTTGCGCACAACGGCCTGTTTCACCGCAGCCGCTCCGCTGTTATAGGCAGCCAGCGCCAGCATGACCGAGCTTCCGGTGCCGAAATCCAAGATCAGATCCCGCAGATATTTCGAGGCGGCAACGGTCGATTTGACCCGGTCTTCGCGTTCATCCACTTCGCTATCCACGCGCAGCCCATAAGCGCGAGCGGTGACGACGGTCATCTGCCATGGCCCTGCCGCGCCCGCCGCACTGGTCTGCCGCTTTTCGAGCGCCGATTCGACGATCGGAACATACGCCAGATCTGGCGGCAGGTGTTCTTCCGTCAGGATGTGGCGCATGGTCTGGAGTTGCTCGCCACCGTCCCGGAGAGCCCGTTCGATGAGCGTGCGATTCGGCCCTTCATCCTTGGCGATATAGCGTTTCACCTGGTCCATGAACTCCGGCGGAACGCTATAGACCTCGGCCCCGAGATCCGTCATGACGGCTCGCATCTCCCGGGTGACGAAGGCGCCCTCCTCGTGCGGGCCGATCCGGTAGAGCAGGCTCTGCTGCAGTGCCTCGCCGAGATTCTGGTAACTGTCCAGTCGGGACAACAGCGTATCGACGTCGGCGCCGCTGGCTCGCTGCAACTCCGCTTCCAACTGTTGGATGTGACCGTCGATTTCGTGCTTCTGCCGGTTGAGCGCGGTAATCCTCCAGATGCCGAGTCCGGTCACTGTAACCAGCGCTGCCGTCAGAACATAGCTGACGATGCGCAGCCGCCGATGACTGCGATCGAGCGCCTTATCGATGACGTCCCGCATGATAGTGAGGGTCTCGCCGCCGATTCCACGCGCCCGCAAGCGGCGCGCGCGAGCGACAGCCGCGGACAGCAACCCCTCATGCGCGGTGGAAACCGTGGACGGGGGCCGCGGCGGCGGCACGGCATCGGCCAAGATCTCGATGGTACGGTCCAGCTCCGACACCGGCGCCTCCTCCAGCACCAGCGCCAGCTCCGGTCCCCGGTTGCCGAGTTGGAGGGTCGCCGGTAGAATAACTTCGGCTTCTGCAACGCGCTCGCCGTTCAGCAGGGTTCCGTTGGTGCTACCCAAATCGCGTAGACGCAACGACGCGCCGTCTTTATAGATCTCCAGGTGGTTCAGTGACACCATCGCGGTATCGGCGCCACTGATGACCACATCGTTTTCCGGTCCGCGGCCTACCCGCGTGATGCCCTCGGAAATCGGAAAACGCGTCCCTGCCAGCGGACCCGAGTGGATTAACACCCAGGTTTTGAATTGCGCATCCGCGGTTGGCTGCTGAGGCATGATTCAAAATCCCTATGCGGGCTCACTTGCTTTCAGGATAGCGGAGGCTTCCCGGGCGTCGGAGTTCGCGGCTTCGGAAAACGTGTGAGGCGTGACAAAGTTCCCGCTCCGCCAACGTGTCAGTTCGCACTCTCCCGCGGATCGCCTCGCCGTCGCGCTCCTACTTCGCCTCCGACATGCCAAGCCCGGCCGCTTCCAGTTCCTTGCGCCATTCGGCCGCTGTGTCCGGGTTTCCCCAAGCAGTGTAGAGCCGGACGATCCTGTCGCCCGCCTCTGGGATCGACACGTCCATGGGAACGACGGATTTGCGCTGAAGGAGTCCTTGGTACCCGGATATCAAAAGCGGTTCTGTCTCGACGAATTTTGACTGCCCCGCGAGGCTCAGCCCCAGCAGGCTGCGGAGCTCGAAGGGCTGCCAGAAATTGGGGCCTTGGTTGCTCTCGGCATTCAGGGACTCGCGTAGCAGGGACTCGGCTTCGCTGTACCGGTGTTGCGCCAGCCGTATCTTGGCCAGGGAAGTCATCGAGGTCCTGGTTGTGTTGTAAGCGGTGCCCAGAATGCGGCGGCTCATTTCGAGTGCCTTGGTCAACAACGGTTCGGCTTCCGCGTACTTGCCTTCTTCCTGGTACAGGATTGCAAGGCCAACCAGGCTAATCACCGTATTGGGGTGCTCCTCGCCCAGGAGGAGGCGCTGCGCCTCCAGCGAATGGATCTGGAGCGGCTCCGCCTCCACATATTTACCCTCCACCCGGTAGAGGAGCGCCAGGCTGTCTACGGTCGAGAGCGTGCTGGGATGCTCTTCGCCAAGTACGCGGCGCTTGCTTTCGAGCGTCTCGAGGAAAGTCTTCTCCGCCAGGGTATATTTCTTTTCCCGGCGATACAGGTCCGCCAGGTTGTGCATCGAAAACAGGGTCGCGGGGTGCTGCGCGCCATTGACGCGCCGCCTGATAGCCACACATTGCGTGAGAAACTGCTCGGCCTCGGGGTATTTGCGTTCTACGGCGTACAGCGCCGCGAGGTTATTCAGCGCGACCAGAGTATCCGGATGCTCCTCTCCGAGGATGCGCCGCCGCATATCCAGAATCTTGATATTGAGGGGCTCCGCCTCTACATACTTACCTTGTTGCCGGTAGAGCGTCGCCAGATTATCCATGGTCGCGATGGTGTCCAGGTGTTCCTCGCCAAGCAGGCGCCGCTGCGTCTCCAAAAGGTTAAGGAAAAGCCGTTCGGCTGTGCTGAATTTGCCTTGCAGGCGGTACAGATCCGCCAGGTTCAGGATCCCTACCATGGTGCTGGGGTGTTTCTCGCCTTTGACGCACCGGAGGATGTTGACCAGGCCCATGAGGAGCGGCTCGGCAGCGGCGTACTTCCCTTCGGAGGTGTACACCATCGCCAGGCTGCTCATCGAGTCGAGTGTATCGTTATGCTCCACCCCAAGAAACCGCCGCCGGAGTTCGAGCGCGCGCTCGAACTGGCGCTGCGCTTCCGGGTAGATGCCCAGATCCTTGTAAGCCGCCCCCATCGTCTGGCGGATCGCCGCCTCTACCGTCGGTTGCCGGTCAAACCGGCCGGCGACGCGCGCGGCGGCCCGGTCCAGCGCGGTGCGCACCTTGAGATCGGGATCCGGCTCGTTGCCGGGCCGGGCCTGGACGCTGGCGCCGGCCTGGGCCAGCAGATCGTTCTGCAAAAAGTCGCTGATCGCCTTGGCGGCCGCGGATTCAGTATCCGCACGACGCCGCTCCGCGACCGCTCGATCCCGCTCGGCGTCGGCTGCGCGTTCCGCACGCAGCGCGCGGTCGCGATCCTTTTGGGCAGCCTGCTGGGCGGCGGCGGCCCGATCTCTCTGCCGCAAAGCCTCCTGCTCCGGCCGCCACGCGCGCCCCGCTTCCGACGAGCTGACAATGACGCCGGCGTCATGTGTCTGTCTTCCCGGAGAGCTCACTCCGCAGCCAGGCGGCAGCCATTGCCCAATCGCGCTTGACCGTCTGCACGGAAATGTCCAAGGCCTCGGCGGTCTCTTCAATCGTCAATCCCGCGAAATAACGCAGTTCCACGACCTGAGCCTACCGGGGATCGAGCGCGGTGAGCCGCTCGACGGCCTCGTGCACCGCCAGAATCTCTTCGGCTTCGATGCCATTGATTCCCCGTTCCAGGTTTCCGACTTCCACCCTGACGGCAGGTCCACTTCGCTTGGCCGTTCCCCGCGCGCGCGTAGTCCACAAGAATCCGGCGCATGAGCCGCGCGGCCACGCCCAGGAACTGGGCGCGATTGCGCCAGTCGGCGCGGTCTTGTTCCACCAGGCGCAGATAGGCCTCGTTCACCAGGGCCGTGGGCTGAAGCGTGTGCCCGACACGCTCCGCTTGCAAGTAGTGGCCCGCCACGCGGCGCAGTTCCCCGTATACCAGCGGGATCAGCCTCTGGAGGGCGTCCTTGTCGCCGCGCTTCAGCTCGTTGAGCAGAAGAGTCACTTCGCCGGAGGGATCTGTGACGCCGGACTCCACCACATTGTATATTTTACTACCTTAATATCTCAATACGAAAAAATCAGTACCGTTTGATCCTCTCCCCCCCGGTTTCTCGCGTTATAGGACAGATGCGCCCGGCTTGCCGAACAGTCTGGATGGCAAAGACGAAGCCCTGGTTGGGAGCGTTTGCACGCGCCAGGGAGAACATGTATGCCCACCGGGCCGGCTGATGTGGTTCGGGCGTGATCTGAACAGAGCAAGGAGATTCAGGTGAGACTTCGCAATATCATTTTCCCGATTGCAATTCTGCTCGCGACGGCGTTCACGAGCTTCGGGCAGTCCCAGGACGTCGCGGGTTCAAAGGATCCGGCGCTGTTTACGCGGATGCCAGGCTACATTATCACCAACTATCGGGAGTCGCAGTTCGACTCGCACGATTTCGTGGTCCAGAAGGGGCAGAGCACCGAGCAGCGCTACGTCGAAGGCCACATGATTACCTGGCGGTACGACATGTCCTCGGCCGCCGGAGCGATTCCCAGCAAGCTCCAGGTGTTCCGCAACTTCCAGAACGCCGTATTAAAACTGGGCGGCAAAACGCTGTCTACGCAACCCGGCGATTACGATTCCACGTTTATGGTCGCCAGGAACGGCACGGAAACGTGGGTCGAACTCCTGCCCCGAGGCCCTGGTGACACCTACTTTCTCACCATTGTCGAGGTGCAGGCCATGCAACAGGATGTGCTGGCCAATGCCGAGGCGCTCAAGAGCGGATTGGCGGATAGCGGCCACGTCGAGGTGCCGGGTATCTTTTTCGATTTCGCCAAATCCGACATCAAGCCGCAGTCGCAGCCGGCCATCCAGGAAGTTGTCAAGATGCTGCAGGCCAGCCCTTCAGTGAAAGTGTGGGTGGTGGGGCATACCGACAACGTTGGCACGGCGGACTCCAACGTAGCGCTCTCCAATGCGCGCGCGGCGGCTGTAGTGAAGGCCCTGGTTGCGACGGGCATCGACGCCCGGCGTCTGACCCCGCACGGCGACGGACCTTTCGCGCCGCTGGCTTCCAATACGACCGAGGACGGCCGGGCGCGCAACCGGCGCGTGGAATTGGTGGCGCAGTAGCAGGCTGCCAGAAATGAAAGTGAGCTGCCGGGCGTCACCATCGGCGCGCGGCAGGAACTGCATGATGATGAGAACAAGATGCTTCCTCCCTGTGCTTTTCCTCGCCTGGAACTTAAGCGCCCAACCGGACCGCGTCGTTGGCAAAATCGACACCGCCCAAACTGTAATCTTGAAGGGCAATGTGAGCCCGGAGGCGCAGCCCCAATTCGATCAGGGCGCGGCGGACGCGGGGCTGAAGATCGGCGGCATGACCCTGGTGCTGAAAAAATCGCCCGCCCAGCAAGCCGCCCTGGAGAAACTCCTCGCCGATCAGCAGGACGCTTCGTCGCCGGAGTATCACCACTGGATCACGCCGCAACAATACGCCGACCTGTTCGGCGCCAGCCGGTCGGATATGGCGAAAATCACCGACTGGCTGAACGGCGAAGGTTTCACCGTAGACTACAGCGCCCAAGGCCGCAACTGGATTCTGTTCAGCGGCACTGCCGGGCAGATTGGGAAGACCTTTCGCACCGAGATCCATATGTATCGAGTGGACGGGGAGACTCACTATGCCAATGCAACCGATCCGTCCGTTCCCGCCGCGCTCGAGCCACTCGCCCTGGCGCTGATGGGGCTCGACGACTTTTTGCCCAGGCGGCCGGGCCGTCATCGCGGCTCGTCAGCGGCGCACCCGCTGGAAACCACCCCGGCCGGAACTCACGAACTGGTGCCGGCGGATCTGGGGATTATCTACGACATTGCGCCGCTCTGGGCGAATGGCATCAATGGCACAGGACTAACAATCGCCGTGACCGGCCAAGACGACCTCGACATGTCGGATGTTACCCTCTTCCGCAGCCACTACGGATTGCCGGACAACACTCCGCAAAAGCTGCTCGTCCCGGGATCGGCCGCTCCAGCGATCAAATGTTGTGAACCCAATATCGATCTCGAATGGTCCGGCGCGATCGCCCCGAACGCGACCCTGATTTTCGTTTACTCGCATAACTCCTGGACCTCGGCTTTCTACGCCATCGATCAGAACCTGGCGCCTATCATCACCTACAGCTTCACGAATTGCGAGCCTAAGCTATCCAGCGGCAGCACTAGCGCGAGCGCCAATCAAGCGGAAGCCCAGAAGGGCAACGCCGAAGGCATCACCTGGGTCGCCTCCTCCGGAGACGCCGGCGCGGCGGGCTGCGACCCCAAGACTGGCAGCTTGGCCCAAAACGGCCTTGCGGTCAATTCACCGAGTTCCATACCGGAGGTGACCGGCGTGGGCGGCACGGAATTCAACGAAGGATCCGGGAACTACTGGGCCTCGTCGAATGCCTCCAATCGCTCTTCGGCCCTGGGCTACATCCCCGAGATGGCATGGAACGACTCTTCCAGCGCGTCCGGCAACATCACCCTCTGGTCCGGCGGCGGGGGAGCAAGCATCTATTATGCGAAGCCGGCATGGCAAACGGGGCCGGGCGTCCCTAACGACCAGCATCGCGACGTCCCGGACATCTCCTTTAGCGCATCGGCGCATCACGACGGATACTGGCTCGCGATGAACGGAGAAGTTACTTGTTGTGACGGTGGAACCTCGATTGCGACGCCCGTGTTTGCCGGTGTTCTGGCGCTGTTGAACCAATATCAGATTTCGACCGGCGCGCAGTCGCACCCCGGGCTAGGCAACGTCAACCCGATGCTGTACACGCTCGCCCAGAACACCCCCGGCATCTTCCACGACATCACAGTGGATAGCAATGCCGTCCCTTGCGAAACCGGCACGAAAGACTGCACCAGTGGGTCTCTCGGCTATTCCGCCGGCCCCGGCTACGACCAGGCCACGGGCCTGGGCTCGGCCGATATATACAAGCTGGTGACTCAGTGGAGCCTCCATCCTCCGGCAGCCACTGCGATCACGGTAACCGCTGCCCCCGCAAGCTTTGCGGTGACCGCATCCACGAGAATTACCGCCACCGTGAAGGCTGTCACCGGCACGTCCACGCCCGCCGGGTCAGTGAGCTTTTCAGCCGGCTCGACGGCCCTGGGAAACGCCAGCCTGGCCGGTACCGGAGGAACCGCGGCGGCGGCGATCACCGTTGCCGGAAACCAACTCGCCACGGGCAGCAACACGATCCGCGCATCCTACAGCGGGAATACGGGATTCAATCCTTCCTCGGCGTCCGTCACGGTGGCGGTGACGGTTCCGACCGCGGCTTCGGCCGTCATGCCCTCCGTCACCCCGAATCCGGTTTACCAGCAGACGCCGGATGCCGACGGCTACGCCTGGTTCTACAGCGTCAAACTGACCGAGATTGCGGGTGTTGCCACCACCCTGACGGGCTTTTCGATGTATTCCGGCCAGGGGGACCCTGTCCGCATCGCTGCGATCGGCGCTTCCGAGTGTCCCGGCAACCTGGTGTTCGCGTTTTCCGGCACCGATGCCGGCGGGGCGAAATGGAGCCAGCAGATTTCGGTCCCGTTCTACGGCTCGCAGTATGCGGCGGCGATGGTGCTGACCAGTTCCCCGGCCATCGCGGTCATGAACCCGAACAGCGACATGTGCCCGGCGGACTACCCGTACTACCAGGAACTGAATCTGCAAGAGTTGAACGGCTACGAAGTCTACCTGACGAATTTCTTCGATGGGGGCGAGGACGACAGCGACAACATCGAGTACTGGTTCGGCTCGTGGCGGCTGGCTTCTCTAGGCAGTTTGCAGGCGGATATTTGTTGGTCGCTGGACGGGCCGCAGACGTTGAGCTTCGAGATCGACGGTGTCGACAGCGAAGGCAATGACGTGACCACGACCGTGTCGGTGTCGTTCCAGAACCCGGCGATCAGTCCCGGGACGCTTTCGATCTCGCGCGACAGCCTGAACCTGTCGGCCGGCTCCGGCCAGGCGGCGACGGCCAGTCTGCAGGTAAGTGTGCCTGCGGGACAACAGTGGACGCTATCGGTGTTTCCGGCGAATCAGCGGACCAGTTGGCTGACCGTGAGCCCAATGTCGGGGGCAGGTCCGGCGACGGTGACAGTGAACGCCTCGGGCGCAGGACTGGCGAATGGCGCTTATGTCGCCACGCTGGTGTTCCAGTCGGTGAATACCATGCCGCAGTTCGTAAACGTGCCGGTGACTTTTTCGAGTGGATTGTCTTCGACGACCACGGTCGCCGGCGTGGCGCACGGCGCGTCCTTCACGCAGGTTTTTGCTCCGGGCATGATCCTGAGCGTGTTTGGCACGAAACTGAGCAACTCGGCCACCGCGCTGGCGGCGTCGAGCCTGCCGCTGCCGTTAAACCTGGGCGGAGTGACGGCGAACGTCAACGGAGTGCCGGCGCCGTTTTACTTCGCATCGGCGGGACAATTGAACATCCAGTTGCCGTACGAGATTCCGGTGGGGAACGCCATCCTGAATGTCAATAACAACGGGCAGGTGGCAGCGTATTCTCTTTATGTTTCGGACTCGGCGCCCGGAATCTTCGTGGGCAGTGGGAGCGCCCTGGTTCCGGCGTCGAGCGGACATCGGGGCCAGACCTTGACGATGTTCATTACCGGGGAAGGCGATTCGTATCCCTTCCTGGCAACCGGCGCCAGCCCCCCGCTCAGCACTCCGGTGGACGAGTTGCCATCGCCGATCCTGCCCTATTCGTTGAGCGTGGGCGGAGTGACGGTCCAACCCGACTTCATCGGCATCCCATACTACCTGGTGGGGTTGACGCAGATCAACTTCACCATTCCGCAAAACGCTCCGTTGGGGTCGCAGCCGATGGTGGTGACGGTGGGGGATAACAGCAGCGTCGCCGCCAAGCTCAATATCACGCAGTGAGACCGCACGAACTCGTAGAACGGCATCGCCTTCCTGGTCCTCGGCTTCGGGAACAACGGCAATCCGGTCCCAAAGGCAAGAGGCGCAGGCGCTTTAGCGAAACCGCCTGCGCCTCTCGCCTAAAGCGGGCCAGAGGGAACCTGCTTCAGGGCTCTGTCCGCCCCGGGTCGCGCAGCACCTCCTGCTCGGCCTGGTCCGCTTCACTTGTCTGCTGGGACAGCGTAGTCTTGACGTTCGGATCGGGCGGAGGAGCGATCGCCGCATAGGCCGTCTGTTGAGGGGTGGCCAGGGCGCTTTGGGGCGCCGATGGGATGCCCCCTTGCCCCTGCTTCCTCTGGAGTTCGGCCAATCCCTGGTCCAAGGTTTCGCGCATATGGTTCTGCATCTCCTGTAGTTCGGCTACCTGCACTTGAACCACACTGCCCTTGGAGCAATCCTGCCCCTTGCCGGCCAGCACGGCCAGGTCCGCGGCCTGCGCCTCGCCGCGGATGGGTCCGAGGAGTTGAAGCACGTCGCCTTCGGTTACGGAGCACTCGCCATTGCTCGAAGTGACATCCAGGCCGTTGCTGACCACGAAGACGTGAGGCTGGCCGTCTGAGAGCATCCTGGCAACTCCGCTCGACCCCGGGTCCGCCGGCGTCTCGGCAGCGCCTGCGCCAGCCTCGGAGTTCTCCAACGCCAGTTGACGTTGTACCTCGGCCGCGACCAGGTCCTTGACTGCCGGAGACATTGGTTCGACATAACTCATGCGCGCGGCGGCCAGTTCGGCAGTTCGCTCCTGATACGCCGCCATCAGGGTTTGGGAAACCAGGTAGTCGGTAAGCCAGAAAGCCGCGCCGGCGTACCTCGGATAGGGTGCGAACCACCCGCCATAGTAGCCATACCACGAACGGCCCGCCCATCCCCAGCCATAAACCACCGGCGTCGTCCAGGGATGGTACGCCCAACCATAGTAGGCAGGCGCGAAGTAGATGCCCGGAGCGTAAACATCGAGAGCAAACCCATGCCAGCGGTACGGCCGGTAAAACCGGCTGTACACCGCGCCGTTCACGTAGTAGGTCCGATGAACGAATTCCACGTTGCGATAGCTGTACGGATGGCCAACGTAGCCATGGCCGTAACCGTTGCTGACCACCATGACGTGCCCGTGGCCCTCTCGGGAGATCACGCGGGAGCCACCCGGTCCGTGATGGATGTCCATCCCGCGGGCCTGCACATCCCGCGGCCTGCCGCTGCGGTCGAAAGTGGCGTGACCGCCGTTTGCAGTGTGAATCTCGTGTCCACCGGGCGGTACGGTGTGGCTGTTGGCGGCACTGTAAGTTCCGCCGCCATGGCCGTTACCGGTCGCCGCCGTCGTTCCGCTATTCCCGTGCCCGAACGATTTTCCGGTCCCGGTCGAGGTGCCGGTGGTACCGAACGATTTTCCCGTTCCCGTAGTTGTCCCCGTACTTCCGTGCGTGGTCCCGGTTGCGGTCGTGGTGCTGGCGCTGCCGGACGATTTCCCGGTTCCCGTGGTCGTACCTGTGGTTCCGTGCGTGGCCCCGGTTGCGGTCGTCGTGCTGATAGTCCCGGACGATTTTCCGGTTCTCGTGGTCGTCCCTGTAGTTTGGCGTGCAGCCCCGGTTCCCGAACCGGCCTCTACGGCTGTGTGGCTACCAGACGTCTGCCCGCCGCTTGCAGAGTGCGCCGTGGCTGCCGCAGGTGTCGGTGTATTGCCTTTGTGCGGCTGAGCTGCTTCCCGGTTCTGCGACGGTTTCTTCTGGCCGTACGCCGGAAAGAACAGCACCACTCCGAACGCTGCACACAAGCCAAACCTGAGTACCAAGTAAACCAACCTTCCGATCATTGCTATTCCTCCAGTTCTGAGGCGCAATACCTCATTGGTATACGCGGGATTCGCGAGGATTCCGGCTCAGATCTAAAGGTACATTTTGGCCTTAAATTATGATTTTGAACCTTTAATTGGAGTCTGACTGCCGAAAGCCATTCCTGGCAGAATGATCTGCGCCGAGACGAAAAATCTCAACTGCTCGCAACACTGGATGATCCCTTTTTGCGGCGTTTCTCGCGTTAAGAATACAGAGCGGGTTTGTCGACTGCTTTACCGGCCTGCAGAAGATGGGAGGCCGGTCGCTGGAGGATAGATGAAGAAAACGATAGTGAAATGTGCGATGGAAGTCGGAGCTATGGCCGGTAGGACACGACTCATGGCGGAAGCATGTGATGGTTGCCGCCAATGCTCGATGAGGTACGGATATGCCGGTTGAAAAGCCGCCGAGGCAGCCGTTGCCGAGATTCTTCCAGCCACCAAATACCGTGCAGCGACGAGTGCACGATGGGGAAGACTGGGGCACGATTGCCGCCCAGTATGGAATGGAAGCGTGGAAACTCATCGATCTGAACTTCAGCACTCATGATCCGTCGGAGGTGAACTATTATCTGCGCACCAGTGTCGGCTGCAACCGGGCAACCCGCGATAACAAGAATTGGATCTTCAGCGATTCGGCGATTCCTGGGTATATCTATGTTCCCGCGAGGGCACCGACGCCACCCAACTTCGGCCTTCAGTCGGGGTCCGTACGCTTCAATGTCCCTCACATCAAGGGCGCAAAACACGAGTCCTGTTGGCATGACTCGGCGAGAATGATCTATCAGTACAAACGAAAGGCCGACCTCAATCCTTTGCCGGCCCAATACGCGGTTGCCAACAAGGAAGGTCTCAATAAGGGACGTTTTATCACCCTGGCTCGCGAAGTGGGGATGCGCGGCCTGGTGGCGCCCCCGCTGACTTACACACCGCAGTGGCTGGCCGATGCTTTGACCCGGTACGGTCCCCTCTGGGCTGCCGGGGATTGGAATAACGCCGGTGGTCACATCATTGTGATCACGGGGGTGGACAGCACGGGAGCCGTGTACGTCAACGATCCGGCATTTGACGCACCGCTCGTGAAGGACATCAAGTGGTTCAACCAGCACTTGTGCCGGGCGGATGAGGTTGAGAACTCGCTGATGTATTTGCCCTGATGCCGCAATTGAAGGCGAAGGAATAGCCAAACCAAACAGAGGTGGAACTCTCTTAATCTCCCGGCCTGATCTTCGCCTCGCTCGCTGGTCGCGCGCCTGATCGACGCCGTCCCCGTTCCGCCTCACGCGTACTTCAGCAGTGCCTTGAAGCCATAGTCCATATGGTGCTGGATGTGGCAATGAAACAGCGTCGGCCCTGGTTGGTCGGCGGTGAAGTCTACGCTCACCCGGCCATACGTGGGAGCCACCACCGTATCCTTGATGATGCCGGCCGTTGCCCTTCCGTAGATCTCCGCGATCTCGAACTGATGCCGATGCAGGTGCAGCGGATGGGAGTCGTCCGTCCGATTGCGGAACGTCAGCCGGTAGCGCGTACCCTGCTTCAACACGAACTCCCGGTCGTGCGGATAAGGCGTGCCATTCACGGTGAAGAGGTTGAACTTTCCGGCGCCACGCGGCACTTTCTCGAAAATCATCTCCAGCCGGTCGGTCGGCGCCGGTTCCGATGGCGCCTTGCCGAATATTGTGTAATCCCACCCCGATTGCGGCGGCGGCATCCATTGCGGGCTCCGCCGTTGGTTGGCATACTCGATCACCACGCCGAGGCCGCCGTCGCGCACCATATCCTCCGGTGCTCCCATCACCCACACGCCCGGCTGATTCATCGCCACCCAGGCGTCGATGCGCTCGCCCGGTCCCAGCATCAACACGTCCACCGACGCCGTTCGCGGCGTCGGATTGCCATCGAGCGCCACGATATTGAACTTATGCCCGGGCAGCGCCAGATGCCGGTTTTCTATCGCGCTCGCGTTCAGAAAATGGAACAAGACGCGCTCGCCCGCCCGTACCTGGATCGGTTCGCCCGCTCCCAGCGCTTTGTCGTTGATTGAATACAGATCGGCGGCCACCTCGAGTCCCGGCGGCCTCGTGTCCAGCACCGCGGGCTTCTCCGGCTTCGGCCCCGAGGAGTCGAGATCGTCGGTATCCATGTACTGCGAGGTGAAGTACGGCTCCCAGTCGCGCAGCGCCAGGTAATGCTCCTGATCGTAGTTGCCCGGGTTGGCGCCGCCTTCCACGATCAGAAACCCGAACTGTCCGGTGTATGTCCCCCGGTGCAGATCGTCCATCGACATAGCGTGCGTGTGATACCAGCGCACGCCCGCGGGCGCCGGCGTGAATTTATAGCTGAGGCTGCCGTGCGGCGGCACCGGTGGCGTACCTTCCTCTTCGGCGCCGTCCACGTCGGACGGAATCAGCAGCCCGTGAAAATGCACATACTCGGGCGTATCAGTTTTGTTGATTACGTTGACGGTGACCGGCACGCCTTGCTTCATCCGCAGCAGCGGCCCCGGCGACATGCCGTTGTATCCGATCGTACTCACGATCCGGTTAGGCGCAAGTTCGACCGTCACCGGCGCAATCTCCAGGTTGAATATCGATCCCGAAATCTCTTTGGCGCCTGAAGCCGCCGGCGTCATCGGCGCCGGCATTCGCATCTGCTGCCCCACCAGCGGTCCGGCGGCCGCCGCCGTTCCGGCCAGTTTCAGGAAATCGCGGCGATTCATAGGGGTTGGGCTCGGCATGGAAAAGGGATTCGCGGGGATCTCCGTCCCACGCGCCGTTCGTGGTACGCTTCAGGATAACAAAGGCCGCTACGGACCATGAAAATAGCGCGTCCCCTGCTCGCGATCGGACTGCTGCTGATGGCCGCCATCGAACTCTCTGGCTGGCAACGGTTCGGTGCAGCGCCCTCCGCCGGTCTTCAACCTTACGACCAATCCGACCAGGCCGTCCCTTCCGAGTTCTTCTTCAGCCGCCTCCGCTACAACACCGGCTACGGCGGCGGCTACGGATATCGCCGGTTCGGCGGCGGATGGCAGCAGGACTTCCCGCGTGCCGACCACGATTGCCTTGTCGCTCTCCGCCGTCTCACCCGCATCAATTCGCCCTCGCCCCTCAATGTCGTCGATATCGACGACGACCACATGTGGGACTACCCCTGGATCTATGCCGTCGGCGTCTCCAATTGGGCATTCACCGACGCCGAAGCCCAGCGGCTCCGCAACTTCATCGCGCGCGGCGGATTTCTCATGGTCGATCACTTCCACGGCGAAAGCGATTGGAACCGCTTCATGAGCGGCATGAGTATGGTGCTGCCCGACGCGAGGGTCGAAGACATCCCGGACGGCGACGCCATCTTCCACGACCTCTATGACATCCGCGAGAAGTTCCAAATCCCGGGCGAGCAATACGTGGCCACCGGCCGCACCTATGAGAAGGACGGCTATATCCCTGGATGGCGCTGCATTCGCGACAAGGACGGGCGCATCGTCGTCGCCATCTGTTTCAACATGCACCTGGGTGACGCGTGGGAGTGGGCCGACGCGGGCGATTATCCGGAGAAGTTCTCGGGACTTGCCTTTCGCATCGTAATCAACTACATCACCTATGCCATGACGCACTGAGGCATGGCGCGCACCCGCGCCAAAATCGGGCGCTGCTACCACAGACTCGATGGTGAGATATGGATGGTCATCGCTCTCCATATTTTTCACGTATGTCAGGAAATCCTCAAAGGGGGGGTGGGCCGGTTCGCGAGGCGCTGTCGCCTTTCAGACCGAATCGTGGAACATGGACAACAGGGGCCCCCCAAACTAAAGGAATCCGTATTTGCTAAACGTGTACATCGGCACGAATCGACCGTGAAAGCCAGCGCTGAGGCGCCCGGTCACCGATGGGGAGGCAGGCTGCGAGCCGTTGGGATGCCGGCGGTAAGAGGTTGCGAGTGGCTCGACGGATGCCCTCGGTGTGGCGGCGGATCGCCGTTGTGACCGATGCGGCAACACTCGCCCTCTGGCTGACCATGCGAAGTTGGTCCGCGGCAGTGTGTCGCGAGTGAGCGGCCTGGGAGGGCCGCCGCAGGCCGAGGGCCTGCCCCACAGTTTCTACCGGCACTTGACTCCTCCCATAGTTCTAATATTATAGAAGTATGGAACTATCGCGCGCGAAGCCCGCGGCCGATACCGACCGGACGGCCGCTTTTGCGGACATGTTCGCGGCCCTCGGGGCGGAGCCGCGCTTGCGGATACTGCGCGCGCTGCTGGCCGCGCATCCCGACGGCATGGTGGTTGGGGAGATTCAGATCGAGTTGGGCATTGCGGCTTCCACCCTGTCGCATCACTTGGAAAAACTCAAGAACGAGGACCTTGTCACTGTGCGCCGCGAGAGCACGTTTCTGCGCTATGCGGCCAATACCACGGCGCTCCAGGAGCTGCTCGGGTTCCTTTACGCCGAGTGCTGCACGCGCAATAAAGCTATCAAACCGGCCAGGATTACGCAGATATGCAAGTAGGAGGATCGAATGGAAATCAAAGAAAAGGTTAGAGAAAAATACGGCGAAGCGGCGCTTCGTGTCGCGAACGGGGGAAGTTCCTGCTGCGGATCGGCCCCGAGCTCACTCGGGTGCGTCGATCCGATCACATCGAATCTCTATGATTCCAGCCAGACCAGCCAGGTTCCGCGGGACGCCGTGCTCGCGTCTCTCGGCTGCGGCAATCCGACCGCGTTGGCCAGGCTCAATCCGGGCGAAACCGTCCTCGATCTCGGCTCCGGCGGCGGCATCGACGTGCTGCTTTCCGCCCGGCGCGTGGGACCGGCCGGCAAGGCCTACGGCCTCGATATGACCGATGAAATGCTGGCCCTGGCCCGCGAGAACCAGCGCAAGGCCGGAGTGGAAAACGTGGAGTTTCTTAAGGGCGAGATCGAACACATCCCCTTGCCCGACGATTCCGTCGACGTCGTCATCTCGAACTGCGTCATCAACCTCTCCGCCGACAAGGACCAGGTGCTCCGGGAGGCTTTTCGCGTCTTGAAGCCGGGCGGCCGGTTGGCGGTGTCGGACGTGGTCACGCGCGGCGAGATGCCGCCGGAAATCCGTGAGCGCGTGCTCCTGTGGGTTGGTTGCATCGCGGGAGCGCTGGAAGAGAATGAGTACCGAGCGAAGCTCGCCGCCGCTGGTTTCGAGAGCGTCGACGTGGAGCCGACCCGGATCTATCGCGTGGAAGACGCGCGGGCTTTCCTGAGCGGCCAGGGCATCGATGTGGATCTGATCGCTCCCCAGGTGGACGAGAAGTTTATGAGTGCATTTATCCGCGCCGTGAAACCGGCCGGAGCGTGCTGCGGCGCTTCCTGCTGTGACCGCTGAAGCCGGGGGCTTATCCCGTGCGGGTAACTCGGCCCGCAGCCAGATGACCGAAGGACGGCTGCCCACGACGCCGGAGACCGCTTTTAGGCCTCAACGCCGGAATCGAGCTACCTCCGGTTGTCCTTGGGGGTGACGGGCTTTCTTCAGTTCGCCTTTTCGATGGGGATGCCGTACTCCTTGATCACCGCGTCCGAGATGGTGATGCCCAGGCCGGGTTTTTCGGGCACCGTCCAGGCCGCGGCACTGTCGTCCCACGTTCCGAACAGCTCCTTGTACATTTTGGGATTGTGCGCGCCTTCCTCCAGAATCAGGAAGTTATTCATGGAGGCGCACAGGTGCAGGTGCGCGGCCGTGCACACCGGGCTGTTGGGGTTGTGCGGCGCAACTGTCAGGTAGCGCGTGTCCGCCTCGCTCGCCATTTTGCGGAACTCGGTGATGCCGGCGCATCGGGTGGTGTCCGCCTGAAGCACCCGGATGGCGTTCAGCTCCAGAAACTCGCGCAGTTCGAATCGGGATTGGATGCGCTCACCGGCGGCCAGGGAGACACTGGTGGAGAGCTGCACTTCACGCATGGCCTGCGCGTTCATGCCGGGGACGGGCTCTTCGAAGAACAGGGGGCGGAAAGGCTCCAGGGTTTTTGCCACGGTAACGGCCGATCCTACATTGAACTTGCCGTGCCCCTCGATACAGATATCGAAGTCCGGCCCGCCTTCGCGAATCCCCTGAACCATGGCTTCGAGTTCCCGCAGCGTTTTCTGCGTCACTTGCATGCCCGGTTCCAGACGGTCGAAGAACGGGTCATACTTGCCGGCCACCGCGCCCTCGGCCACCAGTTCCTTTGTGCGTTTGGCGTAGGCCTCCCGCGTGCGCGGTAGATTCCGTCCCCAGCGGTAACTGGTGTAGATCTTCACCCGGTCGCGGCGCTTCCCGCCCAGGAGTTTGTACACCGGGACGTTAAGCTTCTGGCCCACGATGTCCCAGAGTGCGCAATCGATCGCCCCCAGCGCGGACATCACGGACGCTCCGTGGCTGGAGGCACGCCGATTGTAGAAGCTTTGCCAGATATTCTCGATATTCCAGGCGCTCTGGCCCACCAGGGAGGGGGCTTGCCTTTCTATCTCCGTGTAAATTGGTGCCACATTGCCCCAACTGGACCCATCGCCCCAGCCTGTGATGCCGTCCTCGGTATCGATGCGTGCCAGCAGGAAGTGGACCTGGGGAATCTCGGTCAACGAATCGCGCTGGAGTTGCATCACGTAAGGTGTTACCTTCTGGATCTTGAGAGAACTCGAATCGGCGCGTAGCTGATTCAGCACGGAGTTCGTTCGCATGCCGGTCCACGAACTCACGGCGCTTATGCCGCGTCCCACCGAAACACTCCCGCCCAGGATGCCGGCCGCCATGGCAGTCAGGAACTCGCGCCGTCCGCTATTCGCTTCGCCTCGTGACTTCACTGGTTTCTCCTTCAAGAGATTCGCCCGACTCGTAAAGCAGCCGGGATTTCCATTTTGGCACCCGGCATGAGGCCAGTATACGGCCAACCGCTTCGGCGCGGGACGAATGGGCGACGAGCCGGTTGTCAGCGATCATGCTCCGTGATACCTTCACATTCGGATGGAAACATCCTGAAAGCGAGGGCACGGCCGATGTACCGTGACGCGCGCGTTTTTTGCTTTTTGGTATTGACTCTTGCCGGATTGGGCGGTTGCTCCAGCGGGCCATCGGCCGATGAATCCAAGAAAGCCGCGACCCCGCTGGACAAAATCCAGGGAAAGGCCGAACAGGTTCCGTTGGAATCGACCGCGACCGATGCCGCCCTGAACGCGGGTGGGCCCTCCGTGTACCTTGTGGATGGCCTGCGCCGCTATCGCCTGTTCTTCAAGACGGCCTTACCGGTGGAAGCCGGGAAGGAGTATGTAGCCCAGGGCGTCTATGCGCAAAAGGCCATTGACGAGATTGGCGATCCCGACCAGGGCAAGAACGGCTATCCACTCCAACCAAGCTGCGACCGTGTTGTCAGGATGGCTTGGCCCGGGCTGGCTTTCGATGTGACGGATTCGCAAGTCTCGGTCTTGTGCGCCAGGGTAAAACGCTATCCGGCCAGGCCCGTATTCCTGGTGACGCGGCTACAGCCCGTTACGCCGAAAGAGAGCGGCTCCGGTGCGGAACAGAAGAAAGAGGTCAAGGCTGAGGACATCCCGGAAGTATCCGTAGCGGCGAATAAGCAGCGCGCTCTTCTGATTGAGGGTCCAACCGTTCAAACCGCGCCTCTATGGGCGCCCGCGGGGGGAACGGTTCAATGCAAACTACTCATCGGCGAGGAAGGGAAAATCTCGGAGCTCCGAACCGGCGTGCAACTCTGTGAGAGCGTGCCGTGGTCTCAGTTTCGCTATAAGCCCACGGTCCGGGGCGGCCACCCGGTCAAAGTGGAAACCGAAGTGGAAGTGCGCTTCGAACCGCGAAAGTAAAAGCCTCGATCTACTTGTCCTTATCCTCGTGCCCCCCACATTTCGGCGGTCGGGAACCTGGATTCTTCGATTTGTGCTTTGGCGCGCTGCGAAGCCAGGTATTCCAAGACCGCGGCTACGTGTGCAGTAGCCTTGCGGACGCAAATCAAGGCCAATGGTTCAGGTCGGTCCCCAAGACCGGCACACGGGTTGAGGTGCGCTCTATTTGACAAGATCCCGTCCTGCCGCGTGTTATTTGAACGGCTGTAATAGCCAACGTTCGACCTGCTCCAAGCGCTTGCAAATTGGGCAGTCCCGAACGCAGTTCGAGCCCGTATGAGCCATGAGATACTCCATCTGCTCCCACATAACAGCGGAGGATGGTGCCGGCGCTAGGTAACGCCTTTCGCGCGCTACCGCTACACCAGCCCGGGAACGATAATTAGGCGAAGAAGAAGCGGTTTCCATAGCAAAGACCTCCAAGTAATAAAGTGGGCCGGTAACGCGGGAATCTCAGCTTTTTCGCCCGGTCACGATGCCCCTCGATCGGCCAAATTCCTTGGCGAGGCATATTGGGCCGCAGGAGACGTAGGTGGGGTATTCCCCTACGCGTCGGACCTAGGAGTCGCAGCTGAAGGAAGCGGGCGCGCCGTCGTCTCGGCCGCATCCTGGCGAGTCACCGTCGCACGCCATTTCTGCCTCGCTGGCGGGTCGATCCACGCGGCAGTTACTCAAAAGTCTGGCGCGGCTGGACGTCATGTTGATTGACGAGCCAAGTCACTTAAGCCTGAAACCCGAACAGAGTAACATCTTCTTCAAACTGACGGAGGAGCGTTAGCGAGGGGCCGCCGAGAGGGGAGACAGCGGCGGGGCGCGGTCCGTTACAGTGAAAAAGTGCTGACTCGCCGACGTCGATGGATCTTGCCTTTGGGAATTCTGGCGCTCTTGGCTGTGGTGGCATACGTGCCAGTGCTGACACAGCCGCTGCTCGAGGACGATTATCCGAACCTGGCGACGGCTCGGCTGCTAGGTGCGCCGGGGGAGTGGAGGCTATTGGCGGGGACGGTGTTCCGGCTTCGGGCCACCAGCGAATGGCTGTTCTGGGTTTTGTATCGGGCTTTCGGATTATGGGCTCCGGGGTATTACGGTGTGTCGATTCTGCTGCATCTCCTCGATACGTGGTTGGTATATGCGCTGGCTCGAACGACGTTGGGAAGATGGGGCGGGACGGAGCGGTTGGCGTTCTGGGCAGCGGTGTTTTTCGCCATCGCCGAAGGGCATCAGGAAGCGGTGATGTGGTTTTCGGCCTGCAACGAACTGCTGCAGTTTTTGTTCGGAGTAGGGGCGATGCTGACGTGGCTGCGCTTTCTGGGCGGCGGTTCGAAAGCCTGGTACGCGGCGAGCCTGGCGCTGTTTGCATTGGCGCTGATCTCGAAAGAATCGGCGCCGATATTCGTGATTTTATTCGCGCTGTCGATGGTTGTGCCGGAGTGGCGGAAGCGCGCGGGATACCTGGTTCCGTTGGCGGCGATGGCAGCGATGTCCGTGCTGGTGACGTATTCAACTCGCGCCGGCTCGTTCCGTTTCCAGGACGGGAGCTTCTCGCTTCACGCACCGTTCTGGCGGATATGGCCGGAAAACTTCGCTCGCGTGTTCTGGATTTGGGGGCTGGCGGGATTCGCGGCCGTTTTGGCGTGGGGGTGGGGGCGGTACCGTGCGATGGTATTGGCAGGGCTGGCATGGGCGGCGGTGGCGCTGCTGCCCTATTCTTTTCTGCTGTATTCGAATCGCATACCGAGCCGCCAGACGTACCTGGCCAGCGCCGGGGTGGCGTTGGTGGTTGGAGCGGGTTGGCTGGCGGCGCGCCAGCGATTCGCCGCTCACGGGCGGGTGCTGACGGCGGCTGTTTGCGTACTGGCCTTGGCTCATAACCTGGGATATCTGTGGATCAAGAAGCGGGGCCAGTTTCTGGAGCGGGCGCAGCCGACCGAGGAATTGATCGCGTTTGCCCGGCACTCGAGCGGGCCGATCTACATCGCCTGCTTTCCACGGAATCAGTTTATTGCCGAGGATACGGTGCGCCTGGCGGTGGGTGAGGGCGCAATCGTGATTTGGGACGCGAAAGAGGCGCGCGCCCGGGGGGTGAAGACGGGGTTCTGTTATCGGGAGCGGTGAGGCGCGGCCCGCGGCCCAGATAGCATGAGCTGAAAACGAGGGGGATGAAATACTCGGTCCGTGATTCACTGGAGTGAATCATACAATCCGCGAACGGGGCCCTGGCCGGGCTCATGGGATAGTTCTAAGGCGCTAGCCAAGGGCTAGCCGGGGTTCGCGCGCAATCGCCTGGGCGCGTGGCGTCTAAAATGAAGTGAGTGTCTTTTCCCTATCGATCCTACGCCCTCATTTCCCGCGACCGTATAGCTCGAAACTACCGCAACGTTCGCGGCGTGGTTGGCGCCGGCGTGGCGGTTGCCGGAGTCATTAAGGCTGACGCTTACGGGCACGGCGCGCTGGAAGTTGCCCGCACCCTGGAGGCCGAAGGAGCGCGCTGGCTGGCGGTTAGCTGCGTGGAGGAAGGCGTCCACCTGCGCGAGAACGGCGTTGCCGCGCCCCACATTCTTGTGATGGGCGGGTTCCTGAACTATGAAATCCCGGCTTTGTTGGAACATCGTCTCACTCCGGCGGTTCACTCACTGGCCGAGATTGGTGATTTGGATCGCGCCGGCAGGCTCGCGGGCCGGGTGGTTCCCTACCATCTCAAGATCGATTCCGGCATGGGCCGGCTGGGCACGCGGGCCACGGCCGGCGAAATTGTCGCCGCCGTCTCGGGCGCCGCGCACGCCGGGTTCGAAGGCATGATGACTCACTTTGCCTCCGCCGCCGATTACACTACCCCGCAGACCAGCCAGCAGCTCGATTATTTCCACGAGACCCTGGCGAGATTGACCGAGGCCGGCGTCGTCCCGGCGTACGTGCACACCTCGAGCACCAACGCCATCGGCTACGGGCGCCGCGGCGGCTGGTACAACCTGGTGCGCGCCGGGCACGCTTTGTACGGCTACGTCTCGCCGGCCCGCGGCGAAGCGCCCCGGCAACTGCTGGAGGTGAAGCCCGCCCTTACCTGGAAGGCCAAAATCCTGGCCATCAAAGACCTTCCCGAAGGCGCGCTGGTGGGTTATGGAGGCAGCTTCCGCGCCGCGGCGCCGATGCGTATCGGGGTAATTGGCGCCGGATACGCCGATGGCGTGTTTCACCGGCTCTCCAACCGCGGCAAGGTCATCGCGGACGGCAAGCTGGGTTCCATTCTGGGCACCATCTCCATGGACCTGACCACGGTGGATCTGAGCCACACGACCGCCCTCGCTCCCGGCGACGACGTCACCCTGCTGGGCGAGGAGGGCGGCGTCCGGCTGGACGCGCAACAGATCGCCAAAATCGCCGGCACGATTTCCTATAACATCCTGTGCGGTATCGGCGCGCGCGTGCGCAGGATTTACAGCTAGCGCGCGCCAGCCCGTTTTCTTACTCCGCCGGGATCACCGAGAGGTAATGCCCCCGCGAAAGCCGAAACGGGTCCATAATACTGCCCGGAGGCAGAGTGCCCATGGAAAGCGTGCCTTGGAAGAAGATCGACGGGCTGTATTTCTACCCGTGGGTCGGTGACCGGTACTACGAAGGATCGATCTTTGGCCTCAAGATCCTTGCCTTGGGGGAGTCGACGTATTTCAACGAGGAGGACGGAAAAGAGGTTTTCGACAGCCAGCGTAAGGGCATCGAAGGGGGCTGGTTCGCTCACTACAACGTGTTCACGTACCGCCAGGGAAAGTGGACGGGTCGTTTCTTTACGGTGCTGATCAACGGATTGCTGGGACGCCCTGCGGAGGCGGGCGAGCGCCGCAGCGTGCTTGACAGCATTGCGTTCTGGAACTATGCCGATGGCGAGCCGCTAGAAGGCCACAGCCGCTGGCCCCGCGGGGAGGACCTCTGCCGAGCGAACGGGAAGCTTCGGCGAGTGATCGAGGAGCACGACCGCATCTGGTGATTCTCTTTTCGGCCCGCCTCTGGCCCAATCTGTGGGACGGCAAAGACTTCTTTCAGCCGCCGAAGGGCGCTCCGCCGGCGGCGGGCGGCGTTCCGCCTATGTGGACTGCACACAGGGTGAACGACAACGGGGTCGAAGCACGCCTGTTGGGAGTGCGCCATCCCCGCGGATTCCGCGGTGAGGACCGAGTCGCCGTCGCAGACGCGATAAGGGGCGCCGGAGGGGGGCAGCCGGAAAAAGAGGCCGGGGGGGATCCGCCGAGCCCCGGGCGCATCAAATTCCTCGATGTCCCGCATCAGATACGGGTCTACAAGAGGCATCACGCGTGGGTATTCGATGACGACACCTTCCGCGTTGAGGGCCGCCCGTTCGCGCACGGCGCTACCCAAATGGTCGACAAGCTGGCCGAGAGAGGGGGGTTGGGGGACGGCCCGTTCACCCTCCAGCTTTCGCTCCGGCCTTTCGAGGCCAGGATAAGGACGGTCCTGAAGTGGACGGGCCGGCCCAGGAAGCCGTGTGGAACGTGGTACCGAATGGAAATGGACGAGAGCTTCTTGGAGGCTTGCGTCTGCAGGGATCTGGAACGGTATTTTGGCGAGTGGCCGGAGGAATTCCACTGCGGGGCCGGCTAGCGCATGTTTGCGTGAAGCCAGCGCTCGGCGCGCAGGTCTGCGGTGGGTGCCGCCGGGTCCCGGCGCTGCCTACTTGCCTTCGAGGGCGTCAAGCCTCTGCTCGTGGGCCGCAGCGACGTTGGCCAGGCGATTGATGAATTGGAGAGTCTGCGCGAAGCCGCTACGCATTTCGGTGGTGAGCGCCTGCACGTCGCGCGTGAGTATCTCCACGCTTTGGCTAAGCGCCTCGTGGCGTTCCGTGAGCCTCTCCAGGCGGTCGTCGATAGTCATAGTGGTTGGGCTCCTGCTTCCAGTCTAGCGTGGCCGCGCCCATCGCATCAAACGTAGCGCCTCGAGGGCTATGGTTGGAAACGGTACAAAAAGTGCAGGGCCGCGACGAAGACCAGGCCGGACCGGCCGAATTCCAGTGATATTATGGGTACGAGATGAGCCTACTGTCGCCGCGTCTGGATCTTAAGGTCGCACAGAAGCAGATTCTCACGCCCGGACTGGTCCAGATGGTCACGGTCCTTCAGCTCAACCGGCTCGAGCTGAAAGAAATGATCACCCAGGAGATCGTCAAGAACCCGGTTTTGGAAGAGGCCACCGAAGAGGGCGAGGAGGTCACGCCGGAAGAACTGCTGCCCCTGCTGGAAGCCGAACCGGACAACGATCCGGCCGACCGGGAGATTCTGGAAGCGGCCGTATTGAACGAATCGGGCTCGGTCGATGGCAATGCGGGAGACGTGGCCATCAACGGAAGCGTCTTTGCGGACGCCGAGGAGACCGCGGCTACCGTGACGGGGCCGGAAAGCGCTCCTTCGGCGACCAGCGATCCGCTCGAAACGCCGGCCGCCGCCGATCCGTTCGCCGAAATCGACTTCGGCTCGTTTTTCGACGATTATCTGGATCCCGGCTATAAGAGTCCGGCATCGGAATCGGTGGAAAAGCCCTCTTTTGAGACTTTTCTTTCCGCGCCGGAGACGCTGGGCGATTATTTGCGCAAGGCGCTGAGCATGAGCCTGGTTCCGGACCGGGTTCGCGATGCGGCCGAATCGATTATCGGCAACCTGGACGACGACGGGTACCTGTCGGCCTCGCTGGAGGAAATCGCCGCCGCCGGAGAGCACTCCGTGGAGGAAGTCGAGCAGGGGCTGAAAGCCGTCCAGGCGCTCGAAGCGGGCGTGGCGGCCCGCGACCTCCGGGAGTGCCTGCTGCTCCAGATCGAAAGCATGAACGGCAAGGGCGGCGTGGCGTGGCAGATCGTTTCCGGCCATATGCGCCTGCTCGAAATGCGCCAGTTCAAGGAGTTGGCGCGGGTGCTGGGCCGCCCGATGGAGCACATTGAAGTGGCCGTGGATATGATCCGGCACCTGAATCCGCGGCCCGGCCTTCGCTATTCCGGGGCCGGTGCCAGGGTGATCGAGCCGGACGTTTACCTGATCAAGGACGGCGACGACTATATCATACAGATGAACGACGAAGAAGTGCCCCAGCTTCGTCTCAACGTGCAATATAAGCGCATGCTGGACCGGGAAAACGGCGCCACGAAGGAAGTTCGCGATTACGTGCGCGAGCGCTACTCCTCCGCCATCCAGTTGATGAAGAACATCGAGCAGCGGAAGCAGACCATCTTGAAAGTGTGTCAGGCGATCGTTCGCCGCCAGACCGAGTTTCTGTCCAACGGCATCGAGTATCTGAAGCCGATGATGATCAAAGACGTGGCCGAGGAAGTGGGCGTTCATCCTTCCACCGTCAGCCGCGCCGTGGCCAGCAAGTACGCCCACACGCCGCAGGGCGTCTTCGAGCTGCGCTACTTCTTTTCCGAAGCCGTGCAGGGGCCTTCCGGGAGCTTCACCCCTCTGCTGCTGCTCAAGCGCAAGGTGAAGAAGATGATCGAGGAAGAAGACCGCTCGAAGCCGCTCACCGACGAGCGGATCACGGCGCTGCTCGAAGCCGACGGCATCAACGTCACCCGCCGCACCGTGGCCAAGTATCGGGAGGACATGAAAATCCCTTCGACCCATCAGCGTCGGCAGCGGGAATAGGGTGCCGGGAGACAAAAGACGGAAGTAAGAAGACGGAAGAGGGTGCCGCACCCCGAATCCGCGCTTCCGAGCTTCTATCTTCCGACTTCTTCGGCTTCCGGCCGTTTATCTTTGTTAGTCCGGCTGCGCTGCTGTCTTCTGCGCTATAAAGAAAGAGGAGGGCGCCGGCGGTGGTTGGCCGCTAACGCTGCGGAAGGGCGGAACGCTCATGAAGATCAAATACACGGGCAGGCAGGTGGAATTGGTACCGGCGCAACTCGCCAAACTGGAGACGCATTTCGTCAAGATCGGCAAGCTGCTGGACGGCAGGCGGGAATGCGAAGCCCATGTGGTGCTCTCGCAGGAACGTCATTTGCATCAGGCGGAAGCCACGGTCCACTACTATAACCACGAACTGGTAGGGATCGGATCGGCCACGGACTTGTTTTCGGCGATTCACGCCGCGGCGGAAAAGCTGGAAAAGCAGGCCCTCAAAGCCGTCACCAAGTGGCGCGATAACAAGCGGACGCCGCGCAAGGGCGCCCCGGCGGAGCAGGCGGCGGTGGAAGCGTCCGCGCCCAAAGCCGCTCCGGAGCCGGAGGTCGAGCGCCACATTTATCACTTCAACCAGCACAAAAAGCGCAAGCCCATGACCCTCGACGAAGCTTTGCTCCAAATCGAAAAGGGCGGCAATTACGTGGTATATCGCGACGCCGAGACAGACCATCTCTCCGTGCTGCTGCGGCGCCCGGACGGCCATTTCGATTTGGTCGAGGCGTAAGCCGTCTTCATGCCGCGCGCCAAGAAGACCTCCGCGGCTTCGGGCCGCCGGCCGGAGTTGGTCATCATCACCGGTCTGAGCGGTTCCGGCAAAGGGTCCGTGTTGCGCGCGCTGGAGGACCTGGGATTCTACTCGGTAGACAATCTGCCGGTGGATCTGATTCCCAAGTTCGCCGAGCTGACGCGCGATAACACCAGCGTGCCGGCGGCCGCCCTGGTGGTGGACATCCGCGAAGGCGAGGGGCTGAAGCGTTTTCCCAAGATCTTCGCGGCCATCAAAAAGTCGCTCGCCGTGCAGTTGATTTTCCTGGAGGCGGACGACGCCGCCATCGTGCGCCGTTTCAGCGAGACCCGGCGCCCCCATCCGCTCGGTGCCAGCCGCTCCATCGCGCGCAGCATCGGCACCGAGCGGGCGCAACTGGCGGCCATCCGCGCCATGGCCGACCTGGTGATCAACACCTCCCAGTTCACCGTTCACGAGCTGCGCGAATTCATCGGCGAGCGCTTCAGCGGGCGGCGCGACGGTTCCAGCCTGGCGATCTACGTGAACAGCTTCGGCTACCGCAACGGCCTGCCTCCGGAAAGCGACCTGGTATTCGACGTCCGCTTTCTGCCCAATCCGAACTACGTACCCAAATTCAAACACCTGACCGGGCAGAATCCGGCGGTGGCCCGCTACATCCGCTCGTTTCCACAGACGGTGGAATTCACCAAACGAATCACCGAACTGCTGCTCTACCTGCTGCCGCATTATATTCGCGAAGGCAAGAGCTACCTGACCATCAGTTTCGGCTGCACCGGCGGCCAGCACCGCTCCGTCATGATCGCCCAAGAGATCCACCGGAACCTGCGCGCGGCGGGCTTCAAAGTGAAGCTGCATCATCGGGACGCGGTGCAGGCCCGGGGATAAAATGGGCTCCCGCGGCCGCTCCCGGGGGACTTTGAAAAAACAAACCCTAGCCGGCCATGGACGCGGACGGACACGGATAAATCCTTTAGTTTCTTAATCTGCGTCCATCCGGACCGGCGACGTTGTTCCCCGGCGTGATATCGTCGGGATTCATGCTGAAGACGGCGTGCCTGGTGGCGGCGCTGGCGCTGGCTTGCCTGCTGGTCCGGGCGGCGCGGGTGGGCATTGCGGGAGACTACATCGATCCGGTGGGGAGGGTTGCCGCCACGGACGAAGCCCGCTACGCAGATGGCGCGATCCGCATGGCCCACGGCGACGGGCCGGCAATCGACGAGCCGCCGCTTCTGTATTGGCTGGCCGGAGCAATCGCTCGCATCGCGGGAGTTTCGCGGTTGGCGCTGCGCGGGCCCGTCGCACTGTTTTGTGGCTTGGCGTTGGCGTTGGCGTTTCTCTGGGCCGCCGAGCTGAATGGGCCGCCGGCCGGAGTCTGCGCGGCTCTGCTGCTGGCGGGCGACCATTTGTGGCACGTGCTGGGCAGCATGTGCATGGCCGACGGCCTGGTGGCGGCGCTCGTGGTTGGGGCCCTCTACGCTTTGTTTTGGGACCCTACGTTGAAGTCGGCCGGTGCATTCTGGGGTTTTGCGGGAGCGACGGCAGCCGCCATCCTGACCAAGGGGCTGGCGGGCGCCATGCCGTTGGCAATTCTGGCCGTCTATGCGCCGGCCGCACGGCGGAACTGGCGGCCGGCGGCCGGGCGCGCCGTGCTGGCGGGCGCACTCGCGCTGGCGCTGGCCGCACCGTGGTTCGTCTACCGATGGCTGGCGCACGGGAAGTGGTTCCTGGCGGAGCGCGCAGCGGGCATTCCCGGCTATGGCGCGGGAGAGAACCCCGTGCTGTTCTACCTGGCCCGAATGGCGCTGCGCGATCCGATTCTGATCGCGGTTTCGTTTGCCGCGCTGCCGGCGCTGGCCGAAGCGCTGCGGCGGCGCGAGCCGGCGGCCACACTGCTGGCGGCATGGCTGGCGGTAGGAGCTTTAGCGGCGCTGGTTTGGCAGGACCGCAACGTGGCGTATCTGCTGCCGATGATTCCGGCGATGGCGATTCTGGCCGCTTCGTTCGGTCCCTTCGCTAAGGACCAGGCGACGCGGCCGGGACTGGTGCTGGCCATTGGGGCGCTGGTGGTCAAGGCGCTGATGCCATCGGCCCCGTGGGGCATCTCCTTTGGAGGGTAGTACAATGGTAGTACCGCGTGGCAGATTTGGCGTCCGCAGCGATTCTTTCCGTGGGGCAGACCAGGGCAGACCATCGTTTTCTGTGGTCTGCCACCCTCGGCCTTTTTTCGGTGGTAAAGGCGAGGACCCGTGGGCATGGTTCTGTGTAGGCCAGACCACTCAAAACGATGGTCTGCCCCGGTCTGCCCCACGGGCGGGTACACTGTTAAATTAAAGAGGGCGCGTGACCGAACCGGAAGCGGAGTCTCAGACCGATTACAGGGACGATGGCGTGGACCTGACGCTGATCCGCTGGATGCTTTCGCTGACACCGGCCGAGCGCCTGGAGTTCCTCGACCGCCACGTGAATGCGATCCTTGCTATCCGGGAGCTGAATGCCTGACTTTCTGGCGGCGTCGCGCGCGAAATCGCAATGGCGGTGGACAGCCGCTGCATCAAGCTCCTAACGGGCAGCGCCTGGTCCAAAGGCCCGCCCACAGCGCACCTCTAATGCTTTTCCAGTATTGTCCGTTCCGTCAAGTTGCGGTAGTCTCGACCCTAGCGTACTTACCAGGGAACTGGCATGAGCGATTCGAAGCCCGAAGTGCCGCCGATGTTTCTTCCCGGCGTAGAGAACAATCCGCAGCCTGGGCCTTACGCCGACAGCATCCGCATGATGCAGGCAGCCGGTCCCGAGTATCCGAAGATCTGGCACATGTTCGCTTTCCTGCCGCAGGCGACTATGCACCTGGCGCGCTTCACGCAGGAAATCATGCGCGAACCCGCGCCGCTGAGCCCGGGTCTGAGGGAGTTGATCGCGGCGTATACTTCGGCCGGCAATCACTGTCCGTTTTGACTGAAATCGCATGCCGCGGTCGCGGCTGTGCTGCTGGCCAAGGAGTTCGAGGCGCAGGGCGTGGAAGGGTTAGACGCCGAGGCGTTAGTGGAGTCGGTGATTCGGGACGTGGACAGTTCCTCCCTCCCCGAGAAGGAAAAGGCTCTGTTCCGCTTTGTCGACAAAGTGAACCATCGCTCGACCGGGATCTCCGCCGCGGACATGCAACCGCTGTACGCCGCGGGCTGGGACGATGCGGCCATTTACTACGCCATCACCGTCTGCGCGCTGTTTAACTTCTACAACCGCTGGGTGGATGCGAGCGGCGTGCCCGCGCTTTCCGACAAGGCGCATCGTCAGGGCGGGAAACGCTCGGCAAGTATGGGCTATGTCCGAAAATAAGAGTCGTTGCGGGCATGATACCCCCATAAATGTTATTTATCCCGATCCCCTCTTGCATTTGGCAAACTTGCGGGCTAAACTCAGAGAGTAACTTCCGATGTCCCTTGTCCTCACAGGCCGCCCCGTAGTATCCAGAGTGGTAGGTATTCCTGTAGGCTCGATTAGCCTGGCCGTACCCGGCCCCGCTTGACGGCATCGGAAAGCAGATTTTCCAAGGCCATCGGCGGGGGAACAAACCCAGCCGATGGCCTTTTTCGTTAATGAGGGAAACTACGAGGCGGACGATATGGCAACTTTGATGAGCGGCGCACGCATGCTGCTGGAATGTCTGGCGCGCGAGGGCGTGGATTGCATGTTCGGCTATCCGGGCGGCGTCACGCTTCCTTTTTACGACGTTTTGTACGAACACCACATCCGGCACATCCTGGTGCGGCACGAAGAGAATGCCGCTTTCGCGGCGGAGGGTTACGCGCGCTCCACCGGCAAAGTGGGCGTGTGCTGCGCCACTTCGGGCCCGGGCGCCACTAACCTGACCACCGGTCTGGTAAACGCCATGATGGATTCGATTCCGATCGTGGCCATCACCGGGCAGGTGACCAGCAAGCTCATCGGCAGCGACGCGTTTCAGGAAGCGGACACCTTCGGCATCACCCGCTCCTGCACCAAGCACAACTACCTGGTGAAGCGCCTGGAGGACCTGGCCGAGACCATTCACGAGGCGTTCTATATCGCTTCCAGCGGCCGCCCCGGCCCGGTGCTGGTGGACGTCCCCAAAGACGTGTTTCAGGGCCAGGGACATTACCAGCCGGTCACGGCTATCCACCTGCCGGGCTACAAAGTGTTCACCGAGGGGCATACCGGGCAGATCCGCCGCGCCGCGCAGTTGATCGAGAAATCGTCGCGCCCGCTGGTGTATGCCGGCGGTGGCATCGTGGCGGCCAACGCGTCCGCCGAACTGCGCGAGTTCGTGGAGCTGACCGATTCCCCCGCGGTCGTCACCCTGATGGGGTTGGGATCGCTTTCGAGCGAGCATCCCAATTTCATCAGTATGCCCGGCATGCACGGCAGCTATGCCGCCAACATGGCCCTCACCCAGTGCGACCTGATCGTGGGCCTGGGCGTTCGTTTCGACGATCGCGTCACCGGCCGGCTGGCCGCCTTCGCGCCCCACGCCAAGGTGATCCACGTGGATATCGACCCGGCCGAAATCGGCAAGAACCGCAATCCCGACGTGCCCATCGTGGGCGACGTCAGGCGGGTGCTGGGGCGGCTGAACACGCTGCTCGCGGAACGCAGCAGAAAGCCCGCCGCGGACGTGGCGGCGGAGCGCCAGGCCTGGTGGCGGCAGATCCGCGCCTGGAAACAAGAGCACCCGTTCGACGTTCCCTCTTCGGACACGGAGATCAAGCCGCAACAGTTGATGCGCGAAATCGACCGGCTCTCCGGCGGGCGGGCCATCGTCACCAGCGACGTCGGCCAGCACCAGATGTGGGCCGCGCAACTGATCCGCTTCGCCGAGCCGCGCCTGTGGATCAACTCCGGCGGTCTGGGGTCGATGGGTTTCGGCCTGCCTTCCGCCATTGGCGCACAGATGGCCCGGCCCGATAAGCTGGTGTTTTCGCTGGTGGGCGACGGCGGCTTCCAGATGGCGATTCCCGAGCTGGCCACCATGGTCAGCCAGGGGCTGCCCATCAAGATCGTCATCATGAACAACGGCTATCTGGGCATGGTGCGCCAGTGGCAGACGCTGTTCTACAACCACCGCCTCAGCGCGGTGGAGCTGGATTCGTTCCCCGACGTGGAGAAACTGGCGGCCGCTTACGGCTTCAAGGGACGCACCATCGATAAGCCCTCGGAATTGGCTTCGGCCCTGGAAGAAGCCGTGCGCGAGCCCGGCCCGTACCTGCTCAACGTCAAGGTGACGCCTTTCGAATCGGTCTACCCCATGGTGCCCGCCGGCGCCGGCATCCACGAGATGGTGCTGGGCCCGCCCCAGCCGGTAGGGGTCGCAGCCCAATAAGGGCGAAGGAAACTCATGTTGCAAATCATATCGTTACTCCTCGAAAACAAGCCTGGTGCGCTGATGCGCGTCACCGGGCTGCTTTCGCAGCGCGGCTACAATATAGAAAGCCTGACCGTGGCGCGCACGCTCGATCCCGCGCTCTCG
>JBEKZL010000059.1:0-28927 GCA_049509915.1 Bryobacteraceae bacterium | reverse complement strand
CAAGGCGACCTTGGTGCTGGTATATTTCTTGACGGTGTAGCGCGCGGTCTCATCGGTGACGCCAAACCGCTGGATCAGCAGAATCTTGTTCTGCCGCGAACCGGCCGGATGCAAGCGGAACAGGTTGAGGCTGCCATCGGGAATGCGCGGTTCCATGGAGCGGCCGACCACGTGGGCGACGAACAGGTCGGGCCCGAGGCGCAGCCCTTCGGGCGCCCGTACCCAGTCCTCCTGGGCGGTTGCCATCTCTTCTCCCAGGCTGCCAGCGGCGGCTCGCAAGCTGTACAGGGGAAGATGGGTGACAAACCGGCCGACTTCGAGCGGCTCGACGTGCTCTTCGTAGAGGTGGTCGAGCACGCGGGTAAAGGAATCGACCGTAACCTGGCGTCGCTCGGAAACGCGTAAGACGTTGGAAAAACAATCTTCCAGAGATTCCAGCCAAGCCGCGCCGCCGCGCTCGGCGGCTCGCCGGCGCATGTCGTTTTCGAGCAGCGGCAGATAGCCCGGGTCGAACACCTGGATCGGGCTGCCTTCGGATTCAGTTCCGAAATCGGCTTCGGAATCAATATGTCGCGGAGCAAGCCAGGGGCTGAAATCCTGCCGCAGGCGAATCCAGAGGCGATCGGCGGCGGGTTCGAGCAGTAGTACGCCGAGGTTGCCCGGGGGCTGCAAGGGACAAGCTAGTTCCAGCACGACATACTCACCGCGACGCCGGCCTGCGAGACTTCGATCGGCGATGGACACGAGCATGGGCATGGGGCGGTGGGCGGTCATGGAACCGGCCTATTCCTATCCTTTTATAACTGTTTATCGGCCAAAATGCCAATTCCGACAGGTTGTGTGAGGGAAAGGCATTGAAAAAGGGGCCAATCTGGGATAATGGAAAGATCCTCATGTCTTCTCTCGCTCCAGGCGAGCCTGACCGCTGCCGGCTCCGGAGATTCGGGTTTCTTCGAGCGGCGAGTTTACCGGGGACAGCACTTACCCCCTCTGCCCTGGGTTTTGTAACCTACCGAGCTAACCGGACGCCTATCCAGACGAAGTTCGATGCGATTGGGCATACCGGTGATCGAGCCGGTGTCCGATGTTGGTAGATTTCGAGCTCATCGAGCGCGCCCAGCGGGGCGACTCGGCGGCATTTAACGAAATCGTTCAGGTTTATCGCAAGCGGATTATGGGGACGATCACGCGATTGATCGCCCGGACTGAGGATGTCGAGGACGTCGCGCAGGAGGTTTTCGTGCGGCTTTATTTCTCCCTCGACCAATTGCGGACGCCGAAGGTTTTTGAACCATGGTTGTACCGCCTGACGGTGAACGCCGCGTACGACTACTTGCGGAAGCAGCGGCGGCGCCATGAGTTCCGGATGTCGGACCTGTCGGAGCAGCAGGTCATGCTGGCGGATGCGGCCGCCGGAGGCAAGGCGGACCATGACGAACAGCAGCAGAAGCGGATCCGGGAAGCGGTGGATTCGATGCTTGGCGCGGTTTCGGAAGCGGACCGCCTTCTGCTCATGCTCAAGGAAGTGGAAGGGCTTTCGTTGAAAGAGCTTGAAAAGATTTACAAGGTCAACGAAAATGCTCTTAAGGTGCGGTTGTTTCGCGCCCGGCAGCGGGTCTTGAAAGCGTTCGGCGCGAGCGCGCAGGGTCAGGCGGGCTGAAAGGCCCTAGTTAGGGTAGTTGGAACGGGAAGTCGAGAAGGGAAGCGAACATGTACCCCGGGGACCATGGCAATCACGAGGAAGAGTTGGACGCCCTGTTTCGGGCGTACCGCGAAGCGTGTCCGGATCGCGAGCCTGGTGTGAACTTCATGCCGGGAGTGTGGCAGCGGATCGAGGCCCAGCAGCGCAACACGTTTTCTTTCCTTCACATGGCGCAAGCATTCGCGACCGCCGCGGTCGCCGCCACGTTGGCTTTGGGCATCTACCTCTATCTGCCGCAGAACTCCAGTGCCCGCGCCGGTGCCTACCAGCAAAACTACCTGGAAGCTTTGGCGGATGCCAATTCCGTGGAAACTCCCGATATCGTCGGTCCGCTGCGCCTGGATTTGCGTCAGAGCGCGAACGAGCCGGGCCGGTAAGCCGATCCATGCCAAGATCCAGGCTTTCCGCTTTTGTCTATCTGTTCCTGGTGTTTGCGGGCGGTACCGCCGTGGGCGCTCTGGGATATCGGCTCTATACGGTGCAGGCCGTCGGCGGAGTCGGCGTTCGAAAATCCGGCGCTCCCGATCCCGAGGACGTGCGGAAGCACCTCGTGGCCGAAATGAAGGACCGGGTGAAGCTGGACGCCAGCCAACTGGCGCGCTACAACCAGATCCTGGACGCTACCCGCGAAGATTTCCACGCCCTGCACGACCGCATGAACGCCGAGGGGCGTACCATCCACGACCGGCAGATCGCGGAAGTCAAAGCTCTCCTGCGTGCGGACCAGATGCCGCTCTATGAACAGTTGCTCGCGGAGCACGAAGCAGCTCGCCAGCGGCGCCTGCAGCAGGAACGCGGCAATCCCGCGCCGCCTCCGGATTTCAAGAAGTAACCGCCCGCCGCCAAAAGGAGCAGTCCCGCGGCTAGGCTACGGGCTGTGCCTGTGCCCTCTTGGCGCCGCGGGTGGCCTTGTACTTCTTCTCGAAGCGGTCCACCCGGCCAGCGGTATCGATCAGCTTCTGCTTGCCCGTGAAAAAGGGATGGCAGGACGAACAGATTTCCACACGGATATCGCCCTTGTGCGTGGAGCGGGTCTTGAAGGTGTGCCCACAGGCGCAAATGACGTTCAATTCGTTGTAAGCGGGGTGAATACCGGCCTTCATGGCGTTACTTGAGGATTCCTTTCGAGAATTTCAGTATAGCATTTTCTCGCGATCCACCAGCCCGCTAGGGCGACAGCGAGAGCTTGGGCCAAGAACGTCAAACCCCCGTGCTCCGAATGGAACACGGGGGTTCAGGGTAGCCCGGATAAAACCTGAGGCTTAAAGCTGACCACAAAAGGCAGCCGGTCCACAGGAACTTGACCCCGCCACTGAAGCGGGAATCGGCTACGTTAGAGGCTCGACTTTAACAGTCGGCCACCTCCTGCGGTCGTTGTATACTACATTCCATGTTTGCTGGACCACCTCCTTCCTCAGTGATAAACACATCCTCGCACGACACCCCGAAATTTGTCAATATGGTTTCTCATATAAAGTGGGTCTAGTTCATTGTCCCGCAATATGTAGTAGTACAGTTGCATGATGGCCAAGCCGGCCCTCCCATGCCGCTCCCAGCTACCTGTCTTTCTCAACCATACGGCGCATTGCTTCTTTCGATATGTTCATACCGTTGTAAAGTTCACCGGCTAGACTGTCAGGTTCGAGGACAAATTGATTTATGAGCGCCGCCGCCGCACCCGCACCAATACCCGCACGACCATCAGCAGCCGCCTCCACACTGCAAGCGAAACTCAACCGCAAGCCGGGGATGATCGGCATGCTGATTTTCGCCGTGGCATTAGTGATCGGGTTCGTTTACGCCGCATCGGAGCTTCTGCGCGATCTGGAAAACGTCCACCCTACCTCCATCTATCCCTTCATCCTGCTCGGTCTGGCTCTCACCATCGCCCTGGGCTTTGAATTCGTCAACGGATTCCACGATACAGCCAATGCCGTGGCTACGGTAATATACACCCATTCGCTCGAGCCGCACATCGCGGTAGTCTGGTCCGGCGTCTGGAATTTCATTGGCGTGCTGACCTCCAGCGGTTTGGTGGCGTTCGGCATTATCTCGCTCCTTCCCGTAGAGTTAATCCTGCAGGTGGGCAGCGGCGCCGGGTTTTCCATGGTGTTCGCCCTGCTGACTGCTGCGATCATTTGGAACCTGGGCACGTGGTATTTGGGCCTGCCAGCATCCAGTTCGCACACGATGGTCGGTTCGATCATCGGCGTCGGGATTGCCAACCAGTTGATGTCGCCGCGCACGGGCACCAGCGGAGTCGACTGGGGCCAGGCCATCAACGTGGGCAAAACGCTGCTGATTTCGCCGCTGGTGGGCTTCTTCGTCGCTTTCCTTTTCCTCACGATAGCGAAGCTTGTGTTGAAAAACCCCAAGCTTTATTCCGCTCCCGAAGGAAACGAGCCGCCGCCGTTCTGGATTCGCGGCCTGCTGGTACTGACCTGCACCGGAGTCAGTTTCGCGCATGGCTCCAACGACGGCCAGAAGGGCATGGGGCTGATCATGCTGATCCTGGTTGGCACGGTTCCCACGGCATACGCCTTGAACCACGCCATTACCGAGAGCCAGACGGCGGAGTTCGCGACCATCTCGCGCCAGACGGTGGATACCCTGCATCAGTACGTGAGTCCCACCGCTGTGATCGGCGAGCCTCGCCGCGAAGTGGAGGAGTACGTTCGCACCCACGAGTTCACCCCCAATACCATGCTGGCCCTGCAGCAAATCGTGGGCGATCTGGGCAACGAAGCCACCATGTACAAAGTGCTCAAGAACGTCCCCCAAACCATGATGCCGAACTTCCGCAACGACATGTACATCACCAGCGAAGCGCTCCGCCTGATGAAATCATCCGGCAAGCCGGCGTTCACCGCGGCCGACATGCAAGTGCTCGACACCTACAAGAAGCATGTGGATGCCGCCACCAAATTCATCCCGGCCTGGGTGAAGGTCGCGGTCGCCATGGCGCTCGGATTGGGCACGATGATTGGCTGGAAGCGCATCGTGGTGACGGTGGGCGAGAAGATCGGCAAACAGCACCTGACGTACGCGCAGGGCGCCGCGGCCGAAATCACCGCCATGCTGACCATCGGCGGAGCGGACTATCTAGGCATGCCCGTGAGCACCACTCACGTGCTGTCTTCGGGCGTGGCCGGCACCATGGCCGCCAACCACTCGGGTCTGCAATGGAGCACGGTGCGCTCCCTGGCCCTGGCGTGGGTGTTGACTCTGCCCATGGCCATCATCCTGTCGTCAAGCCTGTACTTGCTTTTCCACCGGATCATGTAAAACTACCGGACTGCAGCGAATTGCCTGCCACAAACCGGCGCCGACCGGTGTTGCTCTATTGTGAACGGGCGCGACAAGGCACTGGCCGAGATCGACACCGCGGAAGCGCCATTCGATTTTGAGGCGTTCTTTCGCTGCCAATACAGCCGCACGGCCGGTGTCATCGCGCGCGTGATCCGAGACCCGGCGCGCTCCGAAGAACTGGCGGTCGAAGCGTTTTGGAAACTCTGGCGACACCCGCGGGTCCACGGAGAAAAGGCCGCCGGCTGGCTGTATCGCGCGGCGGTCACCCTTGTGCTACCGTTGCCCTTGGAAAGGGGAACCTAAATGGACCGACTTGGTGATGAAGATAGGGTCCGACAACGGATTGGAAAGCAATTCGGAATCCAACTGACAAAGCGGGAACTTGCTGTGGGCGGGAGATCGGATGGTACCGAAAGGCGGCACGAGTTCGATGGCGTTTCGCCCGACAGCCAATTCGTGATCGAAGTCAAGACGAACGAACTCAAGGCCACTCCGGGCAAGCCAAAGGGTCGCTATGAGAGCGCAATCAAGCAAGCACTCATGCTGGACCTTTACATGTTGTCAAGAGCGAACGCCAAGGAAAAGCTGCTGGTTTTGACCGACCGGCCACTCTTCGATTTGTGTGCCCGGGATATGGATGGCCTCCTGACTCCTGATACCCAAATCGTGTATTGCTCCGCTAATTGACGGCTCAACGGTGCAATCAGGAAGACGTAGGCCAAAGGGTCAGTTTCCGGCTTCCCGCTGGCGGTCATCACGGCTCACGGCGGCGGCAGCGGACCTGTACGAGGCAACGCTCGTGTGCGAACGCAATGCTACCGGATCGTGATTTCTTTCTCTTTGGTCGTTCCAGAGCCGGGAATCACCGTCACTGTGACGCTCTGAACGCCCTTCGGGATTTCCGGAAAAGTGAACCACGTCAAGGCTGATACGTCAAGCAAGCCAGCTAACCAGCTAGTTGGTACGGGCACAACATTCTCCTTCTCCAACGGCTGGATGATCGTGCCGCCGACTTTCAGGACGACGTGGACTCCACCTTGTTTGGTCCAATAGTACCCAGCTTGTTTCGCCTCAAGCAGTACTTGTGTCCTGCCTAGCAGCTTTCTCCCATCCTCAATCGAGAATTCTCGCAACTCGTGTTGTGCGTAGGCAGCTTCGATTGCGATTCGGTCGGCGTCCGTCAAGAGTGCAACCCATAGCTCGTATGGATTGCCAAATTTACCACGAAAGATGCGACTTTCCTTTTTCCTTAGTTCTTGCCACAAGACTTTATTCGGAGTGGACTGGCCCCTCTTGATCGCCGCCTGGATCTCAGGGTCGGAAAGACTCTGAGCCAACGAGCTAGAACCGAGCAAGACCACGATAACGGTGAGCAGGCGGCCAACCGACGTGATTTGATTTCGCTTCAATGGCGACGGGGGCGGCATGTCATCAGATCATCGGCAACGGCGCGGCGGGGTCCTGTTCGGGCACCACGGCAATCTGGATTCGCCATCCGCACTCAGTTTTGCGCTCGCATTCCAGGTACAGCTTTCGGTTTCACAAACCACATGCCAGCGGGTCATCTTCGTGCGCCCGTCCGCAGCGCATTTTGGGCAAGTTTTCTGCATCGCTGGATTTTGGCACCTGGAAGTCCGCCAGGAGTTGCCGTCGCATTCTCTGGCCGGGGATCAATCAGACTGGCGTTTTCCGGCCCAACTTGCGGAGTGGCATGCACAACGCTCCTCCGGGAAAAGGGTGAAGAACCTTGCGGCGGGGTTCGGCTTTACACGCCCCGCGGCCGGGTCGATTTTCGAGATCGCCACGACGTCGATTGGAACATGGCGGGATATTTGAGCGGCTTGTCCTCGCCCTCGGTGACCGAAACGATGGCCACGCGCAGCGCCCAGAGCGTAACCGGCCGGGCAGACCAGGCTGCCGACGTTCTCGAGGGCGCGTGGGGACAGTGTCCCCAGTGTATCGATTGTGTCAGACGCGGTTGAACCGGGCTACAGGAGCTCGCGGAACTGGTCTGGAGCCAGACCCGCCGAACGAAGAATGGAGCGCAGGGTGCCGCGATCCAGGGTCCGGTGGTCCGGCACAACGACCTGGCAGAATGGGTCCTCGCGGCGCAACACAATGTGGCTTCCCACTTGGCGGATAACTTGGAAGCCAGCGTTGCCCCAGGGCTCGGACACAGTCCCTTCCGGAGATAACGGGGAGGTGCGTCACACGGTAGTGAGGCGAGCGTCGAAGTGTTCCTGAGGGACCGGCAAGTTGTCGACTTCCAGCGCTCCCACGTACGCCTGAACGGCTTCTTTGATGTTGGCCAGCGCGGCATCCTCGGTTTCGCCTTGGGTGACGCAGCCCGGAAGGCTGGGGCACTCGGCGATCCAGAAGCCATCTTCCCCGCGATAGATGAGAACCTGTCGCATACGTTCATTATGCCGGATTCCGAGGGAGATAAGGCGACGGTCTGGGCTTGGCTGGCTTAGGCCTCAGTTCGCCGCCTTCCGTCTTCGCGCCAGCAGCTCGAACCATTCCGGGAAGCCGGCCCCGGATTTGCTCGAGGTTTCCAGAATCTCCACCCCGGGGCGGATTTCGCGAATGTTGCGCAGGGCAGTATCGCGGTCGAATTCGCAGGCCGCAGCCAAGTCGATTTTCGAGATCGCCACCACGTCGGCCGAATGGAACATGGTGGGATATTTGAGCGGCTTGTCTTCGCCCTCGGTGACCGAAACGATGGCCACGCGCAACGCCTCACCCAGGTCGTAACCGGCCGGGCAGACCAGGTTGCCGACGTTCTCGATGAACAGGTAATCGAGATGGGCGAGATCCCAACCCTCCAGGTGCCGGCCAATCATTTCCGCTTCAAGATGACAGCAGCCGTGGGTCTGGATCTGCCGCACGGGCGCGCCGGACATCGCCAGGCGGCGCGCGTCGTTATCGGTTTCGAGGTCGCCGACCAGAGCCGCCACACGCTGGCCTTTTAGGCGCAGTTCGCGCAAGGTGCGCTCCAAAAGCGCCGTCTTTCCGGCTCCGGGGCTCGATACCAGGTTCACAGCCAGAAGCCCGGCGGCGCCGAACCGCGCCCGCAGATCAGCCGCCAGCAGGTCGTTCTTTTTCAGAATCCCCTGGCGCAACTCCACTATGCGCGTCGTCACCGTCTTCCTCTATCTCCAAGGATACTATCTCGAGCTCCCGTCCTTTCACCACTTCGATGCCAGGCGTGCCGCAGCGCGGGCACCGAAAGCTCTGCACGCTATCGAGCGCCACGTCCTGGCCGCAAGGCCGGCAGCGAATGGTAACCGGAACGCGCTCGATGACGAGGCAGGCGCCGGCCAGCACAGTTCCCTCGGTTGCCAGGCCCCAGCAAAACTGGAGCGAATCTTCCATGATGCCGCTGAGCGCGCCCACCCGCAGCAGCACGGAATCGACCTTCGCCACCTTTTGCCCGGCCAGTGCCTCGGCCGCCGACGAAACCACGGAGTAAGCGATCGAAAGCTCGTGCATCGGGCGGTCCAGCACCTATGTTAGTACGTGGGACAGGCGATCGTTTCTTGTCGCCTGTCGCGTTTGCGTGGCAGACGGTCACTGACAGACGACAAAGGCGATCGTCTGTCCCGAAAACCGCTTGACATCCTGATCTTTTAGTACTAATTATTTAGTATGCGTCCCCGCAGCACCACCCTCACCGGCCAGGAACTGGAAATCATGAAGATCGTCTGGGCCCGCGACCGCGTCACCGTCCGCGATGTCTACGAAACCCTGCTGGAGCGCCGCAAAGTGGCGTATACCACCGTGATGACCATGATGAACATCCTGGAACATAAGAAGTACCTCAAGAAGACCCAGGCCGAGCGCGCCTATATATATCGCCCCGCACGGCCGGAGGGCCAGGTGATCGGCGCCATGGTGCGGGATTTTGTCGATCGCGTATTCAACGGGTCTGCCGAGCCTCTGTTGGTGCACCTGGTGGAGGAGCACGATCTTTCGGCCGCCGACCTGGAGGAGATCGCCCGGCTCAGGAGGAAGCCATGAATTCGCTTATTTGGGACAACTTCTGCGCCTACAGCTTGCAGATCGCGCTGCTGGTGGGGGTGGCCGCGGCCGTGCTCACGCTGCTTGGCCTGCGCGCGCCCGGTGCGCGCCTGGCCTACTGGTACGCGCTGCTGGGGGCGTGCGCGCTGCTGCCCCTCGTGCGCGCCTGGCAGCCCCAGGCCATGGGCGGTAGCGTTCAGCTAACCACGGCGATTACCCGCGTCAGCACGGCCGTGTCGGTGGCGCGGCCCATTCCGTGGAGGGAACTGGCACTGGCGGCGATCGCCCTGGGCGCGGCCGGGCGCCTGGCGTGGCTCGCGGCAGGCTTGGGCAGGCTGCGCCGTTACCGCCGCGCCGCTGCGCCGCTGGAGCCGGGTTGCGCCTGGTCCACCGAGGCCGAATTGCGCGTCTCCCGGGACGTAGCCGGGCCGGTCACTTTCGGCTGGCGGAAGCCCGTGGTTTTATTGCCGGCGCGCTTTCCGGAATTGGCCGCCGAGATGCAAGACGCGATCCTTTGCCACGAGATCGTCCACGTGCGCCGCGGCGACTGGCTCTTTGTGATCGCCGAAGAAATTGTCCGCGCCGGGTTCTGGTTCCACCCCGCCATCTGGTGGGTGCTGGCGGAGATTCAACTGGCGCGGGAACAGGCCGTGGACCACGAAGTGCTTGCCATGACGCGCTCGCGCGATCCTTATATCGACGCGTTGCTGGCCATGGCGGGCGCTCGGCCCGAACTCGATCTGGCGCCGGCGCCGCTGTTCCTGCGTAAGCGCCATCTTAAGCAAAGGGTAATGGGGATTCTCAAGGAGGTGAATATGTCGAAACCGCTCACGGCCGGCCTGCTGGCGGCCGGACTCGTAACCATGGCCGCAGCCTGCTGGGTCGTTTCCGGCGCCATTCCATTGGCCGCCGCGCCACAAACCGTGTCCGACGCGCCCGGCGTCACGGTCGATACGGGAGGCGCGGAGCTGCTCCACCGCGGCGGCGTTGCCTATCCTATCGACGTTCAGGCAAAGGGCATCGAGGGCACCGTGGTCGTCCAGGCCACCATCGATGCCAACGGCGAAGTCTCCGACGCCAACATCCTGAGCGGCCCGGACGAGCTGCGCCGCACCGTGCTCGAAGCCGTACTGAGCTGGCACTTCACCAGCGTCTCGGCCAACTCCAAACGACAGTTCGGCGTCACCTTTGGGCTGCCAGCGGCGCAAACCGGGCCGTCAGCCGCGTTTCGGCCCGCCCGTGTGTTCAGGGTCGGACCCGGCCTGCGCGAGGCGATTGCCCCGGCGTCCGGCTCCCACGTCATCGAATCCATTCAGATCTCCGGCCTGTCGGAGGAAGCCAGGGCGGAACTGCTGGCCCGCCTGCCGGTAAAGGCCGGCGACGACTTCACCGAAACGGCTCCGAAGATCTTCGCCACGGTACACGAATTCGACAGGCATCTGACGGCCACGCTGTTGCCGACCCAGTCCGGAAATGCGCAGTTGAATATCGCGGTGTCCGAAGCCGCCGGCGGCGAGACTGTCGCCACCGGCCCCGCCAAGATTCGCGTGGGCGGCAACGTCCAGGCGACCAACCTGATCACGCAGGTTCGCCCGGTCTATCCGCCGGCGGCGAAAGAACAGAGAATTCAGGGCTCGGTCAAGCTGGAGGCTACCATCGGCCTCGACGGGAAAGTCGAGGACCTGCGAGTGGTCAGCGGCCATCCCCTGCTGGTGCAGTCTGCCCTGGACGCAGTGAAGGACTGGGTCTATCGGCCCACCTTGCTGAATGGAAATCCGGTTACGGTGGTGACCTCCATCGACGTCAACTTCACCTTGTCGTATTAGCGGCGCGCAACGGCGATAGCCGTCACTCGCTACGCTTCAGGCGTTTACCCAGCTCGCCGATCCGGCGGAAGGTTTCGGTTCTGGCTTCGGCGTAGGCCTTCACGTCGCGTCGGCCCGATTTGGCGAAGTCGATCACGACCGCTTCGGCGGCTACGTACTCGGCGGCGGCGTGGGCGACTTCGCGGGCGATGGCATGGGGAATGCCGCAGACGCCGTTGGCGTCGGCGTGCAGCAGATCGCCGGCGCGAACTTCCATCCCTCCCACTCGCACGGTCTGGTGGATGGAGGTGATGTGGCTGAAGCTGTGCGACGATACGACGCCGTCGCTGAAGGCCGCAAAGCCCAGCCGCCGCACCTGGTCGAGGTCGCGCGCCGGACCGCTGGTGACGATGCCGAGCGCGCCGAAACACTGGTAGCTGGCGCACATGATTTCGCCGAAGGTGGCCCCGACCGGCGGATCGTCCAGGTCCTGAAATACCACGATGGCCGGGCCGGGAAGCTCGGCGAATCGCTCCACCTGCCCATCGAGGGAGGCATACGCGGCCCCTTCGGCGCGCGCGTGAGCGGTGCGCATGGTGGCCGTGGCGGCGTAGCCCACTATCGGCGGCATTTCCGGGAAGCAGGCGCGAATGCGCTTGTCCATGAAGCCCGCCGAGCGTGGGCGAACCTCGAATAACTCGATCACGTTGGCGATGGTCGGCGTATCGTATTGCGCCAACAATTTCAATTCGGCGGCGGAGACAGGCATGGTGTCCATTCTAAATCGCTTACAGCCGCCGCGCCCAAAAAAGCCCGAGAGAAATGGCCTGCTTGCCGCACCGCGCGCCCGGCTTTCATTTCGTTCCGCATCCAGGGTTCGCGATCGGCGCTAAATGGTTGTCGGAATAGACCGCGTGCCTTCACAACCCGTCCAGGATCCGCCTAATCTGGTCCAGGCGGCCTCCTTCTCGCTCGATCGGCTTTTGAGCCACATCGACCCCGGAACGGCGAAGGAATCTGAAGACTTCGTACGCCTCATCTATGACCGGCGCCGCATTGACCTCTCCTCCAACCGCAACGGCAAGACTGGTCGTTGATACAGGGAAGGCTCCAACTTGTTTCCACGGCGTCCCGATAGCCGCCAATCCGCCGCCTACCCGATCCGCGCCAGCACTTCGTCGGCCTTGACCGTGGCGCCTTCCTGCACCGCGATGGAGAGCACCCGGCCGGCGCGCCCGGCTCTCATTTCGTTCTGCATCTTCATCGCTTCCACTACCAGGATTCCCTGCCCGGCCTCCACCATATCGCCGGGCTTGGCCAGCACCCGCACCACTTTGCCGGGCATCGGCGCCAGCAGGTTCTGAACGCCATCGCCCGCCCGCCCGCCCGAGCGCGCCGACCAGCGCCGCGGATCGCGCACTTCGATGGGGAACCGCGTCCCGTTCACCACCACCACCAGGCCGTCCGGCGTCTGGTCCACGCGGGCTTCATAGCTTCTGCCGTCGAGGAGCACCGAGTACACGCCCGGTGTAACCTCGGCCACGTCGGCCCTTCGCTCTTCGCCATCATTGACGCGAAAGCGGCACTCAGGGGTGGTCGCCACCAGGTCGATGGCCGCCGCTACGCCGTCGATTTCGAGGTCCAGCTTCATCGCAGCAACGCGTCCCTTCCCGCCCGCAGCCAGCCGCTCGCCTGCGCGCCGCTTCCCGCCTCCGCGCTATTGGCCCTGGCCCGCGCGGCGGTGTGGATCGCGGCCGCGAGCGCGGCTACCGTTTCCAGGTCCGCCGTGGATTTGGGCTGGGCGTGGCGCGCGAAGAATTCCTCGATGAACCCGGTGTGCAGGCGGCCGGCGGCAAATTCGGGGTCCTCCACAATCTGGCGGAAAAAACCGACATTGGTGCGGATGCCGCTCACGTCGTATTCGCCCAGGGCGCGAATCAGGCGGGCGATAGCCGCTTCCCGCGTCTCGGCCCAGACGGCCAGTTTGGCCAGCAGCGGATCGTACTCCATGGGCACCGTCCAGCCGTCGTACACGCACGCATCCAGGCGGATGCCCGGACCGAGCGGCCTTCCCAGCCGGGTGACTTTGCCCGGATAAGGCAGGAAGTTGTTGTACGGGTCTTCGGCGTAAATCCGGCACTCGATGGCCGCGCCGCGCCAGCTCACCTGCTCCTGGGTAAAGGGCAGGCGCGCACCGGCGGCGATTTCGATCTGCAGCCGCACCAGGTCAAGCCGGGTTGCGAGTTCCGTGACCGGATGCTCCACCTGCAGGCGCGTGTTCATTTCCAGGAAGTAGAAGCGGCGGTCTTCATCCACCAGGAATTCCACCGTGCCGGCGTTGTAATAACCAGCCGATCGCGCGGCGCGAAGGGCCGCTTCGCCCATCTGCCGGCGCATTTCCGGGTGCAAACTCACCAGCGGCGACGGGCATTCCTCCAACACTTTCTGGTGCCGGCGCTGCAGCGAACACTCGCGCTCGCCCAGGTGTACCAGGTTGCCGTAGCGGTCGCCCAGTACCTGGATTTCGATGTGCCGAGGCCGCTCCACCAGTTTTTCCGCGTAGATGTCTTTGTCGCGAAAAGCCCGCTCGGCCTCGCTGGCGGCATCGCGCAGCGCCGCTTCCAGGTCGGCGTCCCGATCCACCCGGCGCATGCCTTTGCCGCCGCCGCCGGCCACGGCTTTCAGCAAGATGGGATAGCCATGCTCGGCGGCGAAAGCTCGCGCCTGCTCGAAGGTTACCCCGCGGTCCGTCCCCGGCACCACCGGCGCGCCGGCTTCCATGGCGGAGCGCCGCGCCGCCGTTTTCGAGCCCATGGCACGGATGGACTCCGCCGAAGGACCGATGAAGACGATGCCCGCGTCCTCGCACGCCGCCGCGAATTCGGCGTTCTCGCTCAGAAACCCGTAGCCCGGATGAATGGCCTCGGCGCCGTGGCTGCGCGCGGCATCGAGGATGCGGTCGATGCGCAGGTAGCTTTCGCTCGATGGCGCCGGCCCGATGCGCTCGGCTTCGTCGGCCATGCGGACGTGCAGCGCGGTGCGGTCCACGTCGGAGTAAACCGCCACGCTACGAATGTTCATCTCGCGCAGGGCACGAATCACCCGCACTGCAATCTCACCGCGATTGGCAATCAACACCTTGCGGAACATCGAGGAGATTGTAACAGGCGGAAGGCGGCGCAGGCTGCGGACGGCCGGCCGAGGGAACCGCCTGCCCACCCACTCGTACTTAGTGCAACCCGGCGCCTCCGCGCACCGAATCCACCAGTTTGGCCGGATCATAGCCGGCGCCGTTCTGGAAGACCAGCTTAACCTTCTCAATGTCTGCGATGTGCGCCGCGGGATTGCCGTTCAGCACCACCAGGTCCGCCTGCCTGCCGGCCGCGATGGTGCCGATCCGCGCGCTCTCTCCCAGGAAGCCGGCCGCGTTCGATGTCGCGATTCGAATCGCTTCGAGCGGGGTGAAACCGCCTTCCACCAGAAGCTCGATATTGCGCTGGTCGGCGAATCCCGCCAGCGCGCCGCCATTGCCGGTCGGGTCGGCGCCCGTCATCAGAAGCCCGCCGGCTTTGACGAAGGCCGCTTCGAATTCCAGCTCCTTTTTGAGCGCTGCGAGCGATGGCGAATCTTCGCCGCCGCGGGCCCGCGCCCGCGCACTAAGGTAGCTGATGGCCGCTTGCGGATTCACCGCGTCCAGAAAGCGCTGCGCCAGCGGCGGCCGGTCGCCGTCGAAAGCTTCGAAGACCGCCAGCGTCGAAGTAATCGCGACGTGGTGCGCTACCAGGTCGGCAATCATGGCCTTCAGCGGCGGACTGTCGATATCGATTCCAGCCATTTCGCCCCGAGTCACCGCCTGGGGAGGACACAGGTCGGGCTGTTTTCCGTGGTGAAATTCGGTATCCACCAGCAGACCGTGCTCCAGGTTATCGATGCCCAGGTCCGCTGCCTCCCGAAAGCCCACACTACACAGGTGGCCGGTTACCTTTATGCCGTGCCGGTGCGCGGCATCGATGGCCGCTTTGAGTTCGGCGCGGGTAATGTTCATGTAGGCCTTGAACGAGGTGGCGCCCTCGCCCGCCCAGTAATCCACCATGCGCGCGGCGTCGTCGGCGCCAGTCAACTCGTGCATTTGCGCCGCGAAACTTCCGGGGCCTTCCAGGTATGGGCCGGTGACGTGGAGCTTCGGTCCCGGCATGCGCCCGCTGTCGATCAGGCGTTTGATGTTGAGATCGGTGTAAGGCTCCAGGCTGCCGCCAGTGCGCGCCGTGGTAACACCGCTGGCCAGATAGAGGCGCGGAAAGCTGAAGGCCTGCTCGTTGTACATGGGAATGCCGCCGCCCGAGGGATAGAACAGGTGCTCGTGCATTCCCACCAGCCCCGGGATGAGGGTGGTTCCGCTCAGGTCCAACACCTCGGCACCGGCCGGTGCCTGAATGGATTCGAACGGCCCCACCGCAGCGATCTTGCCATGATCGATCTCGAGCGTCTGGTTCTCGGCCGGTGCCGCACCGGTTCCATCGATCACGCGCACGTGCTGCAATACCACCACCGGCGCATCCACACTCAGGAAGGGCTTGACACCCGGCGTGAATCCGGACTGCGTCAACCCCGCCGCGGCCAAGAGGAGGATAAGAGAAGGAGCCTTCACAGCGCCATTATACGCGGCGGAGCAGGCAGCGTTCGGGAGAGCCGTTCAGAAACTCCAGCTTGGGTGCGATCAAAGGCAGGGGCGCGCAAAATCAGCTAATTCCCCGACACCACCACCGTGACTCCCGCCGGGCTGCTCACGCCTGCGACCGTCACCGCCACCGGGACGCTGCCAGCCGCCAGGCCGCTGGGCACCTCCACGTTCAACTGCCAAATCCCGGCAATCATTCCGGGCGCGCCGCCGGAGTAGCTCACATAGGCCGCCTGGCCGCCGACTGTCACCGATAAGGGCAGCGTCGAGATCGGCAGCGGCACCGCGGCCACCAGGCCATCCTGCCCGCCCGGATTGGTCTGGCCGCCACCGGTCATATAGAACGATACAATGCTGCCGGCCTTGGCCGGGTGCGCGGCGCCATTGATAGACCCATCCTGATTCACCGCCGCCGCTTGCCCCGTGCCCGCGCCGGAGGCCGTGAATATGGCTGGGGAGGAAAGGCTCAATGCCGTCGTGAAGGGAACCAGCGTCTGGCCGTTGTAAGTCACCGCGATGGTCGCCTCGGAGCTGTTCACCTCATAGGGCACTATGGCCGCCACCTGGGTGGAGGACGTGTAGATCAGCGGGGCCGGAGCGCTGTTGACCGTAACGGTGGTTCCCGCCAGCGACGTCCCATAAACTCCCGCCACCGGGGTATTGGTCACCAGCGTGTTCGGGCCCAGGCCGAAGCCGTAAATCACGATCGCGTCGCCCGGAGATATCGCCTCGCTCACATTGCTGGCGGCGTTGGCCACGGCGCAAACGCCCGCTCCCGCACAGGCCGGCTGCAGCATCCGCACGGCATTATTGCCGGCGTCGGCGATGTATACCAGCCCGCCGGTCGACACCGCCACGCCTTGCGGCGAATTCAAGGTCGCGGCAGCGGCCGCGCCCCCGTCGCCGGTATATCCGATACCGCCGTTGCCCGCGATGGTCGCGATGGTCGCGTTGGGAAACACTTTGCGGATGACCCCGTTGGAGTCCCCTATATAGAGGTTGCCGAGCGAATCCACCGCCAAGCCCACCGGCGCGGTGATCTGCGCATTCACGGCCCAACTGCCATCGCCCGAATAGCCGAACGTGCCGTTGCCCGCCACGGTGGAAATGATGCCCGCCGTGTTCACTTCGCGGACCCGGTTGTTCTGCGTATCGGCGATATAAAGGTTGCCGCTCGCGTCCACCGCTACGGCCTGCGGGTAATACAGCTCCGCCGCTGTCGCCAGTCCGCCGTCTCCGGCATAACCTTGCGTGCCGTTCCCCGCTACAGTGGAGATGGCTCCCGCAGGTGTGACTTTCCGAATCACGGAATTCAGAGTATCGGCTACGTAGAGGTTGCCGGAAGTATCTACCGCCAGGCCCGTGGGAGTATTCAATTCGGCGTTGATCGCCGCGCCGCCATCGCCGGAATAGCCCTCTGTACGGTTGCCCGCGTAGGTATTGATCTGCCCGCTGGAAGGGGTGACCACGCGAATGCGCTGGCCGATCGTGTCGGAGATGTAGACGTTGCCCTGCCCGTCCACGGCCAGTCCGGCTGGCCCTATCATCTGCGCCGCCGTCGCCGGTCCGCCGTCGCCGCCAACGCCGGCCAACCCATTGCCGGCAAAGGTCGTGATGGTGCCGGAGGTGGAAACCCTGCGCACCACGTTATTGGCGGTATCGGCGATGTACACGTTGCCGCCCGCATCGGTCGCCACCGCCTGCGGCGCGTCCAACTCGGCCCGGGTGGCCAGACTTCCATCGCCCGAATAAGCGAATAAGCCGTTGCCCGCCACCGTGGTAATATTGCCCTTGCCCGCGTGCGGTACCACGCGGATCCTGAAATTCTGCGAATCGGCGATATACACGTTCCCCGCGCTGTCCAGCGCGACGCCGGTAGGGGAACTGAGCTGGGCCAGCAGGGCGTTATCGCCGTCGCCGCTGAATCCCGGATTGCCGTTGCCGATGATGGTGAAGATGTAGTTGTTCAGGTAATTGGGGCCGGCGGCGACCTGCCGGATGCGGCCGTCGTCGCGCTCGGCGATGTACACGTTGCCCGCCGCATCCACGGCTACGCCGTATGGCTCGATCAACTCGGCATCGATTGCCAGGCCGTTGTCGCCCGCGTAGCCGATGGTGCAGCCGCTGGTGGCCACGCAGTCGCCCGCGATAAAGTTGATGGTGCCCTGGCTGACCATGATCTCGCGGATGGCGCCATTGCCGGTATCGGCAATGTAGATATTGCCGCTCGTATCCACCGCTACGTCCTCCGGCTGCCGCAGTTCCGATTGGTAGTTATATGGCGACGCCGTATCGCCCTCGTATCCCGGATATCCGTCGCCGGCGATGGTCAGAATCTCGTTGCTGGTGGTGACTTCGCGGATAGAGTTGTCGCCGGTATCGGCGATATAAAGATTGCCCTCGGAATCGAAGGCCAAGCCGTTGGGAAAATGGAGGTTCGCGGAAGTAGCCACACCGTAGTCGCCCAAATGCAATCCCGGCGAGCCCACCTGCCCGTTGCCCGCGAACGTGGTGATGATACCCGTCGTGGCGGAGACGACCCGTACGCGGTTGTTCAAACTGTCGGAAATGTAGAGGTTGCCGGCTTTATCCAATGCCACGCCCTGCGGCGAATTCAACTGCGCGGCCGTCGCCAGGCCGCCGTCGCCCGAATACCCGGCCCGTGAATTGCCGGCCACCAGTGTCAGCGTGCCTCCGGGCGTCAGTTTGTAGACGCAGTTGCCGGCGCTGAAATAGACGTTATTCGAGGCATCGGTGGTAAGTTTCCCGGTGGGCCCAATGGACGTATTGATGGCTGTCGCGGGTGTCGTCGGCGGCGCGCCTCCGGCCAGCGTCGCGATTGAATACTGTTGCCCGGACGCCACAGCGGCGCCCGCCAACAACAACGCAGAAATACTCCACACCGACCTTCCGGAAACCTGATTTTGCATGTACTTGCCCAGTCTAACAGGATGAGACGCGGATATTGAAGCTGCCTGAAACCGATCCAGCTTGCACCTACCGTGCCAGTACCCTGCCCAGGATCTCGAGCGCCTCGCGGCACTGTTCGCGGCTGACGTCGTAGTGCGTCACGGCGCGCATTTTTCGCGGGTTGATGGCATTGATCCGCACGCCTTGGGCCATCAGGCGGGCGCTGATTTCCGCCCCGGCCACGCCGGTCGCGCCGACGTCGAATACCACGATGTTGGTGACCACCGCCGACGGATCGATCTGAACACCCTGAATGCACGCCAGTCCCTCCGCCAGGTACCGCGCGTTAGCGTGATCCTCGGGCAGACGGGGTGGAGTCTGGTCGAGCGCCACCAGGCCCGCCGCCGCCAGTACGCCAGCCTGGCGCATGCCGCCGCCCAGGCGCTTGCGGTACAGCCGGCCCCGGGCGATCAAGTCCACCGGACCGGCCAGCATCGAGCCCACCGGAGCCCCCAGCGCTTTCGACAGGCAGAATGTCACCGTGTCGACCGGCGCCACAATCTCCCGTACCGAAACGCCCAAAGCCGCCGCCGCGTTGAACACCCTCGCGCCGTCCATGTGTACCGGAATGCCGCGCTCGTGCGCCTGGTCGGCGATCTCCCGGATGGTCGCGAGCGGATACACCGTGCCGCCCGCCATATTGTGCGTGTTCTCGATCTCGATCAGCCCGGTGGGCGCGTAGTGTGCCGCCAGTGCCCGGACGTAGGGTTCGATTGCCGCCCAGCTCAGAATGCCGTCGGGCGTCTGGACCGGCCGCACCAGGCAGCCAGCAAACCATGCCGTCATCGCCAGCTCATAGTCCAGCAGGTGGGCGCGCGCGTCCGTGATTACCTCCTGGCCATGGCTGGTGTGCAACTTGACGGCGACGGTATTGCCCATGGTCCCGGTGGGCACGAACAAGGCGGCCGGTTTGCCGGCGATTTCGGCGGCGCGCTCTTCCAGCCGGTTGACGGTAGGGTCTTCCCCGTATACATCGTCGCCCACCTCGGCCTCCGCCATCGCTTGCCGCATGGCGGCGGTGGGCTTGGTCACGGTATCGCTGCGTAGATCGATCATTCGTCCAGAAACTCCTGCAATACTTCGTTCGAGAGCATCACGCCGCGGCCTGTCAGCCGCAGCACGCCGTCCGACGATTCCGTCAGGCCGGCGGCGTTGAAGCGGTGAATGGGCTCGGCGTAGCGGGTCCATTCCGCGGCCGTGGGGCGGATTCCTTCGCTTAACCGCAGCCCCACGAAAAATCGTTCGGCCGCGTCGGGCGCTTCGTCCACCGCCGGGGCGCGTCCCAGATATGCTTCAAGCGATTCCGGGTTGCGCCGCCGCATGCGCCCGTCGAAGGAATGCGCGTCGGCGCCAAAACCGGCGTACGGCTCCAGCTTCCAATACTTCATGTTATGAGCCGACTCCCATCCAGGCCGGGCGAAATTGGAGATTTCGTAGCGGGCGATGCCCAGCCCCGCCAGGCGTTCTACCGCCGTCTCGTAGAAATCGGCCACGGCGTCCTCCTCCGGCGTGTCCGCCGCGCCGTAGCGTACGCCACCGCGGAGCATTTCCTTGCCCAACCGCGAGTCTTCGTCCACTTCCAGCATGTAGACCGAAACGTGCGGCGGCGAGAGCCGCCCGATCCAGTCCAGCGATCCAGCCCAACTCGCCGCCGTCTGCCCCGGAAGCCCCGCGATCAGGTCGATATTGACGTTGCCGATGCCCCGCTCCGCCAGCAGCCGCATCTCGCGCTCGACCGTTTGCGCCGTATGTTTGCGCCCCGTGCGGCGAATTTCCCCCTCGACGAACGATTGCACCCCCAGGCTGACCCTCGTAATGCCCGCGTCCACCCACGCGCGCGCCCGTTCCGCCGTAACGGTTCCCGGAGCTGCCTCAATGGTCGCCTCCTTCCACGGCAGTCCGGGAGTCGCAGCCAGAATTTCCGCCAGATCGCCGGAATCCAGGCTGCTGGGCGTGCCCCCACCTACGTACACCGTCTCCGGCCGCCATCGCCACTCGTGCCCGCCAATCTCCGCCACCAGTTCCCGCCGATAGCGCCGTTCCAAATCCGCACCGAATACGCCCGAAGCAAAGTTGCAATAGGTACACTTCTGCGCACAAAAAGGATAAGAAATGTAAACGCCAGGCACTGTCTTTATTGTAAACGCCGCCGTGGCGCTCTCCGCCCGGCCTCCCGCTCATCGTCTGCCCAGAACCACCCGGCTCGGTCAGGCCTTGTATGCGGATCAATGGTCTCAATGACTTAAATCCCCTTAGCGGACTAGCCTTCATCGCCACCGGATTGAGCCGGAACTCCGTTCCCCTTACCTGACGTTCATCTGGCCCTTTCCCCTAAATTTATGCTTTGATTATTCCTAACTCCGATGTAAGATCCCAATAGGTTGCTCAGAGAGTGTTGCGAGTCGCGGCGTATTCCTCTTAGTTTGCCGGTGACATAGCGCCTGTGACCCTCTCAAGCGTCGCCCTTGGCAAGCCCGAAACTTACAACGCCGGAGGTGGAAGATATGATGGACACGGAAAGGGGCGGGTTTCAAGAACAACCCGGCCACCAACTCAACCCGACTCAAATGTTCGCTGGTCCGAACGACGGTCTCAGCCAAACCTATAACGGTATTTCAACGTTTGTGGGCTTACAGGGCCTCAGCCGGAAAGCGGGCTATCGGGTGATCTTTCCGACACTCGATATGGGCCGCTATCTCGAAATCGCGGAAGCGGACATCCTGGAAACGGAGGAGCTGCCGCCCACCGAGTCGCCGTTTGGCGCCCTCGGCGGTACACGGGTGTCGGTTCGGGAAACTGCGCCGATTATGACCAGCCGCGCAGTCTCACCGGCGCAGGACGTCGAGGATGAATTCGATCTCGACATCCGCCTGGGTGCGTCCGGCTGGAGTGTGCCGCCCGGCATGCGCGGGCCGGACGAGGCCATCTATGCACCCGGGTTGGAAGGCGAAGAGCGACACGCCAAACCTATACAGACCAATGGCGCCTGTCCGACCGAGACCCGTACGGTCGAGGCCACTTGCCACACTTGCGTAACTTGTGAGACTTGCGCCACCTGTGCCACTCACTGCGAGCAGGCAACTTGCCAGGCAACGTGCAAAGGTGAGGCCACTTGCCACACCTGTGCTACGCTGTGCGATCAAGCCACCTGCGGCGTTACTTGCGTTACCTGCCCTGAACATGGCTGTCCTCTTCATACGCAAACGTGCTGCAAGGACACTTGCTTCTAGAACCGGTCCGCGATTTACCCTAAGCGCCGTCGACTCTTGAATACTCGAATCAGCAGTTGGACACCGGCTGTCGGCGGCGACTTAGCATCATCGGCGATCTCGCTGGCTCGTTCCGTGGCCACTCGATTGGTTACTCCGGAGATCCTGGAAAGAGCTGTCGCCGCAGCTCCTCGGCAGAGTGCGTTTTCGAACAGAATTTGCTGGGTGCCTCACAGCCTCTCCCAGGGTCACGCTGGCTTGGCTCTTTTGTGCGGCTATCTGGACGCGTGCTTCCCGGGAGAGCAATGGGATTTGAAGGCGCGGGAGCATCTGCAATTGGCGGCGCGGGCCGCGGAAGGGTTTCCGCAGCTTCCTATTGGCCTTTACTCCGGCTTGAGCGGCCTCGCGTTCGCGGCCTGGGAGCTTTCACGGGGAGGCGTCCGGTACCACCGTTTGCTGAATAGCCTCGACCATTCGACTTGCTCCCGGACAATCGCCGCCGCCAGGAGCATACGCGGAAGACAAGGTGTCGGCTTTGGGGAATTCGATGCGATCTCCGGGCTGAGCGGCGTGGGCGCCTATCTTCTGCGCCGGCGCAATGAGCCGCGCGCGATGGCGGCTCTCTCGTGCATTCTGGAAGGGTTAGTCGACCTGTTGTCGGAGGAAGGTGGCCTACCGCGCTGGTACACACCGGCCGATTTTCTGGGAGACGACGAGACCCGCAAGCATTGCCCGCACGGCAATTTGAACCTCGGCTTGGCGCATGGCGTCCCCGGCCCCCTGGCGTTGCTTTCCCTTGCCTCCACGGCGGGCGTCCAGGTACCCGGTTTGACCGGGGCCATCGAACGCACGGCCGACTGGCTGTGCGCGGACCGATTCGACGATCGGTGGGGCGTCAATTGGCCGGCCATGTTGCCCCTGGTACAAATGGATACCGCCAATGGTGCGCGTCTGCAGGCTCCTGGCGCGGGGTCCGCGCCGGATGGGCCCAGCCGTTGCGCCTGGTGCTATGGAAGTCCCGGTATTTCGAGAGCCCTCTGGCTGGCAGGCGAGGCGCTCGGCCGCGAAGACTATCGCGCGCTGGCGGTCTCCGCCATGGAGGCGGTTTTCCGCCGGCCGATCGCGGTGCGGCGCATCGACTCTCCCACGTTCTGTCATGGCGTTTCCGGCCTGCTCGGGATCGCCCTGCGATTCTCTCACGACTTGGGTGGTGCCGCGTTCTCCGCTGAGATTGGCGCGCTGGTCCGGCAGTTGCTGGACAGCTTTCAGCCCCAGTCGCTGCTTGGCTTTCGTCATCTCGAAACCAAAGACACTGCCATGGATCAGCCTGGCCTTCTGGAGGGAGCTCCCGGAGTTGCGCTTGCGCTGCTGGCATCTGCAACCTCCTGCGAACCAACTTGGGATAGACTGTTTCTCTTATCATGAAAGCCGCACGCCAGCAGCCGGCGCCCACGCGCGAATCCGCCGCATCGAACGGGCCTGAGCCCCTGTACCAGCCTCTCGATTTTGTGACTGTGCGCGCGCCGCTGTTGCCGGTGGAGTGTTATCGCACTCTGGCGGATGAGAAGGGCCGCATGGAACTGCTGTCCGATCCGCGCGTGCTCACCGCCTTAGCGGTCGGCAGCACCTCCTTGCTGGGCGCCATCGAGAGATTCAGCCAATCCGGGTTGACCGGGCGCGACGCGGACCGCATGCGCGCCAAGCTCCGGCGGTATCAAATCCGGATGGCGACGCGGCCGACTCCGTATGGCCTATTCGCCGGAGTCGCCCTCGCCCGGTGGGGCGAGAATACCGACCTGCGGGTCCGCGCGACCTCGGCGCGAACCAGCAGCCGCCCGGATATGGCGTGGCTCATGAACCTCGTGCTGGCGGCGGAAGCCGAACCCGCGATCAGGAGACATTTGAGCTTGCTAGCCAACCCTTTGGCGGTGCTTGAGGCAGGGCGGCTGTTTCTTTCCGAGCGTGCTCCCCAAGGCCGCGAAACCCGGGGCATTCCCGTCTCGGTGCGGGCTACGGGGGTGGTCAAGCGAGCCCTGGCGCTGGCGCGGAGCCCGATCGGTTATGAGGATCTGGTCGCGCGCCTGCGCGAGGCCACCGGGTCCGCCGCGGTGGAAAAAGTGGAAAAGCTCGTGAATGAGCTTTGCGAGCAGACATTGCTCCTCACCGATTTGCGGCCTCCGCTGACTTCGAAGAGCCCCGCCCGGTACGTCGCCGGCCGCCTGGCAAGCATTTCCGAGGCCGCGGACCATCTGGCCAGGCTGAATACGTTTGCCGACGCTCTTTCAGCCTGGGACGGTTTCAAGATCGAGGAGCGGGCGGAAGGTTTCAAATCCGTGCTCGCCCAAGCCGGCGTTCCCCTCGATGGATCTCAACCCGTCCCGGTACAAGTGGACATGGCGATGTCTGTCGAGGGGCGAATCGGAAAGATCGTCGGGCGGGAAGCGGCCCAAACCGCGGAGATCCTGTTGCGCCTTTCGCCTTACCCGCGGGGCCTGGCGCATCTCGCCAGTCATCGTCAGCTCTTTGTCAATCGTTACGGATACGACCGGGAGGTCCCCCTCAAAGAGTTGCTGGACCCCCAACGCGGCCTCGGGCCGCCGGCCTTCCATAGCCACGCTGCCGGTGGGCCCGATCCGGCCAAAGCGTCGCAACGCGCTCAAACGCTGGTTCAACTGGCCTGCGCCGCGCTGCGACGCCGTGAACGCACCGTCCTGTTGGACGACCGCCTGATCGCGCAGCTGGAGACCTGGCGCCCCAGTTCCGACAACGCGCCTCTGTCGCTCGACATCAACCTGCTCATAGGCGCCCGCTCGGCCGCCGCCATCGACAGCGGTGACTTTAGCATGGTCCTCGGCCCCAACCTGGGAGCGCAGTCCGCCGGCCGCAACCTGGGGCGCTTCGCTGAGTTGCTGGCCCCCGATGGAACCAACGCTCTGGAGCGAGCCGCCGCCGCCGAACAGGCACTTACACCGGATCGCTTGTGGGCCGAAGCCGTCTATCTTCCCGCCGACCTCCGGCTGGCGAATGTGGTCGTTCGTCCCCCCGTCCGGACTTATGAACTCGCTCTGGGAGTGACCCCCGGAGTGCCGCCCTCCCGCGTCATTCCGCTCGATGAGCTGGTAGTCGGCATCGAACAAGGCCGCTTCTATGTCCGCTGGCCGGCGCTGGATAAGCGCGTGAATTTCTCCGCCGGTCACATGCTCAATACTCGCAACGCTCCCGCCGCGATTCGTTTCTTGTCCGAGCTCGCCGGCGACGGCAAGGCGGTCTTGAGCGGCTTCGATTGGGGACCCGCCGAGGGCTTCCCGTATCTGCCGCGGGTCCAGGCCGGCCGTATCGTGTTGCGCCCGGCGCAATGGCGCATTCAAAAGGGCGAAATTGCGGTTGAATCGGCGGCGGCCTTCAGGAGCAGTCTCGACCGCTGGCGCAAGGAATGGGACGTGCCGCGGCTGGTCTCTCTGACCGTGGGCGACAACCGCCTGATTCTCGACCTCGATCGGGACGAGGAAGCCGCCGAGCTCAAGGCCGAGATACAAAAGCTCGGCGAATTCCAGTCCGTCACCGTACAGGAAGTGTCGCCAACTCTCGATGAAGCATGGTTGCAGGGCGAGGAAGGCCACTATTACAGCGAACTGGTGGTGTCCTTGATTCTGCGGCCGGGCGCAATATCCGCGGCGAACGCCACCGGCTCGCCCAAAGCGGCGGCCCTCGAAGAGGGGGCCGGATTCGGGGACAAAGTCGAGCCGGCTACGCGGCTTCGCCCTCCCGGCAGCGAGTGGCTCTTCGTGAAGTTGTACTGCCCGCGTAATATCGAGAACGAATTGGTCCCGGAATCGATGCTCACCTTCGCCGAAAACGCGGTTGCCGCCGGATTGGCCGATTCGTGGTTTTTCATCCGGTACTCCGATCCCGACCCTCACATCCGCCTCCGATTTCACGGATCGCCGCGACGGCTCACCGGCCAACTGTTCGCCAATGTGTGCGATTGGGCGGGCGAATTGATGGCCGAGGGACTCTGCCTCAGATTCGCGTTCGACACGTATGACCCGGAGATCGAACGCTTCGGAGGCGCGGCGGGCCTGGCCGCCGGGGAAAGTCTGTTTTCGGCGGATAGCCGCGCCAGCGCCAGGCTTCTGCACGAGTTGAAACGAAAGATTTGGCCTCACGACGAGATTACCTTGCTGGCTCTCGGCATCGACGACCTTCTCGCCGCGCTCGGTCTCGACCAGGCGGAACGTCTGCGATGGTATCGAGACCAGACGAACGCGCGGGGAGCGGAGACAGGCGCGGAATTCAGGCAGCGAAAGAACGTGCTCCGCTCTGTGCTCGGGCAGCCCCGACAATTCCTGGCGGGGTTTCCCGGTGGAAGTGAGATCGCCTCAATCCTGGCGCAGAGACGGGAGGCTCTCGCGCCAGTAGCGGGGCGCCTCCGGGAGCTTGCCGGACAAAACCTTCTGAGGCACCCGCTAGGCGTGCTGTGTGCGTCCTTTGTTCACCTTCACCTGAACCGCATGTCGAGCGCCGGCTCACCTTCCGAACAACGCCTCCTCAGCCTCTTGCTCCGAACTTCGGAGAGTTTGGCAAAGGCGCCGGTCTCCCCCGCTCCGTAAACCGGAACCCCGCAGCCGTCCCGAACACCGCCCCCCGAACTTAGGCCCCCGGCCGGGAAATAACCTCTTTGGTGGGACAGGCCGGCAGTACAATAATGAGGTATTTAGAGTCTGATTGTCTCTATCCGGTTCGGAAGGGAGGTACGACTCGGATGACAACTAAACGGTCTTTCCCGCTTTTCTGACCTACGTGCAGGACGGCCAGATCAACTTGCTGGTTCCATTCCGCGTGTCGGGTTTGTCGAACACCACGATTCAGGTCACATACAACGGGGTGGTGGGGAACAGCGTGACGGTTCCTGTGGTGCCCTCGTCGCCGGGGATCTTCACGCAGCAGTATGGGCCCGGGCAGGCGTAGGGAGTGAACCAGGATTCGACGTTCAATTCCGCTTCCAACGCCGCGCCGCGCGGTACCTATGTGGAGTTCTGGGTGACGGGACAGGGGCTCGTAAATACGACGCTGGCGGATGGCACGCAGCCCACCGGCCCGCCTTTTCCGACTCCGCTGCTTCCGGTGAGAGTGACCCTTGGAGGCATCACGGTCCCCGCCGCGAACCTCGCGTTCGACGGCCTGATTTATAGCGGAGAAGTGCAGATCAACGTGCTGATCCCGGCGAATGCACCCACGGGGAGTGCGGTTCCGCTGGTGGTGACGATTGGCGGGGCGTCATCCCGAACGGACGCTACCATCGCCATACAGTAAGAATCCCCAGAGCCGTTGCGCGACAGAGGAGGCACCGGCTTCCTTGGCGATGGCTTCGACGCTCGCACCGCGGAGGTACATGAGCGGACTTTCGGCGATCGTCGGGGCAGGCTCGGAGCTGGACCTGGCGGAGTTCCGGACGAAAGACGCCCATTCCTGCATGTTGGCGGCCGTTGGCATCTCGACGCGGCACGCATCAGTGGGCGCGCACCGGGCGTAGCCGAAAAAGTATCGGGCATTGGCTGGGAGCCTGCCCCACTAAAACCTCAGTGCATATTTCCCAGGTTCCCCAATATCAACGCCGCGCACGTCGCGTTCAGCATTACTCCTACGAATCCCGTGATCAGCAGGCCCTTGGCGGCCAACCGGTAGCCTTTCTTTCTTTGCGACAGGTACATCGGGATCAGCGCGGCCCACTGCACCAACCCCCAAATCGTACACATCAGCGGAATCGTAATGATAATGGCGCCCACCTGCCACGCCACCGCGATCAGAACGCCTCTCCCGATGCTGTCGTTCGGCGCCGCTGGAGTCATAATTTGTAAAGTCTCTCCGGTGTCTCGCGTTCCCGCCGCAGCCCGGCCAGCAGGGTTTCCTCCAGGCCGTCGCGGTAAAAGAGATTGTAAGTGTCGAACGGGACGATGCGCTTCCCGTCGGGATGGGCGATATGCACGCAGCTCTTCTTGACGCTGCGGACGTCGAAGCCCCAGGCATCGATGAATTGCATGATGATCACGCGGAATACGCTCCGATAGTCGATGCCCTCGGGCGTCACCATGCGCGGCAGACAGCAGAGCAGATCGCGCAGAGTCACCGCGCTCGATTGCGGCGAGTGATTGGTCGAGAACAGCCGAAACAACTGCTTGTGCAACTCGCGGTCCGCTTCGTAGACGATGGTATTGCGGCCGCCTTCGATCAACACCTTGGGGTCGATCATGCCCGTCAACGGCACGACCCGGCCGTCCGCTTTGAGCGCGTAAGCCATCGCCAGCGAATCCGGGTGGCAGGGTACGGGGATGATATCCGCGGGGCGGATAATCGCGGTCTGCTCCAGAATGCGCCGGCGCACTTCCGTCAGCGTGAGCCGGTCGCGGGCGGGGTCGAAGTTTTCATGCCGTCCCGCCGCCTGCACCGGCTGAAACACCACGCCGCGAACCGCGGACTGCTCCAGCGCCCACTCGATGATCCGCCCGATTTCGCCGTCGTTCACGCCTTTTTTCAAAGTCACCACCAGGGTGGTTGAAAGCCCCAGGTGGTTCAGCTTCCCGATCGCACACTGGCGGATATTTCGCAGATCGGCTCCGCGCAGATCGATCAGCGGACCGGCCTCCAGAGAATCGAACTGCAGGTAGATTTCAAAATCGGGCATGTAGCCGGCCAGCCGCTCGGCGAAGCCGTCCTCGCGCGCGATACGGATGCCGTTGGTATTGAGCATCAGGTGCCGGATGGGGCGCGCGCGGGCCATGTCCAGCACGGTGAAGAAATCCGGGTGAAGGGTGGGTTCGCCGCCGGAGATCTGCACCACGTCGGGCTCGCCTTCGTTGCCGACCACCGCGTCGAGCATGGCCGCGATTTGTTCCAGTGAGCGATACTGCGGCCGCGAAGGGCCGCTGGCGGCGTAGCAGACCGGGCATTCCAGGTTGCAGTGGTCGGTGATCTCGATCAGCGTCAGGCAGGAATGCTGTTCGTGATCGGTACAGAGGCCGCAGTCATAAGGGCAGTCCCACCGCACCGGCATGTTGTAGTGCCGCGGCATCTCCGGCACCTTCAGAAAAATCTCGCGCGAGCGGCGGTAATAGTCGATGTCGTCGGCCATCAGCACGCGTTCCGGGCCGTGAACCGGGCAGCGTTTCAAAAGGTAAACGCAGCCGTCTTCGAAAACGATCTTGCCTTCCGCGCGCCGGTAACAGGTGGAGCAGAT
>JBEKZL010000058.1:0-29033 GCA_049509915.1 Bryobacteraceae bacterium | reverse complement strand
AACGCACGCGGGCCGCGCGAATGATCCGGGAACTCACAAAGCTCGGCTATCGCGTGGAAGGCGGACCACGACCAGCGGCTGCTCGGGCATGAGCGCGAGGGGGTTTTTCGACCCTGTCAGGCTGCTGCGCTGTTGCGAACCATGAAAGACCACGAACGGCGATGGTCTGTCCCACCCTGTTGTTATTCATCTGCGTCCTCCTGGCCGCCTGCAGCCACCCCGCGCCGCTGCCGATATTGGGCGCGGTGCCGCATTTCGCCCTGGTGGATCAGACTGGCGGGGCGTTCGACAGCGCCCGCCTCAACGGGCGCATCTGGGTGGCCGATTTCATGTACACGACATGCCCCGGCCCGTGCCCGATGATGAGCCACCAGATGCGCCGGATTGCCGAGGCGAGCGATGTGCTGCTGGTCTCCTTCACCGTGGACCCGGAGACCGATACACCGCCCGTGCTGGCGGCTTATGCCAAACATTACCCCGTCCCGCCCGGCCGCTGGTGGTTCCTCACCGGCGCGCGCGCCGCGATCAACGACCTGGGCCTGAACGCCTTCCACCTGAACACTGTGGATGGCAGCCTGGAACATAGTACGCGGTTCGTGCTGGTGGACGGGCGTATGCGCATCCGCGCCTATTACCAGACGCTCGAAGATCAGTTTCGCCCGCAACTGGTGGCCGATATCGGTAAGCTGGAGCGAGAGAGCCATGATTGAAAACCTGCCGACCGTGAATGCCGTGCTCAATGCCCTGGCCGCCATCCTGCTGGTCTGGGGTTATACGCTAATTCGCCGCAAGCACATCGCCGCGCATCGCAAGGTGATGCTGACGGCCTTCGTGGTCTCGTGCGTGTTCCTGGTTTGCTACCTGGTGTACCATTTTAGTGCCGGCATCGTGCGGTTTCAGAAGCCCGGCTGGATTCGTGGCGTGTACCTGACCATTCTGGGTACGCACACGGTGCTGGCGGCGGCAACACCGGTGCTGGCTGTGATCACTTTGAGCCGCGGCTTGCGGGCACGCTACGACCAGCACCGTCGGATCGCCCGCTGGACGCTGCCGATCTGGATGTACGTCAGCGTGACCGGCGTGGTGGTGTACCTGATGCTGTACCATTTGTGAGAGATGACGCGACGAACGGGTTTCCTTATCCCGGTACTTTTGATGGCGCTGACCGGCTGCGGCTCGAAGGCGCCGGAGAAGCGCTACCCTATGGAAGGCGACGTGGTGGCGCTCGACCCGGCGTCGAAGACGGCGACGATCAAAGCCGGCAAGATCGGCGATTGGATGGAAGCCATGACCATGGAATACCCGGTTAAGCCTGACACCGAATTCGCCAAACTGAAAGCCGGCGCGCACATCAAGGCCACGGTGGTGGTGGAAGACGTGAAGTATTACGTGACTGATGTCGCAGTCACGGCGCCGGCCGCGGGGAAATGACCGCCTTCGAGCCGCTTGTCCGCAACCCACACCTGCAGACGATCGCGGCGCATTACTGGAGACGCCGCAGCCGCGCGGCTCAGTCCGAACGGCGGCTGTATCGAACCGAACCGGCCGTGCACGTTCTAGTGGAGACGGACTGGCCCGATGGCCCTCCGCGCGGGCATGTGGTATTGCTTCACGGCCTGGAAGGCTCCGGGCAATCGGGCTACATGCTGGGCTTGGCGGCAGCCGCGCGCGAGGCCGGCTTCGTCGCGCATCGCTTCAACTTCCGCACCTGCGGCGGCACCGAGCATCTCTGCGATACGCTCTACCACGCCGGGCTGACCAGCGACTTGCGCTACCTGCTGGGCGAGCTCGGGGAACCGGCCTTTCTGGTGGGATTTTCCTTAGGCGGCAACGTGGCAATGAAACTTGCCGGGGAATTGGGCGAACAGGGGCCGCGATGGATCCGCGGCGTGGCCTCGATCTCCGGGCCGCTCGACCTGCTGGCGTGCGCGCGCCGCATCGGCGAGCCCGACAACCGCGTCTACGAGCAGCGGTTCGTGAAGAAGATGCGGGCCCGTCTGCTGGCAACCGGCCGCTATCCGGTGAGCCAGTTCGCCGGCCTCCGCACGCTTCATGCGCTCGACGACCGCATCACCGCGCCCTCGTTCGGTTTCGGTACGGCGGACCGCTATTACCGCACCCAATCGGCGCTGGCGTTCTTGGATCAGGTGCGCGTCCCGGTGCTGCTGATTCAGGCTAAGGACGACACTTTCGTACCGTTTGAGACGTTCGAACGCGCCGAAGTGCGCGGCAACTCGCGGATCGAGTTGCTGGCCCCGAGCCACGGCGGGCATTTGGGATTTCTGGGGAGGCAGCCGCACCGGTTTTGGGCCGAGGATGCGGCGGTGGAATGGATGACAGCGGCTCAGTAGGCGAAATTCTTCCGAGAACGCGCCGACCCGCCGTCCGGTGGGAATCGGTGAGCGGGGCGCGAGCCAACCGGTGCCGATCATGCTGCTCGCCTCATATGGCGGTGGACCGGTGCTGGCAGGGCCAGGGCGTAGGCAAAGCGCTCTCGCGGGACGCGATGCTGCGCACGTTGCAAGTCCACCGATCCCGTGCATCCGTTCGTGCGACTCAATGACGTGAGGCGGATTGTGCCGGGGCAATGAGGAATGAGGCCTCGAGGCCCGGCGACGACGCCGGTTCACTGCTATTCTCTAGAAATACAGAGGAGCCATCACTAGTGAAACGGTTCGGTTTGGGCGTGATTCTGGTAGCGGCTATCTCGCTGCCGGCTCAGGATCTCAAGGAATTTGAAAAGCGGGTTACCGAGTTCACCCTCGGTAACGGGCTACACTTCATCGTGGTCGAGCGCCACGACGCTCCGGTAGTGTCGTTCCATACGTACGTGAATGCCGGCTCGGTCGACGATCCTACCGGCCAAACCGGCCTGGCGCACATGTTCGAGCACATGGCGTTCAAGGGCACCGAAACCATCGGCACCAAGGATTGGCCGGCGGAAAAGAAGGCCCTGGACGAGATCGAAGAGATCTACGGGCGCCTCGATGCCGAGCGCGACAAGGGACCCAAGGCGGACGCGAGCCGCATCTCTTTGCTGGAAGCCCAGTTGAAGGTTGCCATCGATCGCGCCCAGGCTTACGTCGAGCCTAACGAGTTTTCCCGCATTATCGAGGAAAACGGCGGCGTGGACATGAATGCCGACACCTCGCTCGATCACACCGAGTACTTCTACAGCCTTCCCTCCAATCGCGCCGAGCTGTGGTTTCTGCTGGAGTCGCAGCGCTTCCTCCATCCCGTCTTCCGCGAGTTCTATAAGGAGCGCGACGTGGTGATGGAAGAGAACCGCATGCGCGTGGAATCGAGCCCGCAGGGCCGCCTGCTGGAGGATTTCACGGCCACGGCCTTCGAAGCGTTCCCCTATCGCCATCCCCCCGGCGGTTGGAATAGCGATACCGAAAACCTGCGCGTAGCCGAAGCGCGGGCGTTCTTCGAAAAGTATTACGCGCCGGCCAACATTGTCATCGCCATGGTCGGCGATATCGAACCCGCCGAGGCGCGCCGCCTGGCCGAACGCTATTTCGGCCCCATGGTGGCCCGCCCGCTGCCGCCCGTCATCATAACCCGCGACCCCGAACCGTCCGGCCCCAGAACCGTAGTTGTCGAATCCCGCAACCAGCCGCTGCTGGTGATCGGCTATCATCGCCCCGACCAGTACGACCCGGATGATCCTGTTTTCGACGTCATCTCCATGATCCTTTCGAGCGGCCGCACGGGCATGATGTACAAAGAGCTGGTCGAGCAAAAACACATCGCCCTGGAAGCCGAGGCCATCGCCACCTATCCCGATGGCCGGTATCCCAATCTGTTTTTGTTTTTCCTGGTTCCCGGCCGCGGCCACACCGTCGAGGAAAACCAGAAGGCTCTGGACGGCCTGCTGGAGCGCTTCCTCGCCACTCCGGTCGATAGCGAAACCCTGAACCGGGTGAAGACCAAGGTCCGCGCCTCGGTCATCCGCAGACTCGACAGCAACGCCGGCCTGGCTTCCTCACTCGCGTCGGCCTACGCCGGCTACGGCGACTGGCGCAAGCTTTTCACCGAGATCGACGATTTGAATAAGGTGACCGCGGCGGACGTCGCGCGGGTTGCCCACCAGTGCTTCGTAACCAAGTCCCGCACCGTCGCGTATACGATGAATCCGGACGGAGGTGCGCGATGAGAGGGACAAGGGCGGGAGCCGGAAGCGGGAAGTCAGAAGCCGGAATGAAAGTCGTCTGGCTTTCATCTTGGTCTGTCTTCTCTCGGCTAACTTCTATCTTTTCCCTCCTATGTCTTCTGACTGCCCCCTTCGCCGCCCGGGCGCAGCCCGCTCCAGCCGCGCGCCCCTCCGCCCATGCCGCCACGCCCGCCCCGGCTCCGTCTTATAAGGACCTCAAGTTCTCCCCGCTGAAGCCCATCTCCATTCCCAAGGTGGAAACCTTTACCCTTCCCAACGGCATACGCCTCTATCTTCTGGAGGATCGCGATCTGCCCCTGATCGGCGGCTCGGCTCGCGTACGCACCGGCAACCTCTTCGATCCGCCCGATAAGATCGGCCTTGCCACCATCACCGGCATGGCGTTGCGCACCGGTGGCACCAAGACCCGCACTGGCGACCAGATCGACGCGCAACTGGAAGACGTGGCCGCCTCCGTTGAGAGCCGAATCGACGAAACCTACGGCGCCGTCAGCTTTTCCTGTCTTAGAGAGAACGCCGACGACGTTCTTGCCGTCTTTCACGACCTCCTCACCGCGCCGGAATTCCGCGCCGACAGGGTCGAGCTCGCCAAGACCCAGATGCGCAGCAGTATCGCGCGCCGCAACGACGATGCTCACGGCATCCTGGAACGCCAGTTCGCCGATATCGTGTACGGCCCCGCCACGCCCTATGGCTGGGATGAACAGTACGACACCATCAATCGCATCGGCCGCGCCGATGTGCAGGGTTTTTACCAGCGCTACTTTTTCCCGGCCAACGTGATGATGGCGGTCCACGGCGATTTCGACGCCGCCCAGATGCGCGCCAAAATCGAAAAACTCTTCGCCGATTGGACAGTCAGTCAGCCGCCCGTTCCCGCCTTCCCGAAGCTCGCCGCCCAACCCGCCCCGGGCGTCTATCTGGCCACCAAGACCGACGTCAGCCAGACGTTCTTCTCCATCGGCCACCTGGGCGGCGAGTTCCGCGACAAGGATTACGCCGCACTCGAAATCGCGGGCGACATCCTGGGGGGTGGGTTTCAGAGCCGCCTGTTCCAGTTGGTGCGCACCAAAATGGGCAACGCCTACGAAATCTACGCCGGCTGGGGCGGCAACTACGACCATGCCGGTCTGTTTCAGATCTCCGGCAGCACCAAGTCGGTTTCCACGGCGGAAACGATCAAGGTCATACTCGCCGAAGTCGATCGCCTGCGCACCGCCGAAGTAACCGACGCCGAACTGAAGGCTGCCAAGGACACCGCGCTCAACAGCCTCGTCTTTGCCTTCGACAGCAAGGCTAAGACCCTCAACCGCCTGCTCAACTACGAGTATTACGGCTATCCCAAGGATTTCATCCAGCAGTACCAGAGCGCGCTCGCCGCGGTCACCCGAGCCGACGTCCTGCGGGTTGCCAAGGAACGTCTCAATCCCGCCAATTTCACCATCGTGGCGGTGGGTAATCCGGAGCACTTCGGCGCGCCCCTCGATTCCCTAGGCCTTCCCATCAAGCCCATCGATTTAGCCATTCCCGAAGCGCGCCTGGAAGGGAAACCCGTCGACCCGGAACGCGCCGCGCAGGGCAAGAAACTGCTTCAGCGCGTCCAGCAAGCCGTCGGCGGCGCCGAAAAACTCGCGGCTGTGCATGATTACCGCCGTGCCGCCGACTACCAACTGGATCCCTCCAAACCCGTCAGCTTTATCAAAGAGGTCGAGCAATGGATTGCTCCCTCTTATATGCGGCAGGAACTTGTCTCCGCCACAGGGGGTATGTTCGTCTATTCGGACGGGAAGACGTGTTACATGAGCGGGCCCGCGGGTACCGGCCCGGTCGGCGGCGAAACGCTGCACCAGATTCAAGGAGATTTGCTTCGCTCCTGGTTCCAGCTTCTCCTCAGCGACCGCATCGCCAGCCGGACCGTCACCGCTGTCGACGATCGTACGCTGGAAATCTCCGACCGCGATGCGACCACCCGGCTGGTCGTCTCACCGGATAACGGCTTGCCGGAACGTATGCTGTACCAGAGTTACAGTCCCGGCTCCCGGGCCAAAGCCACCGAAGAGATCTATTCCGATTACCGCGACCTTGCCGGCGTTCGCGTACCCTATAAAGTGGTCATCATGGAGGACGGCCGGAAACTTGCGGACGCCACCGTGACCAGCTTCAAGGTGAACAACGGCCTGAAGGTCGAAGATCTGGTCGCACACTAATGCGTACCTGCCACATTGTTGTCGCGGCCGCTCTGGCCGCCGCCCTGGCCCGAGGCCAGGAAACCCGTCAGGACCGCGGCAAGCGCGTCGTCGAGGAAGCTTTGGCCGCGCTGGGCGGCGAAGCGTTCTTGCACATGGAAGACCGCGTTGTCTCCGGCCGCGCTTACTCTTTTTACCGCAGCCAGATCTCCGGCCTGTCGGTGGCCACGATCTATACCCGCTACACCGCGCCGGCTCCCGGCAAACTCGGCCTGCGCGAGCGCCAGGCTTTCGGCAAAAAGCAGGACGAAGGCTGGCTTCTATTCACCGATGAGGGCGGCTGGAATGTGAGCTACCGCGGCGCCAGCCCCCTCCCCGACGAAACCTACACCAACTACAAGGAAAGCACCGAGCGCGGCATCCTCTATATTCTCCGCCAGCGTTGGAACGAGCCGGGCATTTCCTTTTACTCCGAAGGCCGCGACACGTTCGAAAACCAGCCCGTCGACATCGTCGATATCACCGACGCCACCGGCTTCACCGTCACTGTATCTTTCAACCAGGTCACCAAGCTGCCCGTCCGCCAAACCTACCGCCGCCGCAACCCTATCTATAAAGACTTCGATACAGAAGTCACCGTCTACACCAAGTACCGCACCGTGGATGGTATCGTCTGGCCCTACGACATTCATCGCGAACGTAACGGCGATAAGGTCTTCGAACTCTACGCCGACTCGGTCCAGATGAATAAGGACCTGAAAGACGACCTGTTCACCTTGCCCGGAAAAATCAAAATTCTGCCCAAAGGCCAATAGCCCAGACAATCCAGCGATGGCTCGCCGCCGAGGGTTGTGTCGGCTGCCAACTGCTGCATCCGCTCCTTCATTGCAGCCCGCGCCGCCCGCATCTGCGCCGCATGCCGATCGGACGTGGTGGACGCGGCAAGCGGTATCAGAGGAATCCGTTGCCAGGGTTCGGCCGTGTATCTCCAGCGCACCAAGGCATTCGCTTTCATGAGCCATCTCGTAACGCGCGGACTGGGTCGGTCCGCGCCGCGCGCCAGGCCGGCAGGAAACAGGCTGCCAACGAAGCGGTCCCGAGCGACACCGATGCGATGGCAAATGCCAGTGGGTCGCGCGGATTCACTTTGTAGAGCAGCCCCACGATCAGACGTGTCGATACCATCGTAGCCGCCACGCCCACGACGATGCCGTACCCCGTTAAGGCGAGTCCCTGCAACATCACGCGGCGTAACAGATCCGAAGCTCCGGCGCCCAGCGCCATACGCAGGCCCAGCTCGCGAGTGCCCTGTGAGACGGTATTCGACATCACGCCGTATAGTCCTATCGAGGCGAGCACGAGCGCCAACCCTCCAAAAACACCGAGCATCGCCGCCGCTACGCTCTGTACGGCTGTGGTGCGGTCGACTTGTTCCCGCATCGTGATCACTTCCCCTGGCGCCAGGTTGGGGTCGAGTTTGTGTATCTCGCCGACCAGAGCTTTAGCCATCGTCTCCGGCCTGACCGACGTTCGAAGCTGCAGGTTCGAACCCATCACGCTTTGGCGCATCGGGATATAAAAGAACGGTCTTGCCGGATCCGTCAAATTTCGGTATTTCGAGTTTTTCGCGATGCCGACCACCCGCGCCCAGCGCCCGTTTGCCTGGAATCGTCCACCGACCGGATCCTGCCCGCGCCAGTACAGCGCCGCCATGAACTCGTTGATCACGGCGGCCAGGGGGGCTGTTTCGTTGTCGGCCCGTGTAAACTCGCGGCCTGACACGAGGGGAATGCCCATTGTGGCCAGATAGTTTGGACCGACTTCGTTGTAGTCGGCGGTAAGCTGTTGGCCGGGCGGTGTCTGGTAGCCCTCCACTGCGATTGGAGCCGAAGAATAGCTGCGATAAGTGAACGGCGCGGTTCTGGCGAACGCAGCCGATTCGACGCCGCCAAGCGCTCGAAGCCGGTCGATCAACTCGTCCTGAAATCCTTTGACGCGCTGCGGGTGGTATCCCGCCGCGACAAAATCGACGGACGTCGTCAGCACGCCATCGGTCGAAAAGCCGGGGCTGGTATTCTGAATCGCTCGCAGGCTCTGGATTAGCAGCCCCGCTCCCACCAGCAGCACAAAACTCAGGGCGACCTGCATCACAACCAGGGCGGATCGCGCCATCGCCCGCCGTCCTCCACCGACGACCCCGGCCGATTCGGCCTTGAGCGCCGAAGCCAGATCGATCCGGCTAGCCTCGATTGCCGGCACCAACGCAAACAGCAAGGTGGAGATGAGGCACACAGCGGCGCTCAGCGCGAGCACATGCCAATCGATGCCTCCGGGCAGGAACATCGACACGCCGCCGCGCGGCGGCAGCAGCAATACCAACAGGTTGCGGCACCAATACGCCAGTGCGAATCCACCGGCCGCGGACACAGCCGATAGGATCAAACCTTCCGTGACAAGCTGCCGCACCAGGCGCGGGCGGGCGGAGCCGATGGCGAGCCGAACGGTCATTTCGCGGCGCCGCCCAAACGCTCTCACCAGCAGCAGATTGCTGACGTTCGCGCACGCGATGAGGAGCACGAAGACTGCGACTGCCAGCATGATTCCCAGAGTCGGCAGCAGAGTACCGGCGTTATTAAAGGGAGTTTGCCATAACGGGTACAGCTTGATGCCAAAACCGCGGTTCGTGGCGGGATAGGCGGTTTCCAGCCGCTGCGCCAGCGCCGAAACCTCCGCTTGCGCCTGTTGCGGCGTCACACCCGGTTTGAGCCGCACGAAACCTTCGATCCAACGCGCGCCGCGGTCCTCCAGTTTGTATCCGCCGGGATCGAACATTCCCTGCATCGATACGGGAACCCAGAACTGCATCGCCCACCCCACAAAGGTGCCGTGAAAGCCGGGGGGCGCAACCCCGACGATGGTATGCGGCATCCCGTTCAGCATCTGTGTCTTTCCAATAATCGCTGGATCCGAATGGAACCGGTCCTGCCACATTTGGTAACTGATGACTGTGACGGGATGAGCATTTCGTCCGAAATCCTCGGCCGGCTGGAATCCGCGCCCCATGATAGGATGGACCCCCAGCGCGTCGAAATAATTGGCCGAAACGACACTGGCGACAGAGCGCTCCGCGCGTTCGCCGATGCTGAGCGTAGTGGAGGTGATCCGGTCCGCGATAAACGCGTCGCAAAGCCGGCAACTCGACCGCAGGTCCTTGAAGTCGGGCCAGGAGACGTCGTCGTGACCCGGCACACCGCGATTGCTGCCGGCTACGGCCATTAGTCTCTCCTGATGGGTTACCAGCGGGAACGGACGGAGAAGGATTCCTTCCATCCAACTGAACACCGCGGCATTGGCGCCGATGCCCAGCGTCAGGCAAAAGATTGCTACGATGGAAAAGGCCGGGTTACGCCGGAGCGTCCGCAAGCCGAACCGCACATCTTGCCATAGGATTTCCATGATTGGCAGCCCCCTGGTTTCGCGATAGATTTCTTTGATTTGGGCGACGCCGCCGAAGCGCCGGAGCGCTGCTGACCGCGCCTCCCGCGGATTCATTCCAAGACGAACGTTGTTCGCGATCGCCATCTGCATGTGGAAATCGATTTCGTCATCCAGACTACGTTCCAAGTCTCCACCGCGAAGGAGGCACGAGAGTCGGCGGCACAGCACCCGTAAGCGTGTCACAAAGATTCTCTCGATGAACTGAGAAAGCGGTCCAGGATCCCGGAGGCCCGCTCCCAGGTTTGCGCTTCGGTGGCAAGCTGCTTCGTGCCGGCCCCGGAGATGACGTAGAATTTGGCGCGACGGTTATTTTCCGAGGTGCCCCTTTTCGAGCTGATCCATCCCATCTGTTCCAAGCGGAGTAGAGCAGGGTAGAGGGTACCTTGATTCAGCTCCGGGGCATGCCCACTGATCTGCTCGATGCGCCGCGCGATTCCCCACCCGTGTTGCGGGCCCAATGTATCCAGGGTCCGCAGTACCATAAGCGCAAGCGAGCCGTGGAGGGCATCGAATTTGTCGTTGACCATGCACGCCTACCTTTTGGTATCCTACAGGAGTGTATAACGTGCACCCATATTGCGTCAAGGGGAACGGAGTGAGATTAGTAGGGCGGGATGGACCCGCCCGATGCCACGCGGTTGCGCCTGTCGGTTCGCAAAGCGGAGCGATCATCGCTGACAGCTGGCAGCTTCCACTGAGTGCGTCATGGCGTAACCACGGAATTCACGCCGATGCTGATGCCCAGGGCGGCGTCCGACGCCGTGTAGACGCGTGCCGTAGCAGGCGAACGTAGTGAAGTACCTCAAAGACCGCTCTCTTGCGGGCGGCTCGCCTTGGCGTACTGCTACGCCCGGATTTCCCCGATTCGCCTGCGTTCTTACGAATCTATCACTTGAATCTCTACACCCGCGGCAGCCGCCGCCCGGGAAGATCGACTAAGATTGTGGTTAGATGGCGAGGGATGGCAACGGCTGTGGATACTACACGCGCCGCGGCTGGCTGAAAGAAATCGGCGGATGGGGCGCGGTGGTGGCCGGCGGACCGCTATTGGCACCGGCGGCGCCTCCAAGTTCGGCGCCGAAGGCCGTCGATGGGCCGTTGGGCCTGTTTTCCGAAGAGGACGACGGGCTGTTGCACGAGCTGGAGAAAGCCAACTTTCAATATTTCTGGGAGCAGACCAACCCTCAGACCGGCTTGGTGCGGGACCGGGCGCGAGTGCGCGGCGCGGAAGACCGCGTGGTGGCCAGCATCGCAGCCACCGGCTTCGGCTTGACGGCGCTGGCGATCGGCGCCCAGCGCGGCTTCCTATCGGAGCCGGACGCGTACGCGCGCGTATTGGCCACGTTGCGTTTCCTGTGGCGGCGGCTGCCCAATCATCGCGGCTTCTTTTTCCATTTTGCCAATGTCAATACCGGCGAACGGCTCTGGGACTCGGAAGTCTCTTCGGTGGACACGGCGATCCTGATTTGCGGCGTGCTGACGTGCTGCCAGGCCTTCTATCGCACCGATATTCGTGACTTGGCCTACGAGATCGTGAACCGGACAAATTGGACCTGGCTCTCGGAAGATACGCCGTTGCTGCCGCACGGATGGGCGCCCGAGGGTGGCTTCCTGCCCTATCGCTGGGATGGGTACAGCGAGCTGATGATGATGTACCTGCTCGGTCTGGGCTCCACTACCCATCCGCTTCCCGTCGAAGCCTGGCACGCGTGGAAGCGGACCACCTTCGAATACGACGGGTATCGCTACATCGGATCGTTCGCGCCCCTGTTCATCCACCAGTATTCGCAGGCATGGTTCGATTTCCGCGGCAAGCGCGACCAGTACGCGGATTACTTTCAGAATTCCATCGCCGCCACGGATGTGCACCGACGTTTCTGCCTGGAATTATCGCCGCGATTCCCGGACTATCGCGACGATCTGTGGGGCATCACCGCGTCCGATTCCGAGAAAGGCTACGTCGTATGGGGCGGTCCACCCGCCACTGGACCGATCGACGGCACGGTGGTTCCGAGCGCGGCGGCGGGCTCGTTGCCGTTTCTTCCGCAAGCCGTGATGCGGGTGCTGCGGAACGTGCGCAACCGTTATGGGGAGCACGCCTGGAGCCGCTACGGATTCGTCAACGCATTCAATCCGCTGACCCACTGGTGCGACACGGACGCGGTCGGCATCGACACCGGGATCACCATGTTGATGGCCGAAAACGCGCGCACCGGGCTGGTCTGGAGCACCTTCATGAAGAACCCGGAGGCGGTGCGCGGCATGGACCGGGCGGGCTTCAAACCATACAACCCGCTGGAGCGGCCGCCGTCCACGCCGTGAATCCCGCCACGCGGTAGATTCTGCACTCTTTGCGGCGCAACCGGCAAAATCCACACGCGCGCGGCGCGACTCGTCGCCGCAAACAAACGGCTTGTGCCTCGGATACGCAAATGGCCCGGCGTGTGCATCCGGATGGGCGCCGGTGCGGCTTTCGAACCGGCATTCAGGTCAGCCGGTAAGTCAGCAGTTTCCATCACCAGCAACCGCGCCTTTTAGCAGGTATGAACGTTCGAAATCAAACCTTTTGGGCCAGTTGGCAGGAACGGCTTCATGCTCTGCGGAACGTGCCGCCACTGGCGAGGATTGTCTGGCAGTGCGGGCCTCCGGTAGTTTCGGGCGGTCTGACCTGCCGCGTTCTTTCGGCACTTCTTCCCCTGGCGATGCTGGCGGTGTCGAAGTTCATCCTGGATGCGGTGCAGAGCCACTTCAGCGGACATCCGCTGCCGCTCTACTTCTGGTGGCTGGTGGGCGGGGAGTTCGGCCTGGCGGCGGTAGGCGCCATCCTGGCGCGCGGCATCGGCTATTTCGATGCGCTGCTGGCGGACCGCTTCACCCGGCACGTCAGCATCGAGGTGATGAAGCACGCCTCGAAGCTGGATCTGGCGGCGTACGAGGACCCGAAGTTCTATGACGTCCTGGAGCGCGCGCGGGTTCAGGCCACGGATCGCATCTCCATGATTCAGGCCATCGGGCAGGCCTTTCAGCAAGTGATATCGGTGGTCAGCCTGTCGGCCGGAGTGCTATGGTTCTCACCGTGGCTGCTGGCCGTGCTGGTGCTGGCGGTGGTGCCGGCGTTCCTGGCCGAAAGCCACTTCGCTTTTCTGGGCTATGCGCAGAACATCCGGCAAACACCCTCCAAGCGGCAGTTGGATTATCTGCGCGTGCTGGGGGCAAGCAAGGAATCGGCCAAGGAACTGAAGCTGTTCGGGCTGACCGATTACCTGTCGGGTGAATATGCGCGCCTTGCGAACCGGATCTATGAAGAGAACGTGCGGCTGGCGCGGCGGAGGCTGGGGGCAGGCACGGTGCTGGCGCTGCTCAGCACGGCGGCATACTACGGCGCCTACGCGTACGTGATTTATCGAACCGTGACGGGCGCTCTGAGTTGGGGGTCGCTGCAGTTTCTGGCGGGCGCCATCGCCGGCACCAGCAGCAATATCCAAAGTTTGTTCGCCACCTTTTCGAGCATCGCGGATCAGTCGTTGTTCCTGACCGACCTGGTGGAGTTCTTCAAGGTAGGACCGACGGTGGTTTCGAAACCCAATGCGCTGCCGGCACCGCGGCCGATTCAGCGCGGCTTTGTGTTCGAGCAGGTGAGCTTCCGCTATCCGGGCACCGGGCGAAACGTGCTCGAAAGTCTGGACCTCCGCCTCGAGCCGGGCGAGAGAATCGCCCTAATCGGCGAGAACGGGGAAGGGAAGACCACCCTGGTCAAGCTACTGACGCGGCTCTACGACCCCACCGAAGGACGCATTCTGCTGGATGGATGTGACCTGCGCGAGTATAGCCTGGAAGACTTGCACAGCCAGATCGGTGTGATTTTTCAGGACTTCATGCGCTACGAGATGAGCGCGTGGCAGAACATCGCGGTGGGCCGGATCGGCGCGGGGCAAGCGGACAACGGCGCCGTGGAGATAGCAGCCGGCAAGAGCCAGGCCGACCGGGTGATCGAGCGGCTGCCGCTCGGCTACCGGCAGCAGCTTGGACGGCGATTCGAGGGCGGCGTGGATCTTTCCGGCGGGGAATGGCAGAAGATCGCCCTGGCGCGCGCCTATCTGCGCGACGCCCAACTCCTGGTATTGGACGAGCCGACCGCGGCACTGGATGCGCGCTCCGAGTATGACGTGTTCCAACGCTTCGCGGAACTGACCGAAGGCAAGATGTCGCTACTGATCTCGCATCGTTTTTCCACGGTCCGCATGGCCGAGCGGATCGTGGTATTGGAGCGGGGCCGTATCGTGGAACAGGGATCCCACGACCAGTTGATGGCTCTCAACCGGCGTTACGCCGGCATGTTTGAACTACAGGCCTCGAGTTACCGATGAATCCGGAAACCATTCCTTCAATCGATCTTTCGGTCAGTCTGCCCGAGGCGGAGACTAACCGTTGGCGGGAAACGGGCCGCGCGCTGGCGGACACGGTTCGGGGGATGGAGCCGAAAAGCGGGATCGAAAGGGACTCACTGCTGAAAGGTCTGCGCACCTTGATCGGGCAGGCGGCTAACAGCCAGCCGGGGGAGTCTGCGTGGCTGGCCGGCAATGCGCGATTGCTCCTGGCCGCGGAGCGGCAGACGCGGGGCCTCCGCCGCAATGCGCATCGTCTGCCAGCCGTCGTGGACGAACATGGCCGGACTCCCCAAGTGCGCCTATTGGCGGCGAGTTATTCGGATTCCTCCGCCAATGGCTTCCACGAAGACGAATTCATCGCTTTCGTGGACGGCTACCAGCAACGGCGAGTTCTGAAAATGGCTGAGTTGGGGGAACTGAAAGGTGCCTTGTTGTGGGAGCTGCTCGAGCGCCTGCTGCATGGGCCCGCTGAACGGATTCCCGCCATTGTCGCCAGTATGCGCCGCATCGCGGACACAAACTGGAGCGAACCGGCCACGGAGTTGGCGTATCCCCACCGGATCCTGTCGCTCGATCCGGCGGGCGTCTACAGCCGCATGGATCGCCAAAGCCAGGGCGGTTACCTCCAACTGGTCGCTGAATTGGCCAGGTGCAGCCCGTCGAGCGAGGAGGGCGTGGCCGCCGCCGCGTTGGAGCTGAGCGAACGCGCGGCCGCGGTGGCCGACGATTCGCGCGCCATGCGCCGCCGCACTCATATCGGCTACTATCTGGTGGATCGCGGCTTGCCCGCCCTGGAAGCGGCGGTAGGCTATCGAGCCCCGTTGCCCAAGGTGGCGCGGCGCGCCATCCTGCGCCGGCCCACGCTGTTCTATCTCTTGGGGATCGAGCTGATCACCCTGGCCATCGTCTTCCCGCTTCTCTACCGGCTGGATTCCTTCATGCCGGCCGTGGCCGGGCTGGCGCTGTTGGCGCTGCCCGCCACCCAGGCGGCGGTGGATTTCATGAACCGGCTGGCGACTTTGCTGGCGCCCGCCCGCGCCCTGCCCAAACTGAATTTTTCCGAGGGCATCCCCGAAGACTCCCTCACCCTGGTGGCGGTCCCCACTCTGCTGTTGAACGAATCCCAGGTGCACGACCTGGTTCTTGATCTGGAAATCCGCTTTCTGTCCAATCGCGATCGCAATCTCTATTTCGCCCTGCTCACCGACACACCCGATTCGGATTGTGCGGTGGACGAGCGCGACGCGCTGGTGGAGGTGTGCAAGCAGTTGATTGAGGGCTTGAACCAGCGCTATCGAAGCGACGGCCGGGCGCCGTTCCTGATGCTGCACCGGCACCGCACATACAATCCGTCCGAGGGCTGCTGGATCGGCTGGGAGCGCAAGCGCGGCAAGCTCATGGACCTGAACCAACTGCTGCGCGGCGGCTTCGACGCCTTTCCAGTCAAGGTGGGCGACACGTCGATTCTGCCGGAAATCCGCTACGTGATTACCCTCGATTCCGACACCCAGTTGCCCCGCGACAGCGCCGCCAAACTGATCGGAGCCATCGCCCATCCGCTCAATCAGGCGGTCGTCGACCCCGTCACCCGGATGGTGGTGGAAGGTTACGGCATTCTGCAACCGCGGATCGGCATCAGCGTCCAATCCGCCACCCGCTGCCGGCTGGCGGCCCTCTATTCCGGCCAGACTGGTTTCGATATCTACACGCGAGCTGTCTCCGATGTTTACCAGGATCTGTTCGGCGAGGGGATCTTCACCGGCAAGGGCATTTATGAGGTGGATGCCATTCGCGCCGCGTTGGAGCACCGTTTCCCGGAAAATGCGCTCCTCAGCCACGACCTGATCGAAGGCGCCTACGCGCGCTCAGCGCTGGTGAGCGACGTGGAGCTGATCGACGATTATCCTTCCCATTTCAGCGCCTACAGCCGCCGCAAGCATCGCTGGATGCGCGGCGATTGGCAGATCATGCGCTGGACGCGGGCGCGCGTCCCGGGGGTGGATGGCCGCCCGGTCCCTAATCCCATCACCCTGATTTCGCGGTGGAAAATTCTCGACAACCTGCGGCGCAGCCTGCTGGAACCGAGCATCCTATTCCTGCTGATTGGCGGCTGGTTCTTCCTGCCGGGAAAGCCGGAGGGCTGGACTCTGGCGACCATGGGCATGATGTTCGTACCCGCCTTCTTGGTGCTACTGTTCGCGCCAATCGGCGCGCCCTGGACCCGCCGCGGGTTTGGCGCATGGGCGCGGCAGTCGGTGCGCGGATTTGGCGAAACCGTCGCCGTGGCCTTCTGCGGCGTGGTCTTCCTGCTGCACCAGGCCTTGATCTCGCTAGATGCTACCATCCGCTCGCTGGATCGCGTCTTCGTAAGCCGGCGAAAGCTCCTCGAATGGGAGACGGCCGCGGAGTCCGAAGCATCGGGGGTCGGCCAGGGCGCCGTAGTAGATACGTACCTCAAATGGACGCCCTGGATCGCGGCCGCAATCGGCGCGCTGCTGTGCCTCCCGCGCCCCGCCGCGGTGCCCGCGGCGGCGCCCATTCTGGCTCTGTGGATCGGGTCTCGCGGTTTCTCGACCTGGTTGAACCGGAGGCCGCGGCCTTCCCACTCTAAACTGAGCCCCCGGGACACCGAACTTCTGCGCGAATCGGCCGACCGCATCTGGCGCTTCTTTCACGACTGGAGTTCGGCCTCGACCAACTGGATGATCCCCGACAACGTAAAGGAGGATGGCACGGTGGACCTGCGCCTGTCGCCCACCAACTTGGCAATGTTGCTCAACGCGCGCGTGGCGGCTGTTCACCTCGGGTTATTGCGTCTGCCGGAATTCGTCGCTGCCACCCGGCTCACGCTGGATCGCGTTCTGGCTCTGCCCAAGTATCGCGGCCACCTTCTGAACTGGTACGACATTAACAGTCTGCAGCCCATCGCGCCGTTGTACGTCTCCACCGTGGACAGCGGCAATCTGGCGGCGAGTTTGTGGACGCTCAAGCAGGCGGCCTTGGCGTTTGCCAGTGAATGGGCGGTAAAGCGGGGCCTTACCCGGGAGATGGCTGCCGAGTTGACGGCCATCGCCGAGGACTGCCATCGCCTGGTTCAGGAGATGGATTTCCGGTTTCTGTACCGGCGGCGCCGCAAGCTGTTGTCGGTGGGCTACAATCTCGCCACACGGCAAGTGGACCCCTCCTGCTACGACCTGCTGGCATCCGAGGCGCGCACCGCTGTTTTCGTGGCCATCGCCAAGGGCGAGATCCCGCAGGAAAGTTGGTTTCACCTGGGCCGCTCCCTCGCCGGCGTTCGCGGCGAGCGGGTTCTGCTTTCCTGGAGCGGGACCATGTTCGAGTACCTCATGCCGATGCTGTGGATTCGCGCGTATCCGGATACCCTTCTGGGCGAGACCGCCAAGGCTGCGGTCCGGGTGCAGCGGGAATATGCGCGCCGGCAGGGAACCCCATGGGGTATTTCGGAATCGGCTGCCGGCCGCCGAGCCGGTGGCCAGCACGAATACGCGCCCTTTGGGATTCCCGCCCTGGCGCTGAAGCCGGCCAATCCAAAGGGTCTCGTAATCTCGCCGTATTCCACCTTTCTGGCGGCATCCGTGGATACGCCTTCCACTTTGTCCAATCTGATGCGAATGCGCGAATTCGAGTGGGCCGGGCGGTACGGTTTCTACGAAGCGATCGACTATTCCGAGGGCGGAGCCAGCCCGCTGCGGCTATGGATGGCGCACCACCAGGGGATGAGCCTGCTGGCACTCGCCAATCTTCTGTGCGACAATCCCATGCAGCAATACTTCCACCGCGAGCCCCAGGTGCTGGCGACGGAGCGGTTGCTGCATGAACGGCTGACGGCCGATGTGGTGGTGGTGGAGGAGGAAACCACATTCGCCGAACCGGCCGAGGCCGCCGGAGCGGCATGAGCCCAATGCAGTTTCCTTAACCCGCTTTGCGCACGTCGCGAACCTATGACGACGGGTTTAAGGTTGACGATACGAGCCGGCCTCGCGGCCACTGTCGCAGTGACATTGGCCATGCTATTGCCACGCCTGGTCCGGGTTCGTACCATCACGGCGGTAGGCGCTGTCATCCGTCGGGACGCCGATCCGCGCAAACAAGTACCTTTGGCTGGCGTGGACGTCGTCATGCGCCGCGGCGAACTGATCGCCCATACTATTTCCGATGCCACGGGTTTCTTCTCCCTCTCCCTGCGCCGCGGCATTAACCCCGCCGAAACCGTCACCCTTCAGCTTGACGCGCCCGGTTACCACCCCCTCACGATGGCCTTCAGCGGCGACAGGTTGTACCTGGCCCGCATGGCTCCCGTGATTACCTCGGAGAGCCCGGTCGCGGATCGTGTCAGGACTGTCGCTAACGTGCTGGTCCGCTACTCGGTGGTCAGCATTTCCGACGCCAACGTCGGCAGCGAGATCAAAGTGTTTCAAGCCGTCAATGCCGGCAACCAGAGGTGCGACGGTCATCGCCCCTGCTCACCCGACGGCAAATGGAGAGCCGCCGTGGCCTACGCTACGCTCGACGCCGGCGCCGGCAACGAAATCCGCGACCCCCGCGTCTCCTGCGTCGCCGGACCCTGTCCCTTTACCAGGGTCGGCAGGCCCGATCTCTCTTCCGACCTGCGCACCGTCCGCGTCTCTGCCGAAAGCTGGTCCGATACTGCCACGTTTCTGCTCGAAGCCGAGGTCTTTCACCGCATGGTGGGCCAAACGGTGCGCCGTTCCTATCCTGTCGTCTTCGGCCAGTCGCTCGATTTTACCGTGCCCGGCTCCGCCGAAGGCGTCACCCTGGAAGCCGAAATCGATGGCGTCAATGTCATCTTCCCGCTCAGCCCCGATCTCTCACTGCGCTGGGCTGCCTGTCGCGTTTCGGTGAACCCCGACCAGAGCAAAATCTACCTTTGTAATTTGAAACCCGGCTACCGCTTTCCGTGAAAGCCACAGGACCAAGGCCGGCGTGCTTTATGCGATTGTGCTCGGTTCGGCCCAGGAAAGCTGCGCCCCTGACGACCGTTGGCAGACGCGGTGGGGCAGACCACCGGCGATCTGATGACTCGGTGGCAGACTATAAGAAACGGTCGTCTGCCCCACGGGCCGCCCCACTGCCTCGCGAGCCGAAACAAGGACCGGCTATTGCCGCAGTGTGAACTCGCCCTCCACGCCGTGCGCCGAATCGGGCGCGATCCAAACCTGGAAGCGGCCAGGCTCGGTGACCAACTGGTTGTGCTGGTTATAAAATGCCAGGGCAGCCGCATCCAGCGTAAAACTGACGGTGCGTTTTTCGCCGGAGCCGAGCGCCACCCGCCGGAAGCCCTTGAGCGCGCGCACGGGCTGCGCCACGCTGGCCACCAGGTCGCGAATGTAGAGCTGCACAATTTCCGTGCCTTCGCGTCCGCCGGTGTTGGCGATGTCGGCGGAAACGGTGACGCTGCCCGTGCGCGTCATGGACGCCGACGATAGCTTCAGGTTCGAATAGTCGAAGCGCGTATAGGACAGGCCATAGCCGAACGGATATTCGGGAGTGAAATCCACGTCGATGTACTTCGATGTGTAGCCTTCTGGCTGCGCAGGGTTGCCCACTGGAACGCCACCGGCACCCTGCGGCGCCGGCCGGCCGGTGTTGAGGTGCGCATAGTAAATGGGGACCTGGCCCACTGTCCGAGGGAACGTCACGGTCAGCTTGCCCGAGGGAGTACTGCGGCCGAAGAGGAGATCGGCCAGGGCCGGGCCTCCCATGCTGCCCGGATGGAATGCGTACAGCACGGCATTCACGCGCACGGCAGTCTCGTGGAAGGTAAGTGGCCGGCCGGCCATGATCACCGCCACCATGGGCTTTCCCAGCGCGGCGATTGCCGCCACCAGCGACTCTTGTGCGCCCGGCAGATCGAGAAACGCGCGGGAACGGGCTTCGCCGGATAGAATCTGCTCTTCACCCAGGAAAAACACCACCACGTCGGCACGCCGCGCGGCATCGAGCGCGGCGGCAAACCCGGCGCTGCTGGTGTCGCGGCTGTTGCGAAGGCCAGGCGCGTAGAAAACCCGCCCCTCGCCCAATTGGCGGCGCAAGGCGGCCAGCGGGGTCTGGACGTCTTCCGGCCGCCCGTCCATGACCCAGGTGCCCATCTGATCGACCGGGCTATCCGCCAGCGGTCCGATCACCGCCAATGAGCCGAGCGATTCGCTCAGCGGGAGCAGGCCGCCCTTGTTTTGGAGCAGCACCGCACTTTCCCCGGCCATCTGCCGGGCTACGGCCAGCGATTCCTCCGTCACATGGGATTCGGCCGGCGCGGGGATGCTCTCCTCGAACAGACCCAGCCGGAATTTCAGGCGCAGAATATTTCGCACCGCATCGTCGATATGTTTCGAATCGGCCAGGCCGCGCCCGACCAGCGATTTCAGATGGTCGAAATAGTCGGTGCTCACCATCTCCATATCCACGCCCGCGGCCAGCGCTTTGCGGGCGGCGTCGGCGCCATCGGCCGCGTAACCGTGGGCGATCATTTCGTGGATGGCGTTATAATCGCTCACCACCATGCCTCGGTATTTCCATTCGTCGCGCAGGATGGTCGTGAGCAGCAGCGCGTTGCCGCTTGCGGGCACGCCGTTCAGCGCGTTGAAAGACGTCATGAAACTGGCCGCGCCGGCATCCGCCGCGGCGTGAAACGGGCGCAGGTAGACATCGCGCAAGAGCACCTCGGGCACCCACGCGCTGTTGTAGTCGCGGCCGGCTTCCACCGCGCCATAGGCGGCGAAGTGCTTGGCGCAGGCGGCGACCGAAGAAGGGTCGGCGAGCGATTCGCCCTGGAAGCCGCGCACGACCGCCACGCCCACCGCGGCGCCGAGGTATGGATCCTCGCCGGGGCTTTCGGCAATGCGGCCCCAGCGCGGGTCGCGGGCCACGTCCAGCATGGGGGCGAAAGCCCAACGAATGCCTTCCCGCGCCGCTTCACTGGCGGCGATGCGGGCGGCTCGCTCGATCAGTTCCGGGTCCCAACTGGCCGCCTGGCCCAGGGGAATCGGAAAGATGGTGCGATAGCCGTGAATCACGTCCCGGCCGAATAGCAGCGGAATACCGAGCCGGCTTTCGTGGCGGGCGATGCGTTGCGCCTCGGCGCGGTCGGCCGGACTGCCGGCGTTGAGGAACGATCCCCACCGGCCACCCCGGATTTCCTGTCGAATGGCATCGGATAGCGGTGAGGCCATGGACGTGGACTGCGACATCTGCCCGATCTTTTCGTCCAGCGTCATGCGCCCTACGAGCGCTTCCACGCGTTGCTCGATGCCGGCTTGCGCGGGTATTCCGGACCGGGATTGACACCGGGCGCTACCGGCGCAAACCAGTCCGGCCACAATGCAATGGGTGAGGTTCATACGGCGTGCGGCGATGGGCCTCCCATTCGATAGTACTAGCTGGCAGTCCAATGGCCAAAGCAGAATTGTTTCAAATCTACCCGCGCAACCGCGCCGCCGTTGTCGCACGCGCCCTTGATATAATTTCTCCGGGTAGAGGAGGGTCGAAACGCTTATGTCTCAATCGACGTCCCGCAGGTTCTTCCTGGGGGCGGCCACGGCGGCCGCGGCCACCAGGGTTTGGGGAGCGAACGATCGGGTGAACGTGGCCATCGTCGGGCTCGGCGGCCGCGGCACCAATCATCTCAACATCTATTCCAGGATGAGCGAAGCTCGCGTGGCGGGGATTTGCGATATCGATCAGGCGGCGCGCGAAAGGGCCCAGGCTACGCTGCTGAAGAACACCGGCGAAAAGGCCAAGGAATTCGAGGATATGCGCCAGGCTTTCGCCGATTCCGAAGTCGAAGCCGTTTCCATCGCCACTCCCAATCACTGGCACGCCCTGGCGGCCATCTGGGCCATGAAGGCTGGCAAGGACGTCTACGGCGAGAAACCAGCTTGCTACAACATCTACGAAGGCCAGCGCATGATCCAGGTGGCGCGTGAAACCAAGCGCATGCTGCAGATCGGCTCCCAGCACCGCAGCACGCCCTTCAAGATGCGGGCCATGGCAGCCATTCGGGGTGGCCTCATCGGCCAGGTTTACATGGCCAAGGGCCTGTGCTTCAAGCGCCGCGCCTCCATCGGCCATAAGGACGATTCGCCCACGCCGGCGGGCGTCAACTGGGACCTGTTTCTGGGACCGGCGCCGCTGAGGCCGTTCAACGAACTGCGCTTCAAGTACAACTGGCACTGGTTCTGGGATACTGGCAACGGCGATATCGGCAACCAGGGCGTACATGAAATCGGTATCTGCCGTTGGGGCCTGGGCGATCCGCAAATGCCGAAAACGGCTTACGCGCAGGGCGGCAAATACGCCTACACCGACGACCAGGAAACCCCCAATACCTTGCTGGCCAGCTACGACTATGGCGGCCGTGAAATCGTCTTCGAGGTGCGCGGGCTGCTCACCGGAGCCGAGGGTGCGGTGGTGAAGGGACGCCCCGGTCCGCCCGCCGCCGGCGCCGTGGCGCCGCCTTCCTCCCCCGCGCCCACCTCCATTACGCCGCGCAATGCCGCGCCCCTCAACATCATGATCGGCAATCTTTTCTATGGCACCGAGGGTTGGGCGGCGACCAGCGACGCCGGATTCCTGGCGTTCAAGGGCGAATCCACTGAACTGGTGATGGAGGAGCGTCCCGATCGCGCCGCCGGCGACCCCACTGCCCTCCACATGGAGAACTTCCTGGCCGCTTGCCGCTCGCGCAATTACCAGGGCTTGCACGACGAAATCTCGAACGCCTACCTGAGCGCGTCCTTGTGCCACCTGGCGAACATCAGCTACCGGGTCGGCCGCAAGCTGAACCTCGCGCCTGGGCCGAAATTCGCGGGCGACGCCGAGGCAGACAAGTTCCTCACGCGGAACTATCGCAAACCCTACGTAGTGTGATGCGACGGATCGCCGCAGCTATTGCGCCGGCGGCGACGGATAGCGGGTCAACTTGAATCCAGTAGATAAATACAAGGCCGTTAGCGCCGGTAACTGGGGCGCGAGCCCGCTACGACAGCATTCGCAAAGCCGGAGGCGTCCAACGCTTGAGGCAAGAACGCCAGGCTGCCGTCAATGTGCTGGTCCGTCACCCCTCGACTAGCACCGGCGCCCTCGTTCCCGCCGCCCTCTATTTCGGCTCGATCCCCAGCGCCTTCATCTTCCGGTACAGGTTGCTGCGCTCCAGGCCCAGCAGTTCGGCCGTACGGGTCACGTTGCCGCTGGTTTCTTCGAGCTTCTTGAGGATGTACTCGCGCTCGGCCGCTTCGCGCACGTCCTGCAGGCTGCCCACCCGCTCCCCGGCGCGGTCCTGCGGCTTGCGCGGCGTCTGCAGCGGAACGTGGCGCGCATCCACCCGCACCTGCGGATTCATGATCACGATGCGTTCGATCAGGTTCTTGAGCTCCCGCACGTTGCCGGGCCAGTTATATCCCACCAGCACCTCCAGAGCCTCCGTCGTCAGCTCCTTGGGCTTGCGGCCGTAGGCGCTGGTGAACTCGCGCAGGAAGTGCTCGGCCAGGAGCGGAATGTCCTCGCGCCGGTCGCGCAGCGGCGGCACGAAAAACGGAATCACGTTCAGGCGGTAGAATAAGTCCTCGCGGAAGTTGCCGCGGTCGATTTCTTCCTCGAGCAGCTTGTTGGTGGACGCCACCACGCGCGCGTCCACCTGCATCGATTCCACCGCGCCCACCGGTTCGAAGCGCTGTTCTTCGAGTGCGCGCAGCACCTTGGCCTGCGTGCGCAGGCTCATGTCGCCCACTTCGTCCAGAAACAAGGTGCCGCCGTCGGCCTTCTCGAACTTGCCGGCCTTGGCCTCTGGCGCACCCGCCAGAAACCCGCGCGCATGGCCGAACAGCTCGTTCTCGATCAGCTCCTCCGGTATGGCGGCGCAGTTGACCTCGACGAACGCCTGCCCTGCCCGCGGGCTGGAGGCGTGGATGGCGTGCGCTACCAGTTCCTTGCCCGTGCCGCTCTCGCCGTAAATCAGCACCCGGCCATTGGTGCCCGCCATCAACGCCAACTGTTGCCGCAGCGCCTTCATGGGCACGCTGTCGCCGATGATGTGATAGCGCGTGTGGGCATCCTGTTTAAGACGGCGGTTTTCGAGCGACAGCCGGCGATGGTCCAGTGCGTTCTTCACCACCAGCATGACCTTTTCGATCGAGAGCGGCTTCTCCAGAAAATCGAAGGCACCCAGCTTGGTGGCGCGCACCGCCGCCTCGATGCTGCCGTGGCCGGAAATCACCACCACCAGGGGACGCTCGTCGAAGGGCATCTCCTGAATCCGCTCCAGCACCTCCATGCCGTCCATGCCCGGCAGCCAGATATCCAGCAGCACCAGTTCGAGACCGCCTTCGGCCAGCGCGATCAGGCAAGCCTCGCCATCTTCCACCGATTGAGCCGTGTAGCCTTCGTCTTCGAGCACGCCGCCCAGCGACTGGCGTATCCCAGGCTCGTCGTCCACAATCAGGATGCGCTGCGGCTTTTGCTTGGGAGCGCTCATGCCTTCACCGGCGCCGGCCGCGCCGCCTCCCCGCTCTCCATTTCTACCAGCGCCGGAATCTCGATGGTGAAACGCGCTCCCGCCGGCTGGTTGTCTTCCACCCGGATGTGGCCGCCATGCTCCGCCACAATGTGGCTGACAATTGCTAATCCGAGGCCCGTGCCCCGGTTCTTGGTCGAAAAATAGGGCAGAAAGAGTTTCTCCTTGTCGTCCGCGCTGACCCCACTACCGGAATCGGCCACCACCAGCTCCACCGTCTCCGCCACGCCCGGCTGGGTGGCAATGTACAACCGCTTCACTAGCGAATCCTGCATCGCCTCGGCGGCGTTATCCACCAGGTTTACCACCGCCCGGATAAACTGCTCGCGATCCAGGTTCACCGGCGCCAGCCCGGGCGCATAACTGGTGCGGATGGCGACGTCCTCGAGCCGCCCTTCGAAAACGCTCAGGGCTTCCCGTACTACCGCGTTCAGGTCGGCCCGCACCGGCTGGGCCGAGGGAAAACGGGCAAATCGCGCGAATTCGTCCACCAGCGTCTTCACCGATTCCACCGATTTCGAAATGGTCTGCGCGCACTCCCGCAGAATCCCCGACGACGGCTGCGCCAGCTCCAACCGGTCCACCTGGCGCCCTATCCGCTCGGCCGAAAGCGCGATGGGCGTCAACGGGTTCTTGATTTCATGGGCCACCCGCCGCGCCACTTCGTGCCAGGCCGCGGCCTTCTGTGCCCGCAGCAGCTCGCTGGTATCTTCCAGCACCACCACGTATCCGCTGGTCGCCTTTTCCTCGATCGCCGCTACCGTCACCGACAACTGCAGATTGCGGCCGGCCGTGCGCAGTTCCAGTTGCCGGGAGGAAGGTCCCGTCCGCCGCGCCCGCTTCATGAGGTAGCGGATTTCGGCCGTGTCCTCGCGCGAGAAAAGGTCCTCCAGCCGGGTGGCCCGCTCCACTTGGTCGGCCGGAAAGATGCGCCCCAGGGCGCGGTTGACGCGCTGGATGGAGCCGTCGGATGCCACCGAAAGCACACCCGTGGGAATGCTCTCCAGAATCGCTTCAGTGAAGCGCCGCCGCCGGTCCAGCTCGCGGCCGTTGGCCTCCAGCTCCTGCGTCATCCGGTTGAAGGCCCGCACCAGCGAACCCAGCTCGTCCGCCGCCCGCACTTCCACCCGGTGCGCCAGGTTGCCGCTGCGCACCTGGCTGGCGCCTTCCAGCAGGGCCGTGATCGGGATACTGATCTGCTTGGCCAGGAACAGCGCGATCCAGATCGCCACAAACAAAACGAATAATGTAATCAAGGACATGAGCAGCAGGTAAAACTGGCGGATCTCCTTCCAGCTATCCCACCTCTGCTGCCAGTCCCGCGCCCATTCCCCGATCATGCGCATCTGCGCCGCCTGATCGCCCGGAATCTTGGCCGTGACCGTGACGTGCCCCGTCTCCCGCCGCCCGTCCAACACCGGATAGGATTTCACCACCAGGCGATCATCGGGCGCGCGCGGACGATCGGAACCGAACGAATCCAGCGGAGCCATGCCGGCCGCCCCGTATACCGCCGCCGACTGCAGCTCGTACTCCACCGAAAACCGCTCCAGAAACCCCGGCGTCGCGACACCCGTAGCCAGCAATTGCCGCACTTCCGGCTGCGCCGCCAGCAGCGCCGCCTGCGCCGCCGTCTCGTCGCCCATCTCCTTGTCCAATGTCTTGGCGATACCCTTGAAAACTTCCAGCTCGTTGCTATGCGGCTCGCGAAACCAGGTGGTCAGATTGCGATTTAGAACCTGATAGTTAAACAGCACCAGAAAGAACACCGGTACGGTACTCAGGGTGAGCGCTCCCACCACCAGCTTGGTCTTCAGATGAGAACCTTCCCGATGGCTCTGCCGTTCTACATAAAGCTTGACGAATTCGCGGAAGACGATCCACCCTAATACCACCATCAGCAAGAAGATCAAGGTGTAGACCGCCCAGAAGATCAACGTCTGGTTGGGTGTGTGGGGACGGAGCTGGCCGGGATTGAAGGAGCCTTCCCAGACCACCACGAGCACCGAAAGTACCAGTAAGACCTTGGCGAGACCGTAGGCCAGGCGTTTTTTCATGGCGAACTCTTACAACATTATTATACGGGCCCTCAGTGTATTCCCCTGGCTCCGCCAACCTCCAGCTGTTCTAAAGCCTCCCGGCCAAGGCCTTGGCCGTTTTTCTCGTGCTTAACTATAGCTCTGGCGGCCTTCAACCGATATGGAATGCAGACAACATTTTCGGAAGGATCTATGAGAGCATTCCCAATTGCACTAACAGTCCTTTTTGCCTTTAACCTGACGGTCTACGGCGAGGACGATCTCAAGAAATTGTCCAAGTCTGAGGCGCTTGCCTATCTCACGTCTAAGCCTGCACCTGAATATCCGCCGATTGCCCGGCAATTGAAAATTGAGGGAGTGGTGGAGATGGAAGCGATAGTCGCGGAAGACGGTTCCGTCGAGCAAGTCAACATTGTCAGCGGAAACCCGGTCCTGACGAAAGCCGCAACCGCGGCCGTCAAGAAATGGAAATTTACGCCTGTAAAGGCGGAAGGCAAACCAGTCAAGGCACTGGCGCCGGTGAGTTTGTCCTTTAAGATGTGACGTTTAGTGGTTTCGAGGATATCCATGAGCCTGACACGTAAATTATTGATTGGTTTCGCTGTGATGTTGGGACTGTCCCTGCTGAGCGTAGGCAGTGCAGTCCTGATCGTTCATTCGCTGAACGCCGACCTGGAGCACGCCGCCAACGGCGTGGCGCGGAATCAGTACCTGGCCGGCAAAGTAGCCACCGCAGCCTCGGAGATGACCAGCCTGGGGCGGGCTACCGCCCTTTCGGCGGTACTCGGTGACCAGAGCCGGGCGAACCAGAATCTGTCCGAATTTCAAACCCAGGACCAGGCGCTCCGCGCGGCCCTGGGCGAACTGGAAAAAACGGCTGAGACGTCCGAGGCGACTTCCCTGATCCGTTCCGTCATGCAACAGGCGTCGGCAGTCGAAGAAGCCCAACAAGAGCTCAGCCAGACGGTGGCTCGCCAACAGTTGGATGTCGCGCTGCAGATCTTCAACCAGAAAGTGCAACCGCAACTGGAGGACATCGGCCGCCAGGCCGCGGCGCTGGTGGAGCGTCAAAGCGCCGAACTTGCCTCCACCTCGGCAGTTGCCGCCAGTCGATCCACCCGCGCCACCCTGGGCACAGTCGCTCTCGCGTTGCTAATCGTCGCCGTAGGCGGCGGGGTGCTTTGGATCGTTCGCAAAGCCAATGCGGAACTGCGCGGCTTCGCCGCCAACATCGCCGAATCGGCCGACCACGTTTCCCATGCCTCCAAACAGGTTTCCGCTTCCAGCCAGTCGCTGGCACAAGGTGCCTCAGAGCAGGCGGCGTCGCTCCAGGAAACCTCCGCATCAACGGAGGAAATCGCCTCCATCACTCGCAAGAACGCTGATCATACCAGACAGGTTGCCAGCCTCATGCAACAGTCCGAACAAGCCGGTACCGAGGTGAACCACACTCTCGACCGCACGATGGAAAAGATGCAGGAAATCGATGCGTCCAGCAATAAGATCGCGCGCATTATCAAAGTGATCGACGAAATTGCGTTCCAAACCAATATCCTGGCGCTCAATGCGGCCGTCGAAGCCGCCCGTGCCGGCGAAGCCGGCTTGGGATTTGCCGTGGTGGCGGACGAAGTCCGCAGTCTCGCCCAGCGCTGCGCCCAGGCCGCCAAAGATACCGCCGGGCTGATTGAGGAGTCCATCGCCACCTCTCACGATGGCAATGAACGTCTGAATCAAATGGCCGGGGCCGTGCGCCATATGACGGAAAGCTCCAGCCAAGTCAAAGTACTCGTGGACGAAGTCAATGTCGGAAGCCAGGAACAGGCTCACGGCATGGAACAGATCGCCCGCGCCGTCACGCAGATGGAACAGGTTACCCAGCGAACTGCCGCCTCTGCGGAAGAGGGCGCGTCTGCCGGAACAGAACTGAACGGATATGCGACCACCCTCCAGGAGTTGGTCCGCGAGATGCGGGAAATGGTTGGGTCCGAATAGCGGACCCAACCGCCTCTTACTGTTCCTTTACGGAACCGACCGAAATCGTATCGCCGGTCAAAGTGCCGCTGATGGTCACCTTCTTACCGGCCTCCGGAACCACTTTGTCCTGTTCGGTAATCTTGTAAATCGTGCCGTCGTCGGTCACCAGCACCGCCTTGGCGCCACGCTTGATACAGCTCTGCGCGCACCCTACGTTGCCCC
>JBEKZL010000057.1:0-30022 GCA_049509915.1 Bryobacteraceae bacterium | reverse complement strand
CTGGACCCATGCCGCGCTCGGCGGCGCCCGCCAGCGCGTGAACCAGCGGCCAGAACGCTTCGCGCGCGAAGATGTGCGCGTCGAAACTCCAGTAATCTCCCAGGTGGCACTCCATCCCGTCGAGGTGGGAAGCACGCAGCACGAAAGGGCGCGGCCAGTCCGCCAGACCGCTGGGCGCCGGCTCGGTTCCGGATCTGCCTCCGGGACGGAAACATCGGGCGAAGTCTTCCTCCTCCAGTTTGGCTCCCAGGCGGTGTCCCAGGGCTCCGCGCAGCAGATTGGCGGCCGGCACCGGAAAGCGCAGCGGCCCCCGCGCCCGGAAGCGCAGGCGTACCCGGTAGAACTTGAATGGAATCATAGCAGTTGGCTCCAATTTCCGTGCCCTGCTGATGTATAATGGTATGGCATTTGGCTCTTGTGTTCCGCTTTGTGATTAAGGGGGTTGCGTGAGTCCATACCGCAATCCCTTTTTTTGCGTAAGGGGAGCATGAGGCCGGCAGAAGTTACGTTTTAGAAGGATAGAGGCAGATGAAAGAAAAAGGTACAGTGAAGTGGTTTAACGCAGCCAAGGGCTACGGGTTCATTCAGCGCGAGAACGGAGAGGATGTCTTCGTGCATTTCTCGGCGATCCAGACGCAAGGGTATCGCACGCTCGACGAAGGAGCAAAGGTAGAGTTCGAAGTCACGAAGGGCCCCAAGGGGCTGCAAGCGACCAACGTCACCGCGGCCTGACGTATCGCGGCGGACCGGCTGCCGCGCCAAGCAGACGGCAGCCGTCCGCCGACATCGATTCTGGAGGGATATGAGCAAAGAGGACAGCATTGAAGTCACCGGTACAGTCTTAGAAAAGTTCCCCAGCGGCCTGTTCAGCGTTCAACTGGAACACGAACGGATAGTTTTGGCGCACCTGGCGGGGAGGTTGCGCCGCAATCGCATTCGCGTTCTGGCAGGCGATAAAGTCACTCTGGAAATGTCTCCCTACGATCTCACGAAGGGACGAATCACGTTCCGCCACCGCTGACCGATTTCATCTTCCGTAATTTCCCGGAGAATCGCCGTACTGGTTCTACAGTACGTAATCATACTACCAGTCAGGCTCTGCTCATGATAAAACTTGAGAGGTTGATTCTTCCTGGTCACAGAACTTCCGCAATAAGTTTACGGTTCTCCTTGGGTTTCCCGCAACCCATTGGATTCAATCGATCAAGGGGCTCGAAGTGGCTGAACACGGCAGCCCGTAGTGAGCGGGATGGGGAGGCGAACGGAATGATCTCGCCGGTATAATCAAGTCGGAGGCAGGGTGGATAAGCCAAAGAGTTCCCAAAGTCGGTCGCGAAAGCAGGCTCCTACCGATCCCAGCGCCGACCTTGTTCAGCTTCTGGGCCAGAAGGTGGTGGGCCAGCCAGCCGCAACGCGCGTCATCATTCCTTATATTCAAATGTTTCAGGCTGGCCTCTCGCCGGAAGGGCGCCCGGTCGGCGTGTTTCTGTTGCTGGGACCCACCGGTACAGGGAAAACCAAGACCGTGGAAGCCTTGGCTGAAATCCTGCACGGTAGCAAGAAAAGCGTGCTGCGCGTGGATTGCGGCGAGTTTCAAATGGAGCACGAAGTTGCCAAACTGATTGGCGCCCCGCCGGGCTACCTGGGCCACCGCGAAACCCAGCCCATGCTGACGCAGCAGAAGCTGAACGCCGTGACCAGTGAAAAATGCGGCCTGTCGCTGGTCTTGTTCGACGAGATCGAAAAGGCCGCCCCGTCCATGACCCGTCTGCTGCTGGGCGTATTGGACAAAGGCGTGCTACGGCTGGGCGACAATTCTTCGGTGAGTTTCGACAAAAGCCTGGTCTTCCTGACAAGCAATTTGGGCGCTCGCGAGATGATACGGGAAATCAATCCCGACTTCGGTTTTCAATCGGCGGCGGGCGGCGTACCGCGCGCGGACCTGGTGAACAAGCTACAGAGTATCGCCATGGTAAGTGTGCGCAAGCGATTCTCGCCGGAGTTCGTGAACCGTATCGACGCCGTCATCACCTACCAGCCGCTCACACCCGAATCATTGTCCGCCATCCTGGATATTCACGTCACCGACCTGCAGGAACACGTCAATACCAGGCTCGGAAACCGTTCCTTCAACCTGGATGTGCCGCTGGATGCCAGGGCGTTTCTGATCGAAAAAGGCACCAGTGCCGAATACGGCGCCCGCGAGTTGAATCGCACCATCCACCGTTTCCTGACCCAACCCCTGGCCACTCTGGTCGCTGCCAACCAGGTAGTACCGGGTTCGACCGTTCAGGTCCTGGTCGACCGGGAGCACGAGAAGCTGGATATCCGTGCCCAGGGAGCCGCCGGGGAAACGCAAACCTCCGCGCCCACGGTCCTGCTGGTGGACGACAACCGCGACCTGCTGCGTTTTCTCGAGCGGCTGATGGGCGACGCCGGATGGAACCTGCTGATCGCCGACTCGGCTACCGAAGCCCGGCGTCTGGTCAACGAGTCCAAGCCCGACGCCGTGCTGATGGACTACATGCTGCCCGACGGCAACGGGGTGGAATTGGGCGTGGAATTTCGCCAGATCGTCCCCGAAATGCAGGTAATCGTTATGACCGGCTCCATTCTCCCGCCGGAGGAGGAATCCCTCTGCGAGGAGCACGATTTCCCTGTTCTGCGCAAGCCCTTTCTGGCGGCCGAAGTCATGAACCAGATTCGAACCCGTTTCGCCAACTCCTCCCGCAGCGCGCGAAGCTGAAAGACAAGTTCTCACAACGCGACGGACGAGCGGAGGCGGGATGGGCTTCGCCGGGTCGGCAAAACTAGAATGAGTTGCTCAACGAGGAGATCAAAATGGAAGCACTGCGCGATCCGCGTATCCGCTTCGGGGAAAGCCAGGGACGGACATTTTGCGCTGCGGCTCGCTGATTTGGCGGACGCTCGATGTTATACTATTTTGAGTGCCGCGGTCCGTGCCCGGCACGCCCCGGATCTTCTTCAGGGCGCGTAGCTCAACTGGCAGAGCAACTGACTCTTAATCAGTAGGTTGAAGGTTCGATTCCTTCCGCGCTCACCATTAGAATCAGGCACTTGCAATTATTGAATCGTGGTCGATTTAGAAATTGTGGGGACTTTTGTGGGGCCCATTTGAATTTGCCTCTTGTGGTGTGCCGGTTACGCCACGGTAAAGCTATGCTAACTGCGCCGCGCGGTCCGAAGCTGCGCCGCGCATAACTCGCGCGAAATCAATCCGACGACAGAAGGTTAACTGGAACCGGCGTCAATTTCCCGGCGCGGCGCCATCTTCTTGACGCACGGTCGCGCCGGCCCACCTGCGCTGGCTGGCTTCCAGGGCCGCGTGCGGGCCCAAGGCTCCGCCGCTCCACGACTTTCCGGCCGGAACGCCAGGAGTGCTCGGTTGGTCGCTGCCTTCGATCGCCCTCCGCGCCATCGACCCACCGAGACCCGGACCCGAACTGCCACTCTACTGGGTACGAGGCATGGACCAACATATCCACCTGGCTCCAGCGCTGCGGCGGTTCTCGCTGGGCGTGGCCTTGGCCGTTTTGACGATTGGCCTGGCTGCCATAGGCTGGGCGGTGCGCGGCCGCTTGCATCCGGAAGGGGAGGCCCTGGCGGCGTCCGCGTTGCTCTGCCTGGCGTTGGGAGTGTCGCCGGTTTCCTGGCCGCATTACCGGGTGATGCTCTATCCCGCCATGGCGTTTTTTCTGTGCGGGACGGCGCGCGCGCGGCGCTGGCGGCTGTTCGCGCTGGCGCTGGCGAGTGTGGCCTTCGTCTATCCCGTCCCCGTGCTGGTGCTCCGCGCCGGTTATTGGGGCAATGGCGGCGCCTGGCCGAATCGGCCTCTATCCATGTACTTCTGGACTTCGATTTCCGCCGCCGCGACGCTGCTGCTGTTCGGACTGACGCTGCGGGAATTGAGGCTGACGCACAGCCGGACTTCATGAGAAAGTGGGCAGGCATCCTACCCGCCCTTTGGGAGCACGGATTCCTATCGACCATAGCCGGCCGGTTAACTGTTCGAGCTGATCACGCCGGCGCTCGATAAGGTGTTCATGATGATTGCCATCGGGTCGAGCGAGCTGTTTTGCGAAGTACTTTGCGAGCTGTTGGACTCGAAAGCGGCCAGGATCTGAGCGGTCAGGCTCTTGGCAAGGCTGGTCGCGCTGGTGCTACTGGTCGAGCTACTGCTCGAGGTCGTGCCGGTGGAACTGGTGCTGCTCGATCCGGCGTCGGAGCTGCTTGCCGACGTCGAAGGCGGAGGCGGAGGGGGAGGGCCACCATGGCCGCCGCCGATGGCCTGTGCCAGATCCTGGATATTGGGAAGATTGCCGGACGAAGAGGCGTTGCTGAAATCCGTAGCTAGCGTGGTGAGCTCGGTCGCCTGGGCGGTATTTCCTTCCGAGGTCGCAGTGGTGGCGGCGGTTGTCAGGTTAGTCGAAATCTCCGACATCACGGATTTGTATTCGGTGGGGTCGGACTGTTGCAGGTTTTGGAGCGTAGTCAGCAATTGGGCAAATGGCGAAAGCTGGCTGCGATCGGACGACGAGGAATCGAGCGAAGACAGGCTGCTGAGGCTGCTCGTGGACGAATTGGATGTGTTGCTGGTCGAGCTGGTGCCCTCGATGGCGCTCAGCAGCGACTGCAGATAAGTTGAAGATAGGCTGCTTATTGAACTCATGTCTATCACTTCGGCACTTAGCGGGCCGGATCGTGTTAAGGCACGGTAAAGCTATGCTAAATCTTCGCCGCGCGGTCCGGACCGGGGGCGCGGATAACTCACGCGAAATCAATCCGGTTGGTCCGGAGTTTACAGAATTAACGTTCTGGCGACAGAAGGTTAACTACAACCCGCGTCAATTTTCCGGCGCGGCGGCATCTTCTTGACGCACGGTCGCGCCGGCCCACCTGCGCTGGCTGGCTTCCAGGGCCGCGTGCCAGGCAGCCGAATTGCGCGCCAGCACCACCTCGCGGCAAGCGGCAATCCACTTTCCGGGCGGCGGTTCCCAGCGGTCGCTGCGCAGCACCAGGACGCAGCCGGCCGGGGGCGCGGTTGCGGCCGGCGCTTCGGCGGCGACAACGATAGCGGGCTCCCGGCCGGAATACTCGCCAGGAAAACACGCCACCGAGCCATCCGTCAGGGCGAGGAACTCCGTTTCGTCCTCCAGGGTCGTCGAACGGCACCCGGCCAGGGCTGTCGCGGCGGCGTGACGCAAGGCCATGGCGGCAGCCTGGCCGCCGGCCAGACGCAGCCGGCCGAGGGCTTCGTCCCAGAGTTTACGGAAAAGAGAGCGGTTGGCCACGGCGCGGGCCAGAAACTTGAGGTAATTGACTTCCAAAATGGCGTCCAACTCCTCCTCGCGAAAGTAACGCGAGGTGGTGGCGCGATGGCGGTGTTCCACTTGCGCCGCAGCCACGTACACGCTCGGCCAGCCGCGCTGCCAGGCGCGATAGCCCAGGTCCAGGTCCTCTACGTAGGCCGGCTCGTACACTTCGTCGACGCCTCCCAGAGCGAGCAGTTTGGCGGCTTCGTAGAGCGAACAGCCGCCGCTGCCGTAGAGCACCCAGGTCTGGTCCTCGCCGGGGAGCGGCTCGTCGCAGCGCACCGGGAAATCCTCGGGGCGGCTGGCGGCCATCACGGCCTTGCCGGTTTCTTCGCGGCGCACACCGGCCGGAAAGCGGATCTGGGCGGTGGCGCAGAACAGGTCGGGCGTGTAGGAAAACGCGGCCAGGAGCGCGTCGAAGAATCCCGGCTCCAGCAACATGTCGTTGTTCAGCAGGCAGACATGGCAGAAGCGGGCGCGGCCGATGCCGCGATTGACGGCGCGAGCAAAAGACAAGGGCTGCGGCTCGACCTCCACGGCGACGGTGGGCCATTCGCCCTCGAGCCACCGCGCAGTGCCGTCGTCCGAGCCGTTATCCACTACCAGGATCTCCGCCGAACCCTGCTGCAGCCGGGTTTCGAGCTGGGCCGCGATCCCGGGCAACTGCATCGAAAGCAGCTCACGGCCATTGCGCGAGGGAATGACCACGGAGATTCCGGTTAGGCTGGCCCGTGAAGGCGCCGGTAAAGGTGCGGGCCGCCGCGGGCGCAACTTTCCGGCTAGCCGGGCAGCGAAATAGTGAACCGAGAGGCTCAAGCTTCGGTCCATCCGTGGTGTAGACCATCGTTTCTTGTGGTCCGCCCTACCCTTGGCGCTCCGCTCGTCGCCGTCTTTCGGCATCGAAAAAGAGCCTGCGTGACAGACCATAAATAACGATGGTCTGCCGTACAGATGCCCCGATTGCGGCGCGGAATACCAGCGCTAAGGGCTGACCGCAGACCGCTGAGCGCTGAAAGCTTCTTCTTCAAATCAGCAGGTACCGGTCCGGCACGAGGCCGGTTTCGCGAGCGTCCCACATGGCCAGCGCCTGCAGCGTGAACGCGGTGGAAACAGGGCTGACATGGGGCGACGAGCGACCGCTCTGCCGGCCGAAATAGTAACCGCCATCGATGCGGGCGTCGGGCGATACCACGTGAAAGCTCCGCAGCAGACCGGCCTCGCGCTCCGCCGCATCGGCATCGAGCGGGGCCACGCCGGCGGCGGCGGCATACAACCGCATGCGCAGCAATTGCGCGTAAACGTCGGTGCGCTCCAGGTGCCCGGCGCCGCTCGCGGCATGCCTTGCTACGCGCTCGATACCGGCTGCGATGGCGGCGGCGCAGCGCGGGTCGTCGGTCGCCGGCAGCAGGCCTTCCAGGAAATACAGATAGGCGTGCAGGCGGTCCACCACCTTGGCCGGCTCGGGATGCCCGGGCAAAAAGACTCCGTGGGTAGCCAGCGCAGCTTCGAGTGAGCGCCGGTAAGGCCCATCGAATTCCCTGCCGTGCGTGGCCTGGTCCAGATCGCGCCACGCCATGGCAGCCTTCAACTGATAACAGCCGGGCGAGCGGGACCAGCGCAGGGGTTCGCGCGCGGCGGGGCTTTTCCCAGGCAGCTTAACCACCGGATGCCAATCGCCGCCGCGGTCCGCGAAATCGCGGGCCATGGCGCGGCCCAGCGTGAGGGCGGCCTCCAGAAACTCGGGATCTCCGCCCGCCCGCCACACCGCCAACCAGCCCCGCACGATGATTCCGCAGTCGAAAAAATACGTCAACCGGGGCGGATCCAGCTCAAACGGCATGGCCTGCCATTCACCCTGCCAGGCGCTGTGGGTCAAGAAGCGCGCGGCGCGAATCGCCTGGGAGAGAAGCCGCTTGTCTCCGGTGAGGGTATGCAGATACACCAGGGCGCTGGCCGTATAGCCAGTGATTTCAGTGGATACCGCCAGGTTGCGGTTGAGGTCGCCATTGTAATAGCGGGCTACGCCGCCGTCGGGATGTTGGATGCCGGACCGGAGGAACCAGTGTGCGGCGCGTTCGAGATTCGACAAGGTACGCCGCCATTCTAACATCAGTATGCGGACGCACCGTGCTGGCGATCTTTGGAGGGCGGCGGTTCACCCGCATCCAGTTTCCGCAGTGAACGCTCGGCCCACTCATCGCGCCCTTGGGCGTGCGCCAGGTAGAGCCGCAGCATGCCGCGCGCCGCTTCCCACTGCTCGTTGCGAAGCCAGTAATCGGCCAGCGTCCGCGCGCACAAAGGGCTGCCCGGAGAGTTCTCGATGTAGGCGGCGCATTCCCGGTCCAGGTGCCGCAACATGCGCCCGAGTTTGTTCGAGAGTACCGGAATTCCGGGCGGCGGCCGGCGCAGGAAGATCACCGCCTGGCGGTCGTCGTAAACCAGTTGCCATTCGCTGCCGATCGGGTTCGCCAGGGCCATCGCCAGCGGATACAATGCCCCCGATACGTAGTCCATGGTGTTCATTACCACCACCCGGACGCCGTAACGGTTCAGCAATTCCTCGCGCGGCCCGCTCACCTGGTCCGAATACGAGCCGGCGTTGAACAGAATGCGGTTGTAGTCCCGGTAAACTGTCTCGCTCAGGGAGCGCCCGTCGATGAACACGCGCTCCTGGGGCCACGCGCTCCAGATCAGGTACCCGCCCTGCTCGTAGGTATTGAACATCGGCCCGGTCACATGGTGCTCGACCAGGTAATCCGCCGCCCCGGCGGGAACGGTCCACTCCGCCACCCGGAGCTGAAAGAACCGGCCCTGCGCCAACCCGGCCGCCGCTCCCCCCGCCAGCAGAACAAGGGGCGCCCACCGCGGCGCACCGGGAACTTTGACACGGAACGGAAAATAGGCGGCAATCAGGACCGGCGCCAAAAAGCCGACCAGCGGCGTGTTGCGGAAAGCCGTCAGGGATGCCGCCGCAAATGCCGCGAACAGAATCCAGTGCGCCGGCTTCACTCTTCGCCACGAAACCAGCAGCACCAGCGCCGCCGCGTACAGCAGAATATCGAAACCGTAAGACGGTCCCCACAGCTTGGGCGGCTGCCATTCCACCAGGTTCGCCTGCATCGGGCTGCGCCGGTAAGCCAATATCGTGGAAACCACGCGGAACCCGTTGGGATTGATCAGGGAAGCGGCCACGGCGCTGGCACCTGCCAGCCAGAATCGCCGGCTGTCCCGCGGCCATGTCCCGCCGCGCCACGCCAGCAGGTTCTCAACGCCGTAGGCCGCCAGCACCACCCATCCCAGTGGGAACCCTCCGTGGCAGTTCGCCCACAACAACGCCAGTGGTGCCAGCGCCCACCAGCCCCGGCGCAGTTCCAGCAGGCTCACGAACACGGCCACGCCCAGAAAGCTGACTACCCCGGGCCGATCCGCCGCGAATGCCACCATCACCGTTCCTGCCGCGCAACCCGCCGCGATGCCCGCATGGAAATTCTTCGACAACCGGGCGGCCAGCAAGCCGGCCAGCCCGCACACCCCGGCCAGCAGCGCGGCCCGGGCCAGCACAATACCGGGAAAGCCCCCCGCCGCGTACACCGCGTACATCAAAACCTGGCTCAACCACTCGTGCGTCAGGTTGAAGTGCCGCACCGCCTCTTCGCCCTGGTACGCGGCTGCGGCCGTTGTCGTATAGGCGAACGGATCCGGCACCGGCAGGGCGTGGTGTTGCACCATGTACTGTCCGGTTTTCAGGTGCCACCAGAAGTCCGTATCGGCGATTTCGGTCGAGAACAGACCCAGCAGGCACACCGCCCCAACCACCAGCGTCGCGCCCTTTAGCCAGCCGGCCGCCGCCCACCAAACCGTCGCGCCCGCCGGCTCCACAGCTTGCCGCCGGTTCTTCCGCCGTCCGCTACGGCTGCCGCTCATCGTTCAGTTCCAGCTTATCTCGTTCTGTGGAACGTCAAGCCGGCAATTCCCCACTGAGCAGGCGGAAACATCTGCCCCGCCATTGAAAACAATGCACCTGCTTTGGTGGCGCAGGCGGTTCCGCCTGCGGCTTGTGATCTCTTCACGGCTCCCGAACGGTCGCGATAACTCCCGGTCACGCCCGAAAACGCAGTAAAATAGGCAATACTTCCAGGAGGTCCCCCCGTGAAGAAACTCATCCTGTGGGTTATCGCTCTGGTATCGTTGCCGGTAGGCACGTTGCTCGGGCAGGATATCACCGGAACCTGGCAGGGTACCCTGCAGTTCGGTGCCGGACTGCGAACCGTGATCAAGGTCTCGAAAGCGGATGACGGCGGCTTGAAGGCTGTCATGTTCAGCATCGACCAGGGAGGCCAGTCCATTCCCGCTGGAGCGGTCACCTTGCAGAGTTCGGTCTTTAAGATGTCGATCCCTGGAATAGGCGGTGCCTATGAGGGAAAGCTGAGTGCCGATGGCGCCTCGATGGCCGGCACCTTCACCCAGGGCGACAAACCGATGCCGCTGAACCTGAAACGCGTCACCGCCGACGAAGCGTGGCCCATTCCGGAACCTCCGGCCCGGCCGAAACCCATGGCGGCGGACGCCAATCCCGTGTTCGAAGTGGCCACCATCAAGCCCAGCAAGCCCGATACGCCGGGCAAAGGAATTCGCGTGATCGGCCGCCAGTTCTCTACCCTCAATACCTCTCTGAGCGATCTCATGGTATTCACTTACGGCATCCATGCCAGGCAAATCGCCGGCGGTCCGGCTTGGCTCGAATCGGACCGGTACGACCTACAGCCAAGCCCGACGGCGAGGGGCAGCCGAACGACAAGCAATGGAAGATCATGCTGCGGAAGCTGCTGGCCGACCGCTTCCATCTCGCCTTCCATCGCGAGAATAAAGAGCTCTCCGCCTACGCCATCGTAGTGGGGAAGACCGGATCGAAGCTCACCAAAAGCACGGGCGATCCCAACGGCCTTCCCGGCCTCGGTTTCCGCGGGCTCGGGTTGCTGAACGCCAGAAACGCGAACATGGTGGACTTTGCCGGTCTGATGCAGAGCACCGTCCTCGACCGGCCCGTGGTGGATCAAACCGGCCTCTCGGGAAGGTTCGACTTCGAGTTGAAATGGACGCCCGACGAGTTTCAGTTCGCCGGCCTTGGGGTTAAAGTCCCGCCTCCTACCGACAATGTCGATGCGTTGCCCGATCTGTTCACCGCCATCCAGCAGCAGCTGGGCTTGCGGCTGGAATCCACTAAGGCCCTCGTCGACGTCCTGGTCATCGACCGCGTGGAAAAGCCCTCCGCGAATTGACAGCACGGCTGGCGGCTCCGGCCGGCTCTTATCTGGGCGGTCACAGAGCTTGAAAATATCCGGCAACCCATTTATTTACTGACGTTTAAACAGTCGCCGCTGCTTTTCCCCACGGGTTTTTCGCTCTACGTCCTGCTACCTTGAAGGCGGAATGAAGAAGCCGGATATCGCTCGGCGCATGGCGCGCGGTTCGGGCGAGAGCACGAGCCAGGCCGCCGATCGGCTCGACCGCCTGGTTCATGACTTGTTGCAGGACCTGCGCCATGGCAAGGAAGCGCGCCTGCCAGGCCTCGGGCGCTTCCTGATCTCACCGGACGGCCGCATCGTGCTGCAGCCGGAACGGCGGCGCCGGGGCAAACCACGTGCCTGATTCCTCCCTGTTCGCCGAACTGGCGCAAGTGGTCACAGAGGCTCTGGCCAGTGGCAAAGCCGTGGAAGTGGAAGGTCTGGGTGTGTTCTACCCCGATCCGGGTCGGGGCGTCCGTTTTGAGGATTGCCGCGGTCCCTCCGTCTTTCTCGCTTATGCCAAGGAAGACCTGGAGGTCGCCCTGCGCCTGCACGATGCCCTGCGCGAAGCCGGCTTCCGGCCGTGGATCGACGTTCGCAAACTGCTGCCCGGCCAGAACTGGCCGCGCGCCATCGAGATGGCGATTCAAAACGCCGATTTCTTCGTAGCCTGCTTTTCCCAGCGCGCCGTGGTAAAGCGCGGTGGTTTCCAGGCCGAGATTCGCTACGCCCTCGACTGTGCCCACAGCCTCCCTCTGGACGATATCTACATGGTGCCGTTGCGTCTGGACGCCTGCCACGTGCCCCGTAGCGTAGCCCGCGAATACCACTACATCGACCTGTTCCCGGACTGGCAGGCCGCCCTGCGACGCCTCACCGGCATGATTCACGCCGAGACCCGCCGCCGGCGGGAAGCCCGCTTCCGCCCCTCGGCCGCCTGATGAACGCCGAATGCTCACCGCTCCTTTTCAACTCGTGTGATCGTGGATGATGCGCCACCCCTTGGCGCTGCGGTGCATCACCAGGGTGTAGCGCCCGGACGTATCGCCGCCGCCGCCGGCGGTTCGATGCAATTCGAACTTGCCCGTTACCAGCGCATAATCGGCGCCCAACGGCCGCACCGCGATTTCCGAAAAATGCAGCGTGCCCATGGCCTCCGGAGTTGGGTAGCTGCGCTGGTAGCGTTCCAGAATCGCTGCCACGCCGCCGTGGGTCACCTGCTTGCCTACAAAAGTGGTATTCGGCGAATCCTCGTAATAGGAAGCGAAGGTTTCCAGATCGCCGTGGTTCCAGGCGGCCTCCGAATCGCTCATCACCGCCCGAATCTCGTCGTGTTGCGCCCACACGGCCGTGACGCAAACGACCGCCAGCAACGTCTTCCCATACCGCTTCGCCATGGGACCGATTATAATGCCGCCCCATAGGGCAGACCTTCGTTTTCTGCGGGCCGCCCTACGGCAAGGCACAGCCCCCGCGTCTTACTCGCTCCGAATGGCGTTCACGATGGGGTCGTCCGGACGCACGCCGGCTAACGGCGACCGCGCCGCCCCCTTTCAGCCTCATGGAGAAATCTGCACAAAATTGCACAACGAACGGACCGGGACCTTACCGCCGGCCGGGAAAGCCCTCGCTTTTCTGGGCAAACTCGCCGCATCCGGACACTGGTACTCGAATCCCTCTCAGAGAGCACGCCGTACTAAAGAGTTACCAACGGCGAGCCGATATAGAGAATGAGACCTTAATTGATGATCGGAGTTGGGTGGTTGGCGCGAAACCGACCGTTGGCGGAATCGCTGCCGGCGGGATGGACGCCGGCGATTGGCTTTCGAGCCTCGGCCGAAGGCCTGCCGAGGGCTATCGAGCGGGACCGGAACCTCGCGGCGGGTTGCCGGCCATGAGAGCCGTTTTTTCACGGATGCTTGGGGCGCCGCGATCCTTTCGTGGACTGTCGATTCTGCTGGTGGGGCTCCTGGCAGCCCTACAGGCTGGGTCCGGGGCCTATTGGCGAAATGAGCGGAACCCGCCCCGGCGAATCTTCAAGATCGGTTTCCACGACAATCCACCCTTACAGTACGCGGATGCGCAGCGCCGGCCAACCGGCCCCGCCCCGGATCTGATGGACCTCGCGGCCCGCCGCGCGGGCGTTCACCTTGAATGGGTGTATACAACGGAGGGCGTTGAGCGAGGGCTTTCCACCAATACGCTCGACCTGTGGCCCCTGGTCGTGGATCTGCCGGAGCGGCGGTCCTTTCTCCACATCAGCGCACCGTGGGCTAAAGTCATCTATGCCATCGTTTCGTTGCCGTCTCTGCCCATCCATAGTCCGCAAGATCTACGCGGAAGAACCCTGGCCGCAACCAATCGGATCGACGCCGATGCGCGCATCGTCAACCGCTTCTTACCCCACGCCTTGGTCGTTTCCCGGTACGACTCGGCGGGGGTGATCTCGGCCGTTTGCAGCGGAGCCGCGGCCGCCGGCCTGCTCGCGTTCAACCGGCTCCGCGGCCCGCAGGAATCCAGTTGCAATGGGACGCCCCTGCTGTTGCGCCCCATCGACGGCGCCACCTTTTGGATGGGCTTGGCATCTTCGAGATCCAATGTAGCAGCGCAGGCGGCCGCCGAGGCGATTTGCGAGGAACTCGGCCGAATGGCCGCCGACGGTACTGCCGCCGGCATCGACTTTCGCTGGAACACCGACATGAGCACCGAGATCGGCGCTATCTTCGCCTCCCGCAAGGCGCGGCTCTACCAGACTGTGCTTCTCGGGGCGCTCGGCGTGTCCGCGTTCACCCTCCTGGTCACCTTCGTATTGGCTGGCCGTCTGGCGATTTCGCGACGCATCGCCAAAGCCGCCAACCAGGCCAAGAGCCAGTTCCTGGCGAATATGAGCCACGAAATGCGCACGCCTCTGAATGGGATACTGGGGATGGCCGAGCTGGTGTTCGACACCGAACTGACTCACGAGCAGCAGGATTGCCTCGGCGCCATCAGGGTGTCGGCGGATTCGCTGCTTTCGGTGATCGACGATATCCTCGACCTCTCCAAAATGGAGGCGGGCAGATTCGAGCTGGATCCGGTGCTCTTCCAGCCCCTCGAACTGGTGGAGCAGACGGTCAAAATGCTGGCACTGCGCGCCCATCAAAAGGGCTTGGAGCTGGCGTGCGAAGTAGGTGCTACCCTGCCCGAATCGGTGGTAGCCGATGCCGGCCGGATCCGCCAGATCCTGATTAGCCTGGTGGGCAACGCGGTCAAGTTTACCGAGCGCGGCGAGATCCTGGTAACGGTAACCGGCGCGCCCGTCCCGGACCCCACCGGCATCGAGCTTCGCTTCTCGGTTCGCGATAGCGGGATTGGCATCCCGCCGGAGAAGCGGCGGGCTATCTTCGACGCTTTCACCCAGGCGGATTCCTCCAATACCCGCCGTTACGGTGGCACCGGCCTGGGTCTCACGATTTCTCTGCATCTGGTTCAGATGATGGGCGGAATCATCTGGGTGGAGAGCCAGCCGGGACGCGGTAGCACCTTCCATTTCACGATCCAGGCCGGCCGGGAAAGAAGTGCCCTGCCCGCCCGTCCGCCCAACCAAAAACCGTTCGAGGGCGTTCCGGCGCTGATCGTAGACGACAACCAAACCAACCGGCGCATCCTGTGCGACACCCTGTCCCGCTGGGGGATGCGGCCGGTAGAGGCGGAAAGCGGCTCAGCCGCTATTCGCATGCTGGAAGAGGCTTCGTTTCCTCTGGTGCTGACCGACGTTCAAATGCCGGAAATGGACGGCTTCCAACTGGCCGAGCGCATCAGGCGGCGGCATCGCTCGGCGCTAATCGCAATGCTGACCTCGCACACCGCTGCCGGCGATGTCGCGCGCAGCCGGGAGTTGGGAATCGATGCCTACCTCACCAAGCCTGTCGCCCAGGCGGAATTGCGAAAAGCCATCGCTAAGGTTCTTTCGCATGCGCCGCGCGTCACCCCTGCCCCACTGCCTCCCAAGCCAGCTTCCGAGAGCTCTAAGAGCGCCGCCGCGCTGCGAATTCTGTTGGCGGAAGACAACCCCGTCAACCAGAAGGTTGCGCTGCGCATGCTGGAGCAGCAGGGCCATAGCGTGGCGCTGGCCGGAGACGGGCGGGCGGCCTTAGCGGCATTCGGGCACGGCCCCTTCGACCTGGTCCTGATGGACGTTCAGATGCCGGACATGGATGGATTCGAGGCTACCGCCGCGATTCGCGATCTGGAACGCGGCACCGGGGCGCACATCGCCATCTTCGCCTTGACCGCGTACGCCATGGCGGGCGACCGGGAGCGTTGCCTGGCCGCCGGTATGGACGGCTACATCGCCAAACCGATCCGCAAGAGCGACCTGTTGGACGCCTTGGCCCGGGTGCGCCCCGCCCAAGTCTATGGCTGATTACCGTGCCCGTTTTCGTTCCAGTTCGGCGAGCGCTGCCAGCACATCGCTGCTGTGATGCCGGGGGTCGGCACGCATCCAGATTTTGGCCACCCGGCCCTCGGGATCGACCAGGAACGTGGCCAGGATGGGCCGCTTCCCAATCATCGCCGCCCGCTCGAAGGCGCCATAGCTTTTTGCCACTCTTCGCTTGCGGTCCGTGAGCAGTTTGAATGTCAGCTCCTGTTGCGCGCCGAACGCTTTGTGACGGACGGGGGAGTCCGGGCTCGCACCCGCTACTACCGCTTGGGCATTTTGGTATTGCGCCAGATCGCGCTGAAAGTTGTGCGCTTCGATGGTGCAGCCGGGGCTTTCGTCGTATGGATAGAAATACAGAACCAGCCATTTGCCGCGGAAATCCTTCAGGCCGACTGTGCCGCCGTCCTGCGCGGGCAGGCTGAAATCGGGGGCCACATCGCCGGCCCGGAGCACCCGGTCGATGTCCGGCGCTGGCGCGGCGGTCTTTCTGTGGAAGAACGGCATGCCGAGTGCCGTGCCCAGCCCGAGCAGCGTAACCGCCGCCAGGATACGGACCGCTCCGGCCCGAAATGAATTGCAAGCGAAACCGAACCGAGCCTTATTCAACCGGGTCTTCCCGTACCATCCAGGAGTTCGAGCGCCGCCATCCCACCATTCTCCGAGTCTACAACAGCCGGCTTGTTACAATGAAGCTTCATACCCATGTTGGCTGATTCCATACGGGAGCTGGAATCCGGTTCCCTGGCACGGATACGCGCCGCCCGCACGCTCGAAGAGTTGGAAGCCGTGCGGGTGGAGGTGTTGGGCCGCAAAGGCACGCTCACCCTGGCGCAGAAGGAAATCGGCAAGCTGGCGCCTGCCGAGCGTCCCGCCTTCGGGCAGATCCTGAACGGCGCCAAGCGAGAGCTGGAGGCTGAGTTCGACCGCCGCAAAAGCGAGTTCGACCAGGCCGCCACCGGCGCCCGCCTAAAGGGAGAATGGCTCGACCTGACCCTGCCCGCTCCGCCGCCGCGGCGCGGCCACCTGCACCCCATCACGCGCATCCAGCGGGAACTGGAAGAGCTGTTCCGGTCGCTCGGTTTCGCCGTGCTGGATGGGCCGGAGGTGGAAGACGAGTATCACAACTTCGACGCCCTGAATATTCCTGCCGAGCATCCCGCGCGCGATATGCAGGACACGTTCTGGCTTGAAGGCGGCAATTTGCTGCGCACCCACACTTCCCCGGTGCAGGTACACGGCATGGAACGGCTGGGTCCGCCGCTGCGCATGATCGCGCCCGGCCGCGCGTTCCGCAACGAGAGCGTGGACGCGTCCCACGAGCACACCTTCTATCAACTCGAGGGCATGATGATCGACCGCGACGTTTCGGTCGCGCACCTGCTCTATTTCATGAAAACGCTGCTCACCGCCATCTTCCACCGGGAGGTGACGGTGCGTCTGCGGCCGGGTTATTTCCCGTTCGTGGAGCCCGGCTTCGAGCTGGATATTCAGTGCCTGATCTGCGGCGGCACAGGCTGCGCCGTATGCAAACAGAGCGGCTGGGTGGAACTGCTGCCCTGCGGCCTGGTGAACCCCAACGTGCTGCGCATGAGCGCCATCGACCCGGAGGAATGGAACGGCTTCGCCTTCGGCCTGGGGCTGACGCGCCTGGCGATGATGCGCTACGGCATCGACGATATCCGCCATCTCCAGGGCGGCGACCTGCGATTCCTGGAACAGTTCTGAGGCTCCGAGGCGCCCATTGAAATTCTCCTATAACTGGATTCGCGAGCTGGTCGAGGGCCTCGATTGCGCCCCCGCACCGCTGGAACGATTGATCACCATGAAGACCGCCGAGTGCGAGGGCATCGAGGCGGTGGGAAGCCTGCTGGCCGAAGCGCTGGTGGTGCAGGTATCGACGGCCGAACCGATTGCCGGCACGCACCTGACCGTGGCCGGGATCGACGCCGGCGCGCTCGGCAACCGTACCGTGGTGTGCGGCGCTCCCAACTGCCGCGCCGGCATGAGGGCCGTCTGGGCGCCGATCGGCAAGAAGACCATCCACGGCATCGAGAGCGACGGCATGCTGGCCTCGGGCGCCGAGCTTGGCATCAACCGCGATCAGGCGGGAATCGTTGAGCTGGAAGCTTCGGTGGGCGCCCCGATTCCGGGCTGCGCGCCGGACAGTATCATCGAAATCGATAACAAATCCATCACTCACCGTCCGGATTTGTGGGGGCATTGGGGGATGGCGCGCGAAGTGGCGGCCATCGCCGGCGGCAAACTGAAGGACCCGGTGCGCCTGGATTTGCTTCCTGGCGCCGCGCCTGGTATCAAGGTGGCCGTGGCCGACCCGGAGCTCTGCCCGCGGTACAGCGCGCTGGTGCTCGAAAACGTCGCCTGGCGGCCATCGCCGCTGTGGCTGCAATGGCGGCTTTCCAGTATCGGCCTGAACCCGATCAGCAACATTGTCGACGTGACCAACTATGTAATGGCGGAATTCGCCCAGCCGATGCACGCTTTCGATGCCGACAAGCTGAAGGGCGGCACGATTTTCGTGCGCCGGGCGGTGGCGGGCGAACGCTTCGCCGCGCTCAATGGCGAGGAATACACGCTCGATGCGTCGAACCTGGTGATTGCCGATGCGGGCGGCGCGATCGCTCTGGCGGGCGTGATCGGCGGGGCGGAAAGCGCCATCAGCGAAACTACCCGCCGGGTGGTTCTCGAAAGCGCGACCTTTCAGGCGGCATCGGTTCGCAGAACTTCCTCCGCCATCAAGCTACGCACCGACGCTTCGATGCGATTCGAGAAGGCACAGGACCCGGCCAATACCGTGCGCGGCCTGGCCCGCGCCGTCGAATTGCTCCGGGAGGTTTCGCCGGGCATCCGTATCGTGGGCGGGGTGGCCGACGCGGCGCGGCCCATCGGGCCGCCGGCGCCGATCTCGCTGCCCTTGGACTGGCTGGAACGTAAACTGGGCCGCTCCATCCCAGCCGCCGAAGTGCGCGCCATTCTGGAGAGCCTGGAATTCGGCGTGATGGAGAGCGGGCCACGCACCTTCTCGGTTACGGTGCCAAGCTGGCGCGCTACCAAGGACGTTTCCATCAAAGACGACCTGGTGGAAGAGGTCGGCCGCATGGTGGGTTACGATTCCATTCCACCGCGAGCCCCGCTGGTCGCCGCCGCCGTGCCGCCCGCCAACCTCGAACGGGATTTTCAGCACGGAGTTCGCGCCCTCGTCGCCGATTCCGGTTTCACCGAGGTTTACAACTACTCCTTTCTGAGCGAAGAGGCGGTGCGTAAGTTCGGGTACGAGCCGGGCAGCCACGTGCGCGTGACCAATCCCATCGCAAGCGACCAGGCTCTGTTGCGGCGCTCGCTGGTGCCGGAGCTGTGGCGCAACGTAATCGAAAACAGCAAGCACCGCGATTCGTTCCGGCTATTCGAGATCGGGCTGGAGATTCACAAGGGCGGTGCAGGCCTGCCCGAAGAGATTCCGCACCTGGCGGCCGCCGTTTACGACCGCGTGGGCGACGGCGAGGCCGGTTTGGACGAGTTGAAGCGAGTGGCGGTCTGCCTGATGCCGGGGGCTGCTGTTGAACCCTGCCAGAACCCGTCGGAGGTCGAGATTTACCAGCACCCGGCGCGGGCCGGCTGGGTGGTCTGGAAAGGCCAGCGGATGGGGCGTTTGTTCGAAATTCACCCGTCGTTGATGGAAAGCGGCCGCGCCGCGGCGCTCGATCTGGATTTGAAGCTGGTGATGCGTCTCGGCACCGGCGAGGTGAAGTACACGCCGATCCGCCGCTATCCTTCTAGCGGGTTCGATCTATCGGTGATTGCCGGCGAGCGCGAATACGCTTCGGCGCTGGAAGCCAGTCTGCGCCGCTTCGCCGGACAGCTGGTGGAGAGCATCGAATTCCTGCGGGTCTATTCCGGCGCGCCGCTGCCCGAGGGCTCGAAGAGCGTCTCGTTCCGGCTGACGCTGGGCTCGCCGGAACGCACGCTCGAAAGCGACGAAATCGGCGCCATTCGCGCGCGCATGATCGAAGGGATGCGCGGCCTGGGCTACGAATTGAGAGTGTGATACTCGCAAGACACGACAAGCCGGGAGGCCTGTCCCATTAGCGGCCGGTGTGCAGATTATTGTGAATGGCGTACAGTGCCAGTTCCAGTCGGTCGGAGACGCCCAGCTTATCGAAGATGTTGTGCAGATGATTCTTCACCGTCTGCTCGCTGATAAACATCTTTTCGGCCATTTCCTTGTTCTTGAAGCCCTGCGCCACCAGCGCCACGATTTCGCGTTCCCGCTGGCTCAGCGGGCTGCGTTCGCGCTCCCGGCTGACGGTGGGGGCCGACGACGAAGCCATCGGCGGCGCGTCTTCGTTGGCCACGAACTGGCGAATCACCGCCGCCGTGGTGTGGGAATCCAGCCAGATTTCTCCCGCGTGCACCTTGCGAATGCTCTTAATCAGCATGTCCGTTGCGGTCTGTTTGAGGACGATACCCGAGGTACCCAGCTTCATAGCCTGCACGAACTCGTTTTTGTCGTCCGACGCGGTAAGCACAATCACGCGTGTCTTGCCCCGCGACGACTGAATTCGCTGTAAGGTGGCCAATCCGTCCAAGCCCGGCATTTTCAGGTCGAGCAGCAGGATGTCCGGCTCATGTTGCTGCAACACTTCCAGCACCTGGCGCCCGTCCTGCGCCTGCGCCACCACCTGGAAGTCGTCCTCCAGAGCCAGCAGCTTGCACAATCCGTCGCGGAAAATAGGGTGATCGTCGGCGACCACAATCCGTATTTTCGAGGTGACGGGAGGCGCCTCTGACGGGGTCTCCGCGATGATGCCGTTATTCTCTGACATACACGTTCCGCTGGAACCATTGTACGGTCCTGTTACTACCAAGTCAATTCGTTTTAGGGTAACTCCCTGCAATGAATTCGGAGAAGCGACTCCTTTTCCGCCAGCTTCCGCTACAATAAAGTATGGCCCGAGGTTGGGAAAGCAAGTCGGTCGAATCTCAGACTGAGGCTGCCGAAGCCACTCGTTCCGCCGTAAGGGTCCGCAAGACAGCCCCGGCGGAGTCGCTCGATTTAGTCCGAAAGCGAGAAAGCCTTCTCCTTTCGCGAACCAGAGTCACCAGGGAACTCGAATGCGCTCAGAATCCCCGCTACCGGACGCTGCTGGAAAAGTCCCTGCAGGAGCTGAACGTGCAAATCGCCGCCGTCGGCGGCCACTAGAAGCGGGAACAGGCGGCTTGTCGGGAATTATCGGCTGGAGCGGCCCGGCAACGCACTCCGGGAAGGGCTTTTGCACTGTTTCCCCGAGCGCCTCGCGAAGGGCGCCCGCATTCCAGGGTATCAAGTCAGGTGCCTCGCCGCTCCGGCGTAGCGGCGGTTTGCAGCGATGAAATGCGGACCGGCCCCCGACTTTGCTATGTTGCTCTTTCATGGCTAAAATTCAGAGGGCGCTGATCAGCGTTACGGACAAGACGGGTGTGACTGCGCTGGCGGCGCGGTTGGCGGAAATGGGGATCGAGATCGTCTCCACCGGCGGCACGGCACGCGCGCTGCGGGAGGCGGGGCTGACGGTGCGCGAGGTGGCCGAGGTCACCGGGTTTCCGGAAATGCTGGACGGGCGGGTGAAAACGCTGCACCCCGGGATTGCCGGCGGCATTCTGGCGATGAGAGATCGCGCCGAGCATCGCCGGTCGCTGGCCGAGCACGGGATCCCCGAAATCGACCTGGTGGTGGTGAATCTCTACCGGTTCGAGGAAGCGGCCGCAAAGGCCGGCATCGCGCGCGAGGAGCTGATCGAAAACATCGATATCGGCGGACCGACCATGATTCGTGCCGCGGCCAAGAATTATCGGGACGTGGCGGTGGTGGTTTCGCCGGCCGACTACGACGGGGTGATGGAGGAGTTGCGCGCTTCCGGTGAGCTTTCGGCGGCCACCCACTGGCGCCTGGCGAAGAAGGCTTTTCGCGCCACCGCGGACTACGATGCGGCCATCAGCGCGCGCCTGGAACTCGAAGACGCTCTCGCCGGTTCCCTGCCGCCGGAGCTGAATCTACGCGCGCCCAAGGCCATGGACCTGCGCTACGGCGAGAATCCGCACCAGCAGGCCGGGCTGTACGCGTCGCCGGGGCGAGGAATCGCCGGTGCGGAACAACTTCATGGCAAGGAACTGTCTTACAACAACCTGGTGGATCTGGATGCGTGCTGGCAACTGGTGCTGGAATTCGCCGGGCCCGCGGCGGCAATTATCAAACACACCAATCCCTGCGGTTGCGCCGAGCAGACTACCCTGGCGGAGGCGTACGCCAAGGCCCTCGAATGCGATCCGGTGTCGGCGTATGGAAGTGTGATCGGCTTCAATCGCGCGGTGGACGAGGAAACGGCGCGGGAGTTGGCCAAGCTCTTCGTGGAAGCGGTGGCGGCGCCGGATTACTCCGCCGAGGCTTTGGCAATTCTCAAGGCCAAAAAGAACCTGCGCATGATGCGGGTCGCCACCGGGCTGGACCGGGTCGTGCTGAAATCCATCTCCGGCGGCTTCCTGGCGCAGACCGCGGACAGCGCCAAACTCGACCGCGCGCAGATCGTGGTGAAGACCCGGCGCGCTCCCAGCGACGAAGAATGGCGCGGGCTGGAGTTCGCCTGGAAGGTAGCCAAGCACGTGAAATCGAACGCCATCGTGTATGCGCGCGGCAGGCAGACTGTAGCCGTGGGGGCGGGGCAGACCAGCCGTGTGGATGCGGTAAAGCTGGGCGCGATGAAGGCCATCCTGCCGCTGGCGGGCACGGTGGTTGCGTCCGACGCGTTCTTCCCGTTTGCCGACGGCTTGGAAGAAGCCGTGCGAAATGGCGCGGCGGCCTTCATCCAACCGGGAGGGTCGGTGCGCGATGCCGAGGTAATTGCGGCCGCGGACCGTCTCGGCGCCGCGATGGTGTTTACCGGCGTGCGCCACTTCCGCCATTAATTCTTCTCGACACAGAGCGTCGGCTAGAGTGCGCGCCCCATGTTGGAATGCCGCTCTATGAGACACTGGAGTCATTCCGCAAGGCCATGCTGTCCGTCACTCAGGATCAACATCCGGAAACCGTCGTCCTGGCCGACGATCATGAAATCGTCCGCGAGGGGTTTGCGCTGATTCTGGCGGCCGCCGGCCTGCGCGTGGTGGCGCAATGTCCGGACGGCGTTTCGGCGCTGGAAGCCATCGAACGGCACTGGCCGGATTACGCGGTTCTCGATCTGGAAATGCCGGGCATGAACGGCATCGAGGTGATCGCTGAAGTCCGGCGGCGGGGGATGGCCTCGCGTCTGGTGGTTCTTTCCATCTGCCGCGACGGGGTGCGCGTCATGGAGGCGCTCCGCGCCGGCGCCGACGCCTACGTATTGAAAGACGGCCCGCGCAAACATCTGCTGGATGCGATGGCCTACGTGCGCGACGGCGGCGTGTACGTATCCCCCCTGCTGGGCGGCGCGGCGATCTTCGCCCAGTCCGAAGCGCTCGCCAAAAGCGATCCGCTGAGCGTGCTCAGCCCGCGGGAGCGCGAGGTGTTTCGGCTGCTGGTGAATGGGAATCGTGCCAAGGAAATCGCCGCCATGCTCGATCTCAGTCCGAAGACGATCGATACCTATCGCTCCAATCTCATGCGCAAGTTGGGGGTGGAAAATATGGTGAGCCTGGTGAAATTCGCCTTCGACAAAGGAGTCGTGGAATCCGGCGGCCGGCGCGAAACCAGGCGGCCATCGCCGCGGTGAGTGGTGGGTAGCCGATCCCGGGCGCCGGCAGTAGAATACGGTTAGTGGTTGGCTTGGCGTCGAAACGCGTGGCGCGAGACGGGCTTACCGCGATGGCCCTGGCGCTCGCCGTGTGGGCCGCGGCTCAACCCGCCACGGTGGCGGATGTTGTGGAGCTGGTAAAAACCGGCGTCGCGCATAAGCAGTCGGATGGCTCGGTGGCGCGGGCGTTGGGGAAACTGGAACTGTCCGACCGGTTGGAGAACCGCGTGGTGGAGGAACTGGAAAGCCTCGGCGCGGGTCCCAAAACGGTGGAAGCGCTGGTCAACCTGCGCGACCGCTCCGCCTCGATGCTGGCGGCCAATCCCCAGCCCACATTCGATTCTCCCCAAATCCCCAACCTCGCCGAGCAGAACGCGGCGCTCAACTCCGCCGCCCGCGCCGCGGTTCAGTATCTTACGAACCTGCCCGATTTCATTTGCGAGGAAGACGTCCGCCGCTTCGAGGACTTGGGAAATACCGGCCGTTGGCGCGAGAAAGATCTGCTCGAAATCAAGCTGACGTTTTTCGATCATCTGGAGAATTACCATCTGGTTTCGGTGGATCATCGCCCGGCGCGGACCGATCTCGACGCGCTGGGCGGAGCGCACTCGGAAGGGGAGTTCGGCAGCATTTTGACCGATATCTTCCGGGAGGGCTCGCACACCCGTTTCTGGTGGGATCACTGGACGACGCTGCGCAAACACCAGGCGCACGTGTTCGGGTTCCGGATCTTGCGCGGGAATTCGATGTACAAGATCACCTGGGGATCTTCGCCGGAGGCGCGGGAGGCGGATACCACCACGGTTGGGGAGCACGGCAACATTTACGTGGATCGCACGAGCGGACAGATTCTGCGCGTCGACCAGCTAGCCGATAGCATTCCGGAGGATTTCCCGGTAAGGGGCGCTTCCACCCTCCTGGACTACGATTTCGTCTCGGTGGGAGGGCGGCAATTCCTGCTGCCGCTTCACGCCGAGGTGCGTGTCGCCGCTCGCCGCGTCGCCGTCCGCAACGAGGTGAGGTTCCGGGAATACCGCAAGTTCAACGGCGAATCCAGCATCACCTTCGACCCCCCGGACAAACTCTGAAGTTGCGGAATAACCCTTCCAATCGCCGGCAACCGCTCCCTTGCGGTCGGGGCTCGGAACCGCGCGAAACCGAGCTCCGACCGCAGGGGGAGCGGTTGCCGCAGTCAGCTCGGAATTGGCCCCGGGAATTCGCGAACAAAAGGCGAATTCATAAACCTCGCGCGGGTCTCTCGCTTTTCTGACTAAATTCTTGTTATACTGAGACTTAACCCCCCGTTTAGAGGAAACCACTTGGCAGACCAGCAAGAACCACCGCAAGCGCCGCCTCCGGGCGGCCAGCCCCCTCTTCCCGGTATGGGCGGCAGCGGGGACAGCCGCAATCAAATTCCTATCAATATTGAAGACGAGATGCGGCGGAGCTACCTCGATTACGCCATGAGCGTGATCGTGGGCCGCGCTCTGCCCGATATCCGCGACGGCCTCAAGCCGGTGCATCGCCGGATTCTCTATTCCATGCACCAGATGGGGCTGTTTCCCAATCGCCCCAACAAGAAGTGCGCCGCCATCGTGGGCGACGTCATCGGTAAATATCATCCCCACGGCGACACGGCGATCTACGACGCCCTGGTGCGGATGGCACAGGATTTCTCGATGCGCTACCAACTGGTGCATCCGCAAGGCAACTTCGGCAACGTGGACGGCGACCCACCGGCCGCTTACCGGTACACCGAGGCGCGCCTGGCGCGTATTGCCATGGCGCTGCTGGAGGACATCGACAAGGAAACCGTCGATTTCCGGCCCAACTACGACGGCAGCACCGAAGAGCCCGAAGTTCTGCCCACGCGCTTTCCCAACCTGCTGGTGAACGGGTCGGCGGGCATCGCCGTGGGCATGGCCACCAATATCGCCCCGCACAACCTGTCGGAAATCATCGACGCCACCATCCACCTGGTGCAGCATCCCAACGCGCCGCTCTCGAAGATCATCGAAATGGTTCCGGGGCCGGATTTCCCTACCGGCGGCTATATTCTCGGCCGGCAGGGCATTATCGACGCCTATTCCAGAGGGCGCGGGCAACTGAAGCTGCGCGCGCGCGCCGCCATCGAACGGATGGGCAAGGGGGACCGCGAGCAGATCGTGGTCACCGAGATCCCCTACCAGGTGAACAAATCGCGGCTCATCAAGGAAACCTCGGACCTGGTCAACGAGAAAAAGATCGAAGGCATTTCCGACATTCGCGACGAAAGCGACCGCGACGGCATGCGCATCGTTTTCGAGCTGAAGCGCGGCGAACAAGCCGAAGTCGTGCTGAATAACCTGTACAAGCACACCCAGCTTCAAACCGGCTTCGGTATCATCATGCTGTCGATCGTCAACGGGCAACCGCGCGAGTTCGGCTTGATCGACATGATCAAGTATTTCATCGAGCACCGCGTCGAGGTGGTTCGGCGGCGTACCGAATTCGAGCTGCGCAAGGCCCGCGACCGGGAGCATATTTTGCTCGGTTTCCAGAAGGCTCTCGACAACATCGATGAAGTTATCCGCCTGATCCGCGCCTCCCGCGGCCCAAGGGAAGCGCGCGACTCCATCGTGACGGCTTTTGAATTCAGCGAGAAACAGGCGCAGGCGATCATCGAGCTGCAGTTGCAGCGGCTGACCGGCATGGAGCGCCAGAAGATTCTGGATGAGCTGGCCGAGCTGCAGCGCCGCATCGCCGAGTACCTGGAAATTCTCGCTTCCGACACGGTCCTGCGTGGGGTGATCGTCAAGGAACTGAAGGAAATCCAGAAAGACTTCGGCGACAAGCGCCGCACCGAAATCATCGAAGACGCCGGCGAGATCCGCCTGGAAGACCTGGTGGCGGTGGAAGACGTCGCCATCACCGTCACCCGCGGCGGGTATCTGAAGCGAACTTCGGTGGATACCTACCGGAGGCAGACGCGCGGCGGCAAGGGCCGCATCGGCATGAGCACGCGCGCCGAGGATTTCGTGGAGTACCTGATTGTTGCCTCAACCCACGCCTATTTGCTGATCTTCACCAATCGCGGGCGGGTGTACTGGCTCAAAGCTTACGAGATTCCCGACGCGGCCACGGTGGGCAAGGGCAAGCACATCTCGAACCTCATCAACCTGCAGCCGGATGAGACCGTGAAGGCGTTCTTGTCGGTGAAGGACTTCGTGCCCGACCGCTACATCGTGATGGTGACGCGGGCCGGGGTGATCAAGAAGAGCGAACTGACGGAGTTCGACAATCCCATGTCGCGCGGCATTATCGCGGTGTCGCTGGACGAAGGCGACGAGCTGATCTCGGCTAAAATCACCAACGGCAAGAACTTCGTTTTCCTGGGCTCGCACCAGGGTCAGGCCATCCGCTTCAACGAAGACGACGTGCGCGGCATGGGCCGCCAGGCGCGCGGGGTCCGCGGCATGGACCTGGCGCCGGGCGATTTCCTGATCGGCATGGAAGTGGTGGAAGAGGAGGGCCTGATTCTCTCCATCGCCGAGAACGGCTTCGGCAAACGCACCAAGCTCACCGACTACCGCCTGACCGGGCGCGGCGGCAAGGGCGTGATCAACATGAAGACCACCGGCAAGACCGGGCCGGTAGTGGCGATCCTTTTAGTGAAGGAAGATTCGGACCTGATGATCGTCAGCCAGAGCGGCAAGATCATACGCATCGAATCCTCCACCATTCGCCAGGTGGGCCGCTCCACTCAGGGGGTGAAGCTGGTGAGCCTGGAGGATGGCGACAAGGTGGCGGCGGCTTCGGCGATTCCCGATGCCGAGAATGTGGACGGCAACGGGCAGGAGACCCTGCCGATCCAGTAAACTATGAATATGGAGTCAGTCGAGGAAAAACAGCAGCGTTTGTTTTCGGTGCTGCGGCCGATGGGCCGGGTATTGGTGGCGTTTTCGGGCGGCACCGATTCGGCCTACCTGGCCTGGGCCGCGCGCCAGGTGCTGGGGGGCGAGGCCCTGGCTATGACCGCGGATTCGGCCTCCCTGCCGGAATCGCACAAGCGCGACGCGGAAGCCTTCGTGAAGCGCTTCGATATCGCGCACGAGTACATTCACACGCGCGAGTTCGAGAATCCCGACTACCTGCGCAACGACGGCAACCGCTGTTTCCACTGCAAGGACGAGCTGTTTACCCGTATGACCGAGGTGGGCCGGGAGCGCGGCTTCGAGCACATTCTCTACGGCGTGAACCAGGACGACCTGGGCGACTACCGCCCGGGCCAAGCCGCCGCCAACCGCCACCGCGTAGCGGCCCCGCTGGTGGACGCCGGCCTGACCAAGAGCGAGATCCGCGAGTTGTCGCGGCGGGCCGGCCTGCCCACCTGGGATCGCCCGGCATCGGCCTGCTTGAGCTCGCGCATTCCTTACGGCACGCCCGTCAGCATTCAGAACGTGAAGACGGTCGAAACCGGCGAGGAAGAGTTGAAAGCTCTGGGATTTCGCCAGTTCCGCGTGCGCTTCCATGGCGACGTGGTGCGGGTGGAAATCGCCCGCGAGGAATTGCCGCGAGCTTTGAGCATGGAAATGGCTGCGCGTTTCACCCAGATTTTCCGGGGATTGGGCTTCCGCTATGTCACTCTGGACCTGGAAGGGTACCGGCAGGGGTCGCTCAACGAAGTGCTGCCGGCGGCGCAATTGACGGCGGGGGCTTAAAGGCCTAAGCCCGAGCGGCTCCAGAGCTAGAAATCGTCGTCTTCGGACGTTTTTTTCTTGCTCTTGTGCCGCATCACTGCCAGAATAATCAGCACCACCGCGCCGATTCCGGCAATCAGTTTCACGGTTTCCTGCGTGATAAGAAAAGCCAATGGAGCGCTCATAAGTGTTAGGTCCGAATCCGGCAGTATAGAACAGATGATTAGGAAAAGCCAGCTTTCGGCGCGAAACAGCCCAGTGGCCCGCACTCCCTGCTCCTTCCACTTGACATTGCTAATTCATTAGTACTATTCCTTTAGCATGTGCGCCCGTACCTGTGCCTACGCCGTTTTGTCGATCTGCTGCTCTGTCTGCCTGCGAGGCCAGGAGAAGCCGGCCGATCCCCAATCCCTCCTTAACGATGCCCGGGCGAGCTACATGCACGGCGATTACCCCGCCGCCCGAGCGACTCTCGCCCAGGCCTGGAAACTGGCCCAGGCGCAGCTGCCCGAGGACAGTCCCGCGCGCTACGACGTGCTCAAGCGCCTGGCGCTGGCCAATGCCGCCACCGGCGGTTTCAACGACGCCGACATGTATTTGCAACTGGCCATCTGGTGGCGCGAGAAAGTCAACGGCGCCGCCGACCCCAGGATCGCCGACGACCTCACGCAGGAGGCCTCCTACTGCCGCGCCATGAAGGATTTCGATCGCGGCCTGGCTCTGCTCGAGCGCGCCGTGGAGATGCACCGCGCCGCGGCGGGTGGCGTGGACGACGTCGCCGTGGCCAACGATTACAGCCGCATGGCCGAAATCGACACCGACCGGCACCGTCCCGTCGACGCGGTCGGTGCGCTCAACATGGCCATCGCCATCCATAGCAAACTCACCGGCCCACTCGATCCCAGCGTGGTACCCGACCTCGACCGCCTCGGCCCAGTCTACATTTCGCTCGGCGAATACGACAACGCCGAATGGATCTTCCGCCAGGCGCTGCTGATTCGCGAGAGCGTCTACGGCAACAAGAACCCCGACCTGATCGCGACGGTCGACGGCCTCGCCTACGCTCTGTTCGGCGAAAAGAAATACGATGAGGCCGATCCGCTTTATCAGCGCCTGCTCGGCCTCTGGGCGGATTCGGTGGGCGAAAAGCACGCCATGGTGGCCATGGCACTGGATAAGGTCGCCGTCTTCTATACCGAGCAGAAGAAATTCCCACAAGCCAGGGACGCCAGCGACCGCGCCAACGCCATCCGCTCCTATGGGCTGGCCATGGGTCTCGCCACCGAGGCCGCGCGCCTGCAGCTAACCAGTCCCGACGAGGCCCGCGACCTATACCGCCGCGCTCTCCGCGCTCTCGACCCGCCCAACCCCATTTACGACGAGCTGCACGCCAAACTCGCCGCCAACCTGGAACTGCTGAAACCCGGCAAGCCGGCACCCAAGACCGCCGCAAAGACCGCGCGCTAGGGTCGTCTCGCCGCGCCCCTGCTACCATCGTTACTTGAATCCCAGTCCACAAATCGTCGTCCTCGACGCCGGCGGCCAGTACTGTCACCTGATCGCGCGGAAGGTCCGCGATCTGGGCGTCTACGCGGAAGTGCGAGCCAGTGAAACTCCTGCCCGGGAACTGGCCGGCGCCAGAGGCGTCATCATCTCAGGCGGCCCGGCCAGTGTCTACGATCCCGGCAGCCCCACCGTGGACGCCGCGCTGTTCTCCCTTGGGCTGCCCGTGCTCGGAATCTGCTACGGGCAGCAGTTGATGGCGCATGCTCTGGGCGGCCAGGTTCGCCGCGGCGAAAAAGGCGAGTACGGCATGGCGGCACTGGAATTGGACGATTCGCCCGACCCGCTGTTCGCCGGCCTCGCCGGCTCGCAGCAAATCTGGATGAGCCATTTCGACGTGGTGGCCGCCGCGCCGCCGGGCTTTCACGTCACCGGGCGCACCCCCACCTGCGCCATCGCCGCCCTCGCCGATCCCGACCGCGCCCTGTACGGCGTGCAGTTCCACCCCGAAGTGGTCCATACCACCCGCGGCAAACAGTATCTATCCAATTTCGTCTTCCGCGTCTGCGGCTGCACCGGCGATTGGGACCCTCGCCATCGCGTGCCCATACTCGAACGCGAAATCCGCGAAGCCGTGGGCAACCGCAACGTCTTCTTCTTCGTTTCCGGCGGCGTCGATTCCTCCGTGGCCTTCGCCCTCTGTACCCGCGCCCTAGGCCCCGATCGCGTCCGCGGCGTCTACGTCGATACCGGCCTCATGCGCCAGGGCGAGACCGATTGGGTGAGCCGCATCCCCGGCCTGAGGGTGGAACACGCCGAAGACCGGTTTCTGGGCGCTCTCGCCGGCGTCACCGACCCCGAACAAAAGCGCCACATCATCGGCGAGGAATTCGTTCGCGTGCAGGAGCGCATCGTCGAATCGCGCAGCCTGCTGGACGAGCACTGGATTCTGGGCCAGGGAACCATTTATCCCGATACCATCGAATCCGGCGGCACCGCCAAGGCTTCGCTCATCAAGACCCACCACAACCGCGTC
>JBEKZL010000056.1:0-30102 GCA_049509915.1 Bryobacteraceae bacterium | reverse complement strand
GGCGTTTTGGGTCTGTATCCCCCTACGCAGAGCTGTTATGCGAAACACCAGGGAGCTTCTGAAAGAAAAGCGGGAAGGACACTGAATTCCGCCCCGGGCTATTTTTCAGCATCCTGCTAGATCACGCTTTCAACTGGCCGGTTTTGAAGTGACCCCAACTGGCCGGTTTTGGGTGACCCCCGAGGTCGATCGCGCTCCTTACGTGAAAAAAGATTACGTACTGCTTTGGCTGTCTATGCAGCCTTTATTGGCAAACACTCCCTGCAGAAAACTGTCCAGGTCCGTCATCAACCACCTGGAGCCGAGTGCCGGATAATTAATCGCGGTTGAATTCTTAGGCAGACCGTATCTTCCCACTATGACCCAGGCAGGTACCGAGGCCAGGATAGAACCACGCTGGCCGCGGACTACCACCATCGGAATTCGGCAGTTCCCTTCTCGTTCACAAGCAGATAAGACCTGCCGATGATAGTCCAAGAACTCCTTGCTCGGAGTGAAAAGACTCTCCAGCCGGAAGATCTTCCGGTGTTTGCACTCGACGCAGAAGGGAAACGGTTCCCGCAGTTTCGGGCTCACGATCAGGTCGCCCTGGTCGAAGTATTTGTCGGCGCCCGACATGAGAACGCGGCGGCAGTCGGCCTGGCCAAGCTGTCATCGAAATCGTTGTATTTGGGTGAAATCACCAGGTATTGCGGCGCGGCCACCGCGTTTTTCTTCCCCCCAAGGCCTCCCAGACTCCGTTCTGCCCTCGACCACCGGCACGATCGCCGGCTGCACATTGTCGGCCGAACTTAGATGCGGCATGGGGGTGCCGGTTCGGGTGGGTCGGCCGGGAACCTCCAAGATCGCGATCCATAGGGCTGGACTTCGGGCGCTCCCTAACGCAGTTTCCCAATCTGGAGAGGGCATCATGGCCGTGGTGGTGGTGACCAACCGGAAACTGTGACCGGGCTGATCGTCAATTTCGCAATCGCCTAAACTGGTTGTGGCGATGCCGAAGGGCCATTTAGGCCGTTTAGGTATGCTGGAAAACTCGTATTGACCTATCCCTTTACCAGGGTTTCCGCGTCGCGCTCACGTCAAAACCGCGTAGGCGGAATAACCGGCCAATGTCTTTACAATCTTACAAAGCATCGCCAATATCACCTATCAATCCTGTTTCTGAACGACTTATACATTGAAACATCTTTCCTGCGCGCGTGGCCAGGCAGCGGCGAGCTTTCTCACCCCCGGCCAACAACCCAGGAAACCTTCCTCGCCGGTCGTTTGCACTGCAAATTCCTTTGAGAAAAATGTAATAAATTGCATTTATGCGCCGGTCATAATCACCAATCTTGGCCGAAATAGCCGGATGAGATAGAGCCCTTAACAGAGAGCAAAAAATCGCCTTTCCGACGCGCTCGGACGCTTTCGTATTGATGAGCTACCTCCACACCCTGATCGCCGATCACATGCGGGACTTGAGCGGAGCCGAATTCAAGGTCGCTGTCTATCTGTACCGCCGTTTTGCAACGACAGGAGCAGGTTTCAGAAAACATCCATATGGTTGCCACAGCCACAGGTCTCAGCTGGCGCCAAACCCAAACCGCTTTGCGGAAATTGAACCGGAAAGGTGTCGTGCAGGTCGACAGCGTGAAGCATCGCGGCACCTGCTGCCGGTTGCCCGAGGCGGTGAGGGCAAAGCATCCCCGACCTGCCAGAAAGCCCCGTCCGGCGGTGTCTAGCCAATCCCCCAGATGCCGGCGGAGTCGGTTCCACCAGCAGCCACGATTCCTTCGCCGGAAACTTCGCCCATCGAAGAGAATCCCGCCCCGGCGCTTCCCTCCCCGCCCGACCCCGGTCGATTGCACCAGAAAGAACAAGTACGACAGCTGGTTGGCGAACTGATGCACACCCGCGATCCAATAACTCCCGAGGAATTGGGCAGGCTCCTCCAGGCCGCCGACGGAGACATGGACCGCTTGCTGCGCGGGCTGCAAAAGATCCTCAAGGAACGCGAAGTGATCACCGAGGACAACCAAAAAATCGACCCGTTCGACACCTTCCCAATGCTTTGTGTTGAGGTCCGGAGCCGGGTGCTCATCCGGTAAGGCTCGTTCACTCCGGGAGTTCACTACCTTGGATTGCTAGCCTGAATTTTCGCGGCAAAGCTCGGTTAAGCAGCTGAGTCTCCCCCGAGTGACCCTCCGGGCCAGGGATCCGGGTTCCGTTCTGCGAACAGGAAGCGGTGGCGTGGCCGATGAGCGAAGCCGCGGCGGTGGTGCTGGAGTTAACGCGCCGGTTCGACCGCAGCGTGAGCTGCGTTTCGCGGCGGCTGGCGGCGGGCAAGCAGCGGCAACGGGAAAATCATTCCCCCGGCCCGATTCCACCTGGACAACGAGGCCATCCGCAGTGTCTTTCTCAGCTTAGCCGACTTGCAGGCGTCCATCGAGGCGTTTCTCAAAGCCTGGAGTCAACACTTAAGGCCCTTCGTGTGGACCGCCACAGTCGAATCCATCCGGGAGAAGCTCACTCGGTGTCGCCGAACGTTGGAGCAGATCACCCGGCTGCACTGGGAGCCAGACCGGCAAAGTTGGTGGATGCCTCGACTCCGCCGATGGTCACTGTAGGCATCTGGACGTACGTTGCCGATGCGTCGGAAACTGTAGCGCCCGTTGCCGGCTGATTGCCCACAGCTCCCAGTCCCGTAGAATAGATCACCACGTACTGGCCGCGCGTCGCGGGCGTCGTCGCCGCCGCATACTGGAATTGGAGAATAAATACATCTCCATATTCGAGTTGCCGTAGTAGACCAGGTCGATGCCCCGATAGACATTGCGAAACGGACTTTGGAGAATGTGGACACGCCCGGGTGCCACTGCGCCTGATCGTTCCCGATCAGATAATTGACCTTGCCTCGCAGTTCGTCCTCGCCGGACGCGAGGGCGTCGGCGTTCCGGCTGCCTTTCAGGGCCATTTTCATGCTCGTGCCACAGCCGTCACCGTAATGATGTCCGCGCCCCCCAGGGCTGAGCACCCGCCAAACGCTGGTCGGGCAAACGCCAGATGTCGGCATCCAGCGTCATGAACGTCAGCCGCCGATAGCCTTCCAGACCCTTGGGCCAAACGGGAAAACCAAAACGTCATTTTTTTCGTGTGCTGGATTTTGTGCTAGACGTGAGGGGACATGAGGGAATTCGCGGCGGAGGGGACCGTCTAAGTTATTGATTCTTTATGCCAGCAATGCCCCTGGATACAGCCTGAACGTGGTTCAAAGCCAGCCGCTCTATCCACGGGAGCTACGGGCGCGATTGCTTCAATTCTGGCAGCGATCAGCTTTCGGCCACCACCGGGTTCACCAGTTCGCCCAAGCCGTCGATTTTGATGCTGACCTGGTCGCCAGGCGCCAGCCAGCGCGGGGGCTTACGTGCGAATCCGACTCCGGCGGGCGTACCGGTAGAAATTAGATCGCCGGGCTCGAGGGTGAACACGCTGGATAAAAACGCGATCAGTTTGGGCACGCCGAAAATCAGGTTCGCCGTACTCGAATCCTGCAACACTTCGCCGTTGATAGCGAGGGAAATCCGGAGATTGTGGGGATCGGAAATCTCGTCGGCGGTGACGATGGCCGGTCCGAACGGGGCGAAGGTGTCGAACGTTTTGCCCATGGTCCACTGGCTGGTAGCGGTCTGGAAGTCGCGCGCGCTGACGTCGTTCAGAATGGTGTAGCCGAACACGCACGAGCGCCAGTCAGCCTCGGAAACGTGGCGGCCACGGCGGCCGATCACCACCGCGAACTCGGCCTCGTAGTCGGGCTTGGTCGAGTTGCGCGGCAGAACGATGGCCTCGCCGGGACCGATGACGGCGGTGGAGAACTTTGCAAACACCGTGGGCACGGCGGGGATCTCCAGGCGCGCTTCGGCGGCGTGGTCGCGGTAGTTCAGCCCGATGCAGACGATTTTCCCGGGCCGCGCAATGGGCGCCGTCAAGCGGACCGAGCCGAGGTCGTAAACCGAACCCGATGGGGCGTGGGTAACCCAACGGCCGACGCGGGCCAACGCGTCGCCCCCGCCCGAAATTACTCCCAGCAAATCGGCAAATCCAGCGCCGCGAAGGCTGACGACACGGCCATCGAGAAGCGCCCCCGGCTCGGTGGCTTCTTCCCGATCTACTGGCTCAGCGTTTCGATAGAATGTGACGAATCGCAACCGGAGGCTCCCTCGCGAGATTGTAGCATCGCGACAACCGGGAGAAGACCGCTCCCTCTGGCCAGGTGCTGAACCGATCCGGGGTAAATATCGCTCCCTGGCGGTCGCGGCTCGGTAAGTGACTGAAAACACGCGGCAATCGTAACCGAGCCGCGGCCGTGAGGGAGCGGTTGCCGCAGCTATACCGCCGAATCCCCAGATCGGTTAAGCACCCCCTTTAGTCGCGGCTGGTTAGTTGTTCACGCCGCCAGAAGCTCGCCTTTTTCCAGGTTGTAGATGCGGCTGGCGAAGCGGGCGGCGTGAGGGTCGTGCGTGACCATAACGATGGTCTTGCCGAAATCGCAATTGAGCTTGGAGAGAATTTCCAGCACTTCATGGGCCGAGGCTGCATCCAGATTGCCGGTGGGCTCATCGGCCAGAATCAACGCCGGATCGGTGGCGATGGCGCGGGCGATGGCCACGCGCTGCTCCTGGCCACCGGAAAGCTGGCGCGGAAAATGCCGCAGCCTGTCGCCCAGCCCCACCAGCTTGAGCGCCGTAGTGGCGTGTTCATTGCGCTCGGCCTTATTGAGGTTGGTGAGCTTCAGCGGCAGCTCCACGTTCTCGAGAGCGGTTAACACCGGAATCAGGTTGAATTGCTGGAAGATAAACCCCACGTTCTCGTTGCGCCAATGGGCGATCTGGCGGTCGTTCAATTCACGCAAATCGTGGCCGAGCACCCGAATCTCTCCGGAGGTGGGCCGGTCCATGGCCGCCACCAGATGCAGCAGCGTGGATTTGCCGGAGCCCGAAGGCCCCATCAAGGCGACAAACTCTCCGGCTGCCACCCGCACGCTCACGTCTTTCAGGGCGACGATGTGGAACTCGTCGCGCAAAAACTCCTTGCTGAGATGCTTGGTTTCGATAATGAACTCGCTCACGCGCGCTTACCCCTTCCTCCGAACCTTGGCACCGTCTTTAAGCGTCGCCGGAGGATCGAGGATCAAATCCTCGCCGCCGACCAGCCCTTCCAGGATGCGCACGTTGGCGCCGCTGGTTTCTCCGGTCTTGACGGCGCGCTGCACGGCCTTGTCGTCCAGCATCACAAACACGGCACCGTCGTGCACGGCCGCCGCGGGGACCATCACCACCGGGCGAGGGGCCGCGGCAGACGCGTCCGGCGTTTCATCGGCCACGAACGCCACGCTGGCGTTCATCTCGGGCCGCAGATAGGCATCCGGCCGCGCCACTTTCACTTTGATCTGGACGGTGGCCTTCTGACGGTTGGCTTCCGGGGAAATCTCCTTGATGAAACCGTCGTATTTACGGTCGGGAAATGCGTCGGTGGTGATGGTGCCGTGCTGGCCGGAGCGCAGCTTGGCGAAATCGTTCTGGCTGATATCGAGCTCGACTTCGAGATCGTTCAGATCGGCCAGGGAGACGACGTAGCCTTTGGCGCCACGGTCGCCCACGTTGCTATTGGTCACGAACTCGCCTTTTTCCACCTCGCGCTCCAGAATGGTGCCGGTTACCGGGGAGCGGATCACGGTGTTGGCCAGGTTGGTTTGGGCATAGGCCAGCGCGCCCTTGGCCTGCTCCACCTGCCCGCGCAGGGAATCGATTTCCTCCTGGCGCGGGCCGAGCTTGGCCAGCACGTAGCTTTTGTCGAGCGAATCCACTTTGTGAACCGCGCCGTCGTAACGGGCCTGCGCGTCGTCCACGGCCTGCCTGCCGGTAAGACCTTCCTTCACCAACTGGCGGTTGCGGTCGAGGGTGACTTTGGCGTTGTCGAGGTCGGCTTTAGCGGAGTTGAGGTTGGCCAGTGCCTGCGCGATTTCCTCCGGACGGGAGCCATGCATGGCCTCGGCCAGCTGGGCTTCGAGGTTGGCCAGCTGCCCCTTGGCTTCCTGCAACTGGGCTTGGTATTCGTCGTCTTCCAGGCGCACCAGCACTTCATTTTCCCTCACGTGGTCGCCCTTATCGACGCCGATCCACTTCACTTTGCCGACGACTTTGGCGGCTAGTTCGATCTTGTGCGCAGCCACGATGTAGCCGGTGGCATTGAGCACCACGCCTTCGGGCACCGAGCCGGCGCTCACCGCGCGCACGCGCAGAATAGCAACATCGGCGGGCGGATTGAGGCGCGAGCCGATCAGGCTCCAGCCGCCCGCCGCCAGCGCCAGCAAAATCACCACGGCTACGATCCAGGCGGCACGGCGACCGCCGTTGGAAGCGCGGCGCTTGCTACGGTCGATTTTCAAGCTCTTCAGTTCGGCGTCCATGACATCTCGCAATTACCGTGGCCCGTTCAGCAACCGGTCCCCGCAGTCGCGGCTACAACTCGCGCGTTTACGACTCCCTCAAGGCGGTGAGAATCTGCTTGCGCGCCGCCGATTGGGCGGGGAAGAAACCGCCCAGGCACCCCATGACGATGGCGAAGCCGAGGCCCATCGCCAGAATCGGCGGAGTGGCGCGGAAGGCGAAGGCGGTCTCGGAAAACGAGGAGTTGCCAATCCCGGAGGTGTAACCGTTGAACGGCAGCACCAGCAGGCAGCCCACCACCCCGCCCAGCGCGCTCAGCAACACCGATTCCAGGAAGAAGCTCAGCAGAATGCTGCCCTTGGAAAAGCCCAGAACCCGCAGCGTGCCGATTTCCCGCGCGCGCCGCGCCACCGCCGCGTACATGGTGTTCATGGCGGCGAAGCTGCTTCCGATGGCCATTACGATGGCGACGAAGATGCCGGCGTATTCCACCGGTTTGGCGGAATCGGTCTGCTGGTCGTAATAATCCCGTTCGCCGATGGCATGCAGCCCGAGCTTTTGATCGTTCTCGATATCGTTCACCAGGGCCTTGGCGGTGACGGCGTCGGGAGCGCGCACCAGGGCCGAGCTGAGCACCTCCAGACGGTTCATGTCACTCGATAGCTGGTTGAGGTCGGCCCAGATTTCGCTATTTTGCGCACCGGTACCGGCATCCATCACACCCACAATCAGCCACTGGCTGCGGCCGAAGGCGATCTTCTTGCCGATTTGGGCGTCGGGATATCGAGCGGCGATGGATTTACCCACCACCATTTCGGGTTTGCCCGCTTCGAACCAACGCCCGCTCATGAGGTGAATGGAAGGACGCAGGCGCTGCCCCACCGGCAGCAGGCCGCGCACGGTCAAATTGTTTCCCTGCGGGTTATCGACGCTGGCCAGATTCAGGATGGACACCAGCTCGAGCGATGCCAGCGGCTGGCCATCCGGACCGGCGGCAATCCCCGCTTTGAATTTCAAGTCCTGGAACTGGGTGCGGGTGAAATTGCTGACCAACTCGGAATCGGACCCGTGCCGCATCACCAGCACGTTCAGAGGATCGCCGGAAGCAGCCAGCGTCGAGCGCAGCCCGTTCACCATCATCAAAATCGCCAGCAGCACAGCAACCGTCAGCCCGATGCCGAGCGCGGTCATGATGGTGGTGGTTTTGCGGACCACCAGGTTGCGCAGGTTGTAGGCGAGGGGAATCGACATGGTCAATCGGTGCTCCGCAGGGCTTCCACAATAGGGATTCGGGAAGCATTCAGCGCGGGGACAAGCGAGCTGAGGAATCCAATGGCGGCGGCCGCGGCGACGCACGTGAGCGCCACCGCCGGGTTGAAGTCCGCCATGGGCGGGAGGAAACCGCCGAACGGGCTCTTGGCCACCGCTCGCATCAAAAAAGTGGAGATGAGATATCCGATGGCGCCGCCCACCAGCGAAATCGCGACGGCTTCGCCCAGCACCAGCCCCAGCACAGCTTGCGGGGTGAAGCCGAGAGTCTTGAGCACCCCCACCTCGCGCACGCGCTCGCGCACCGACATGGCCATGGTGTTGGCCGACACCAGCAGAATGGTAAACACCACCGCGCCGGAAATCCCCAGCAGGAGCATTTTCACGTTGCCCAGCAGAGACAGGAAACTCACCACGAAGGCCTGCTCGGTTTCGGTTTTGGTCTGCCGGGTGGCGTTGTGGAACTGTTCGTCGATGGTTTGCGCCACGCGGGCGGAATGGGCCGGGTCGTCGATCAGGGTGTAGAACATGCCGATCTGGCCGCGGCGCCCCTCGGGCATCGATTGATCCAGGTACTCCTTGTTGAAATACAGCACATCGCTGGCCTGCGGGCTGTCGAAAACGCCGCGCACGGTAAAGTCGAAGTCTCCCGGATAGATGTCGCCGATGATGTGAATCCGGTCGCCGACATTGAGCTTCAGCGAGTTGGCCAGGTCGCGGCCAATCAGGCAGGCGGTGCGCTCCTTCAGGAATGCTCGCTTCTGGTCGTCCGGAATCCGGTACTCGCCGAAAACGGTGAACAACTTCTCGGGTTCGACGGCGAAGCGCGCGAACTGGTTCTTGGGGTCGCGGGTGTCTTTATAACTACCGCCGAAATAGTTATAGATCATGGTCATCCGCACCCCGGGCACGTGTTCGATGGTATTTCGATAGGACAAGGGAAGCCACTGCGCCAGGGAAATGTGATTACGCACGACCAGCCGCAGCGCCTGGGCGGGCGCCGGGTCGCTCAAATAGAAGGCGTGGAACATAGCAATCATCACGCCCAACAAGCACATCGACACCCCGATGGAGGCCACCGTGAGAATCGTTCTGCGCCGGTTGCGCCAGCAGTTCTTCAGAATCAGCGGCAGGTAACGCAGCATGTAAGCTTAACTACCGAGTATAACGGAGAAGGAAAGGACGAAGTTCCGGCGGACGCGGCCGGTGCTTAGCCGATCTGGGGAAATCTGTTCCGGTCGACCGCTCCCTGGCGGTTGCCGCGCCTGAACCGCGAGGGGCGCGAGTGCAACGGCCAAAACCGGGACTCAGTAGCAGTCTTGCCTCGGGACGAGAGGATTGGGAGCGAGCGGGGCCGCTCCGCGCGACGCTATACTGTGTTCTCGGTCGAAATGCCGGCAACCGCCGGCTACCGCCTATGAACGTCTTCTTTCTTTGTTTTTTCCTGTCGGGCTTTTGCAGCCTGGTATACCAGGTGATCTGGTTGCGCGTGGCGATGGCCGGTTTCGGCGTCACCACACCGCTGGTTTCTATCGTTCTATCCGTATTTATGGCCGGGCTGGCGCTGGGTAGCTGGGCCGGCGGGCGGCTGGTACACCGGTGCGACACGAAACCGGCCGCATTCTTCATTCGCCTGTACGGGGCGCTGGAATTGACCATCGGCGTGTCTGGGGTGGTGGTCGCGCCGCTGCTGCGCCATGGCCACGCACTGCTGGGAGTGCAGCAGTCATCCTGGGGATCGTCGAGCTTCTACCTGGCTTCGGCCGCTTGGATCGCCCTGGTCATGCTGCCGTTCTGCGCGGTAATGGGCGCGACCTTTCCGGTGGCGATGGCCGGAATTCGCGCGGCCTATGAAGGGGAATCGGCGCGCTCGTTCAGCTACCTGTACGTAGCCAACGTGCTCGGCGCGATGACCGGTACGATCGGATCTGCTTTCGTGATGATCGAGGCGATGGGCTTCTCCCGGTCGCTGCTGGTGGCCGCGGTTTCGAATGCCCTGATTGCCACGCTGGCATTCGCGCTGTCGCGGACGGCAGGTTCCAGGCGGTCTTCCGTGCCCCGTGCGGCGGCCGCCGCTTCAACCGGGCCGGCTACCGACACGGCGATCCTGCCGCTGCTCGCCACTACCGGCCTGGCGAGTCTGGCCATGGAAGTGGTTTGGACGCGGCAGTACCTTCCCTTCCTGGGACCGGTAGTCTACTCGTTCGCCGCCATGCTCGCCATATACCTGGCCGCAACCGCCATCGGCTCGCGGCTCTATCGGCGGCGATCGAAACCGGGAGGCGGCCCGGCGGCCGAACTAGCCTGGCGGCCGCTGGCCGTGCTGGCAAGTGGCTTCGCGCTGTTGCCGCTACTTACCGCCGATCCGCGTGTCCCCAGCCCTGAAGATCCCGATCTGCTATTGGGTGCGCTGCGCGTGGCCGTGGGTATCGGCCCGTTCTGCGGGGTGCTGGGATTCCTGACCCCGATGCTGGTGGACCGTTGGTCCGGCGGCGACCCGGATCGCGCCGGGCGAGCCTACGCGGTCAACGCCATCGGGTGCATTCTGGGACCGCTGGTGGCAGGCTTTGTGCTGCTGCCGGCCCTGGGGGAGCGTTGGACCCTGATTCTCCTGGCCCTGCCGTTATTCGCGTTCGGCGTGTTTTCCGCGCGGGATTTGAAGTTGGCCCGTCTCCAGCTGCCCATGGCCGCCCTGGCGGCCGGTATCTTACTGATCGTCTTCACCCGCGACTTCGAAACTCTTTACCCCCGTGCCTGGATCCGGCGCGACTATACCGCCACGGTCATTGCCGATGGAGAAGGCATGGACAAGATTCTCCTCACCAATGGCACCGGCATGACCCTGCTCACGCCCATCACCAAGATGATGGCTCACCTGCCTCTGACCTCTCTGGACGCGTCGCCGCGGCGGGCGCTGGTGCTGTGTTTCGGCATGGGCACGTCGTTCCGCTCCGCGCTCTCCTGGGGCATTCCAGTCACCGTGGTGGAACTGGTGCCGAGCGTGCCGAAGGTGTTCGGGTTCTTCCACGCCAATGGCGAACAATTGTTGCGCTCGCCCCGCGCCACGGTGGTGATCGACGACGACCGGCGATACCTGGAACGCACCCGCGAAACCTACGACGTAATTGTGGTCGACCCGCCCCCGCCGGTGGCGGCGGCTGGATCGAGCCTGCTGTATTCCACCGAGTTCTACCGCGTGCTGGCCCGCCGCCTAAGCCCGGGCGGGATCCTGCAGCAGTGGCTGCCGGGAGCCGATTTCACCACCGGTTCGGCGTTTGCCCAGGCGCTCCGCGGCAGCTTTCCGTATGTGCGCACGTTCCGCTCGATCGAGGGGTGGGGCTTTCATTTCCTGTGCAGCTTTAAGCCCCTGCCGCGGCCGAGCGCCGCCGAGATGGCTTCTCGCCTGCCGCCGGCAGCCTTGAAGGATCTACTGGAATGGGGGCCGAAATCCACCGCCGAAGCTCAGTTCCGAGGCGTTCTCGATCAGGAATTGCCGCTGCAACAACTGATCGACCGGGAGCCCGGCGCACCCACCCTCACCGACGACCGCCCCGTGAACGAATACTACCTGTTGCGGCAGGCTTTGCACGGCGCCCAATACCTTCCCGACGCTACGCCGCAGTGAGGCGGGCGCGGCGCTACTTTCGCAAGCGGACGACTTCCAGTTTTTCGAGCATGCGCAAACCGCGAGCCTGAGCCTTGTCGTTAGGGCAGACGATGCGGAACGGGCCGAGCGGCGCCACCATGGGCTTTCCGTCGCGGCGGTCGGCGACGAGGATGGTCTCGTTGGCGAATTCGGGCGAGACTTCGGCCAGCGAGAATACCACCTGGTAACCGTCGTGGGCCGTCGCGAGAAGGTAGGTGGCCATCGTTTTGCCGCGCATTTTGGCGACGGGCGCGCCGGCGCGCTCGAGTAGCGCCGCGAGCGGCACGCCCTGATACTCCACCGTGCCTCCTTTTTCTTCCTTGACCGAAGCCGTGAGGTGCGGCATTTGCGCCACGTCTTCGGCCTTCAGGACCACGCTTGCCGGAATGTCGCCCTGAATGGTGAGGGTGGGATTGTCGGCCGCGGCGCCGAGGCCGATGGCCGTCAGCGCCAGAAGGCACCAGCGGGCCGGGTTGTCGCGAATCAACGTCATGGTAGCGAATAGTTTACAACACGGGCGGCGGGAGAGGAGGTCCCACATTTGTGCGTAGCTGGGGTTATGACCCGACAGGCCGGAGGCGCTGGAGGAAACAAAACACGTGTCCGTAGATTGGTCCGCTGACGGCTTCGACGGTCGCATGCGATATATCCTCAAGGTCGCCAAGCTTGCTTGTCCAGTTGCCGGATTCCAACTGCAAGGCCGCATGGGTGGGTACGGGCGGATCTCCCGGCTGGACCCTGATTCCGAAAAGTGCCAACTTCTCGATTCCCGGCTGGAGGGTTCCATCGAAGCAAAGGCGGTAGCCTAAGGTTCCATACGCCTCTATAAACGCTTCCATTGTCTCAACTCGTTGAACTCCGGGCGGCCACCAGCCAATATTCATGGGGTCCGGCCACCATTTCCTAGTAGCATTGCCAGCAGCCCACGCGATGCAGTTGTACCGCCTGGTCGCCTTGCTGGTTATCGCATGGTTGTCGTTTCTTAATTCGGGAAAGTCGCCAGCGTTCCAACTACCGGGCATAGCCCTCGTTTTCCGCCCACGCGATCCAGGCATCGGTCATCTTTAGGAAGTCGCCGCGATCCTCTTCTTTGACCGGGTCAGCGCCGGATAGAACCTTGAGCGCCCAGAACCACTGGTCCGGCTCATCGCCTTCAGATCGCAGTTGCGAAATTATCAGGCGTATGGCTTCCGGACCCATGCCGATAATTCTCTGGTAGGCATCACACATTGCCATTGATGTAATCGAGGACGTGGCCCCACGTTCGGAGCGCCACCGGGACACAAGCTCTTGAAAGCGGAAGGACCTCTCAAGCATTTCATCCACGATCACGCGCGGACAATCGGGAGGTTGAACACAGATCTCCTGCTGCACTTCGGGGTGGACCTCAACGGCCTCTGCGTTTGGACCACATAGCACAAACACTGACGCGATCCCGGTGACAAGCCATGCCTTAGTGACCTGAGACGAGTAAATCCACGAGGTTCGCATAAATCCTCAATTCGCCCGGTTGGGCGGCATCCCCGCATACCCACGTTTCAGGTGGTCGGGTGCTTCGGCAATCATCATTGCGTTGGCGGCCTTCAGCGCGTACATTGGATTGCCGTCCGGGTCCCATTGACCTGGGATACGGACGGCTGAAAGAATAGATGGTTTGATTCGCAGGACGGTCCCGTCTTCAAGCTTGGTCTCCGTCCAGCGCTCAGTTGACTCCACCACGGGGACCTCAAAACCCTCTACTAGTCTCCCGTCGGGCGGCATCGGGATTTTTGTCTTTCGCTCCAAGGTCGTAGCCTCCTTTTGGGAACTGTGCCATCAGACAAGAAGCATAGCACTGTCGTCTCATCGGCTGGAGGCGCGGTTTTCTTTAACTTTTTTCCAGCGGGCCATCACGGCATTCCGTGCGCTCTCTGTGCGCTGTTCTTGGGTCATGTTCGAGGCACGAGCAGCGCCGCCCTTCCTCCCGCCCTTTTTTCCAAGCTTGGAAAAGTATGCCCTAAGGTCCTTCGATATCCGCGCCCCCATGTTTCTATCGTATACGTAAACGGGTTACGTACTCAACCTACCCATTCTGACTTGACAATACGTAAACGGGCCAGTCAATGAACCCGTGGGGCGAAGGCTTCGACGGTGCTGACGGGCTGGGCGGCGCGGAAATCCGTACAGCCGGCCGTACAGAGTGCCGGGCGAGCCGGGCGGTCCCACGCTCCCTCTCAGACAAGGTGCCGTTCGCGCGAGCCCAGGTCGACGGCATCTTCGTTGCGCTCGCGGAAGTAGGCGCGGATGTCGTCGCGGAGGCGCGGCTTGTTGCCGGCGAAGCGCCACAGGCCCTGGGAATCGCGGCGCAGGTCGATATCGGGATCGAAGCGGTGGTCGCGCAGGATGCGGGAGCGCGAACTGTAGCCGCGTTTCGACATGGGCCCATGGAAGTGATGAATGGCGTGGTTCTGGACGTAGCCGATGTTGCCCTTGATGGCATCGGCGCGTTTGCCCCACGCGGCAATTTTGCGCACATAGGGATCGCCGCATTCGCGGACTTCCCAGTGCCGGTCGGGTTCTCCCACCAGCGCCATGGCCATGTGCCAATCGGCCGAACCCAGGATGCAGGTGTCGAGCATGCCGCCCACCTGATCGAAGGATTCGCGGCGGAAAGCCCAAGCGCCGCCGGGCGCGCCCACGTAGGAGGGCAGGTTGGGCGACGGCACGCGTCGCGTGCTGAGGTAGGCATAGGCAAAGCCGGGGGTGACCGAAGTGGGCCGATGATCGGCCGAGAGCGGCGCATAACTGCTGAAAAGTTGGGCGAAGTCGTAGTGCTGCAACTGGTGGATGGTTTCGAGGGCCCAATCCGGGCGGGTCATGTGAAAATCGCCATCGACAATGGCGCCATACTTCCAGTCGGCGGGAAAGCGCTGTACCACCAGGTTCAGCAGGTTCTCCTTGTGCCACATCTCGTCGGAGGTGCGCAGTTGGAGATCCCGCGGATTGGCGGCGTCGGTCACTTCGAAGGGGCGCTCGCCGTACTGGATTTCGCCCACGTAGAGAGCCACGTTCGGACTGGCCGCCATGTGCTGGCGGAAATCGTTCATCAGCGCGCGGCGGGACCGCCAACGCACGGGATTGCTGTACGCGGTGGCGACATGGAGCGTTTGTGACTCCGACCACGGGCGCCAAGGTTCATGGACGTTAGGATGACTGGCTGACTGCATCGATAGGACCTTTTCTGGTTTGAATTCGAGAGGGCTCCAGACTTACGGGCCGAAGGGCTCTCCCGCTGCCCCCATGCTAGACCGGCGGCATTCGGAAAAGGCAACGCCAGAAAACGTCGCAGTGAAGGTAAGTTATTTAGATTGTGGCGGCAATAGAAAATTTGCTGGTTCTGTGACCGAAAAACGTTTCATTGGCCACGGCCCGGCCGTGGTACCCTCGGCTGGTGAAATCCTTTATCTGGCTTGCCGCCTGTTTTCTGGTGCCGCCGCTTGGGGTGGCACAGTCCGGGGACCGTCCGCTGACCGGACTGCCGTACACGCCCAGCCTGGAGCTGAAATTTCTTGACCGCGCGGCGGACCCGTGCGTGGACTTCTACAAATTCGCCTGCGGGAACTGGAGCGTGCTGAATCCGATTCCGCCCGACCAGCCGCGCTGGGACGTCTACGGCAGACTGACCACCGAAAACATGCAGTACCTGTGGGGGCTGCTGCGTCAGCTTGGGAAAGGCGGCGCGAACCGAACCTCCAACGAACAGAAGATCGGCGATTATTTCGCCGCCTGCATGGACGAAGATGCCATCGAGAAAGCCGGCACGCGGCCAATCGACGACGCCCTGCGGCAGATTGCGACGCTCGGGCAAACTCGCGATCTGGCGCCGCTTCTGGCGCGGCTGCACATGGGCTCGAACCGTGCGGAGCGGTACCTGTTCGGCTTCGGATCTTCCCAGGATTTTGCCGATTCCGAGCGCGTCATCGCCTTCGCCAGCGCCGGTGGGCTGGGCCTGCCGGACCGCGATTATTATGTGAAGACCGACGCCAAATCGGTGGAAACCCGGGCGCGCTACCTGGAGTTCGTGGCGCGGATGCTGCGGCTGGCGGGCGACGGCGAGGCCGCGGCGCGAAGCGAAGCCGAGACGGTAATGGCGATCGAGACCGATCTGGCCGAGGCGTCGCTCACCCGAGTGGAACTGCGCGATCCGTATAAGCTCTTCCACAAGCTTTCGCGTGCGGAGGCCGAAAAGCTGACCCCCCATTTCGGCTGGCCGGAGTACTGGAAGACGCTGGGGCTCGCCGCGCCGGACGTAGTCAACGTCACCGAGCCGGCATTCTACAAAGAGATGGAAAAGCTGCTGGCCGCGCGGCCGGTTGCGGACTGGCGCACTTATCTGCGCTGGCACCTGCTGAGCGACCGCGCGCCCTACCTCGGGAAAGCCTTCGTGGAGGCGGACTTCGACTTCAACAACAAGTATCTGCGCGGGGTGAAGGAGATGGAGCCGCGCTGGAAGCGCTGCGTGCGGCGGGTGGATCGCGACTTGGGCGAAGCGCTGGGCGAGGTGTTTGTGGCCCATACCTTCACCCCCGAAACCAAGGCCAGCGCCGTAGCCATGACGCGCCAGATCGAGCAAGCCATGGAAACCGATATTCGCCAGATCGCCTGGATGGGGGATGCCACCAAGCAGAAGGCGCTCGAAAAACTGCACGGCGTGGTAAACAAGATCGGCTACCCGGACCATTGGCGCGACTACAGTTCGGTTGACATCGTGGCCGGCGATTACGCCGGCGACGCCGTCCGCTGCGCGGTATTCGAAACCCGCCGTGACCTGAACAAAATCGGCAAGCCCGTGGACCGCAGCGAATGGGGAATGACGCCGCCCACGGTGAACGCCTACTACGACCCGCAGATGAACGACATCAACTTTCCGGCCGGCGTGCTGGAGCCGCCGCTATTCGATCCCAAGATGGACGATGCGCCCAACTACGGCAACACCGGCGCCACCATCGGGCATGAATTGACCCACGGCTTCGACGACGAAGGCCGCCAGTTCGACGCCCACGGGAATCTGAAAGACTGGTGGACCAAACAAGACGCAGACGCGTTCGTCCAGCGCGCCGCCTGCGTTTCGAATCAATATTCGCAATACACCGTGGTGGACGACGTCAAAATCAACGGCAAGCTGACCCTGGGCGAAGACGTGGCCGACCTGGGCGGCACGCTGCTGGCCTACATGGCGTGGAAAGAGGCGACCAAGGACAAGACGCTGGCGCCGGTGGACGGCTTCACGCCCGATCAACGCTTTTTCATCGGCATGGCGCAGTGGGCCTGCGGCGAGGAACGGCCCGAGTCGAAGCGCCTGCACGCCCTCACCGACAGCCATTCGCCCGGCGAGTACCGGATCAACGGAGTGGTCTCGAACCTGCCGGAATTCGGCAAGGCATTTTCGTGCAAGGCCGGCGACCCGATGGTGCGGGCGAACGCGTGTAGAGTTTGGTAGCGGGGAGCTTTCCGCGCGACGCACCTGCCCGCTTTCCACGCTTAGTGAAAAGCGTTACGTTGAAGCTAGGAGGCGCGAAAAGTGAGTATCCGCGTCATCGCCATCGCCCGGGAGTTCGGAAGCGGTGGTGCGACCATTGGGCGAATGCTGGCGGACCGGCTCGGGTGGCGGCTGCTGGATCGCGAGTTAGTAAATGAAGTAGCCAGGACGGCGAACGTCGAACCGCATGTTGTCGAGCAGTTCGACGAAAGGTGCGATCCCTGGCTGGCGGCTTTGCTGCGGGCCATTTGGCAGGGCAGCGGAGAGTGGCCGAGCGGCCTTTCCGATGCCGATCTGTTGGACGCCCGGACCATGGCCAAGCTGACACGCCGGATCATCGAGCACGCCGCGGAAGCCGGAAACTGCGTCATCGTGGGCCGCGGAGCACAGTGCGTTCTGGAGGGCCATCCGCGAACTTTCCGGGTGTTCCTATACGCACCGATGGAGTTGCGCAAGCGGCGGGTGGCGGAACGCGTGGGCGGCGTCGCCAGCCTGGTCGAGCATATCGCGGGAAAAGACGCCGAGCGGGCCGCCTACATTCATAAATTCTTCGGCCGGCAGTGGGGCGACCTGCGCTTGTACGACCTGATGCTCAATACCCGCTGCGGCGACGAAATCGCCGTGGAAACCATCCTGACGGCGGCGCGAATCGCGGCCCCGGTACACGCGACGGTGGCTTAGGGCGGCAGCGGGACCTCCCGCGAATACCGCTATAATCTTAAGTCTTATGGACCACCTAGCGCGAGGAGTTTGCCGTCTTGCCCCAGCTTCGTAAAGACCCGATCACGGGACGTTGGGTGATCATCGCCAACGAACGCTCCCGACGGCCCACCGATTTCATTCGCCGGCCGATCGCTCCGCCTGCCGCGGCCCTGTGCCCTTTCGATGCGGGCAACGAGGCGAAGACGCCGCCGGAGGTGCTGGCTTACCGCTCGAGCGGCGGGCGCGACGAACCGGGTTGGCGGGTGCGGGTGGTGCCCAACAAGTTTCCGGCGCTGCGCATCGAGGGCGATCTCGACCGGCAGGGCGAGGGCATGTACGACAAGATGAATGGCGTTGGGGCGCACGAAATCGTCATCGAGACGCCCGACCACGGCGCCAGTTGGAGCGAAATGCCGGAGCCGCAGATCCAGGAAGTGTTGCGCGCGTTTCAGGACCGGGTGAACGATCTGAAGCGCGACCATCGTTTCCGCTACATCATTTTGTTCAAGAATCATGGCGAAGCCGCCGGGGCCTCGCTGGAACATCCCCATTCGCAATTGATCGCGCTGCCGCTGGTTCCAGAAAACGTCAAGGAAGAGATCGACGGCGCTTTGCAGTTCTACGAGCAAAAAGAGCGCTGCATTTATTGCGACATCGTCACCCAGGAGAGCGCCGCCGGGCTGCGCCTGGTGTCGGAAACCGACCGCTTCGTCGTGATCGAACCCTACGCGCCGCGCTTTCCGTTCGAAACCTGGATACTGCCCAAACGCCACGCTTCTCATTTCGAATCGTCCGACGGGCCCACTCTCGAAAACCTGGCCTGGATGCTGCGCTCGACACTGCGCAAGATCAATAAGGCTCTGGAGCGTCCGGCTTATAATTTCATCGTGCACAGCGCGCCGGTGCAGGAGGGCCCGCTGGCCCATTACCACTGGCACATCGAGATCGCGCCGCGGCTGACGCGAATTGCGGGTTTCGAATGGGGCACGGGTTTCTACATCAATCCGACGCCGCCCGAGGAATCGGCGCGGTTCCTCCGGGAAGCGAGCCTGGGATGATCTCGCGGCGCGCCTGGCTGGCCGGATCGATCGCCATGGCCGCGGGTTGCGGGCGCCCGAAAGCCACCGGGTACCAGGGTTATTGCATGGTAGCCAACCGGGAGGACAAGACTCTGGGCGTGGTGGACCTGAGCAACTTTCATCTGCGCAAGGAGATTTCGCTCGATGCTGCGCCGGCGGCAGTGGTGGCCGATCCATTGCGGCCGCGCGCTTTCGCCCTGGCTCCGGACGCCGGCACGGTGTACGAGATCGACGCGCTCACGCTGAACGTGACGCGCCGGATCAAGGTGGGCAATACGGCGGTGGGGATGCATCTGGCGCTCAAGCCCGGCGCCGTTTGGGTGCTGACGCGCGATCCGTCGGCGCTGGTCGAAATTCCGCTGGAGAATGCCCGCGCCGGCCGCCGCATCCCGGTTCCAGCCGCCGATATCTTCTCCGTCGACAAACTGGGGCACGCCGCGGTGGCCAACTGGCGGGAACACTCCATCGCGCTGGTATCGCTCCAACGCGGCAAAGTGGAGCGCACCGTCGAGATCGCGGCCGAGCCGTCCCTGCTGCACTTTCGCTGGGACGGTGAAACGCTATTGACCGGCAACCGGCCGGAGCGCAGCATCACGGTTCTCGACGTGGCCAGCGGAAAGACCGTGGTTCGGCTGCCGCTGCCCCTGGCTCCGCGCAATTTCTGCAGCAACGCCGATGACTGGCTGTTCATCAGCGGCGACGGCATGGACGCGGTAACGGTGGTCTTTCCTTCGCACAACGAGATCTGGCAAACCTCGCTGGCGGGGAAGGCTCCCGGCGCCATGGCCGTGGCCGAAGGCAAACCGGGCTATCTGCTGGCGGCCAATCCGGATACGGGCACGGTGACGGCGCTCGACATGCTCACCGAGAACCTGGCGGCGGTGGTGGAAGTCGGCCGCGAGCCCGGCTTCATCCTGGTGACGCCGGATCAACAGTACGCCCTGGTGCTGAACCGCCAATCCGGCGACATGGCGGTGATCCGGCTGCTTTCGCTGAGCGCGGCGAGGAACCAGCGCGTGCTGAAATATCGCTCGGCGTCGCTGTTCGACATGGTCGCCGTGGGCCGGGAACCGGTCAGCGCGGCCGTAGTGAACTGGGAACCGGCTCCAACCTGGCCCCGGGCTTAGGAGGCAATCCCCAGCCAGGAGCGCAGCAGGACGGCTGGATCGCCGGCCAGGTCGACCGGTTCGGAACGGACTTCCCTGCCCTCTTCGATGCTGACGGCCACTACGCCGGCCGCGGTGGGACGCAGTTCCAGGCGCCGCTCGCGGGCCTCCAGGCGCAGGATGGCGCCCAGCCAGGCCACGTGAATTTTTGTTCGCACGGCGTGTCCCACGCGGGTGGTTTGCCGCAGCAACTCCTCGGTGAAGGGACTTTTCCTGAGCTCTTCGGCGTAAGGAGCGGCCGCCTGGGCCCGGGCCCGCTCACGGGCACGCTGACGCACCTCGCGCTCAGCGGAATCCTGACCCTCTTCGTGCGATTCCAGACTCTTCAGGTTGTTCTCCAGGTTGTCGAGAAAGCTCATCACTTCAGTTTGCCAGAGCCGGGGCGCTAGGATGGTAGCTTACATCGGTTTTTCCCTATGGACGCACTCACTCTTCACCGCCTCCACTTCGCATTCACCATCACGTTCCATTACCTGTTTCCGCAATTGACTATGGGGTTGGCTCTGTTGATCGTGATTCTAAAAACGGTTGCCATCCGAACTGGCGATGAGCATTACCATCGGGCCGCGCGCTTCTGGGCTAAGATTTTCGCCGTCAACTTCGCCATGGGGGTGGTAACCGGAATTCCCATGGAGTTTCAGTTCGGCACCAACTGGTCGCGGTTTTCAAGAGCCGCCGGCGGCGTGATCGGACAGACGCTGGCCATGGAAGGGGTCTTCTCCTTCTTCCTCGAATCCTCTTTCCTGGGCGCGTTTCTTTTCGGCGAAAAACGGCTGGGGCCGAAAGCGCACTGGTTGGCCGCGTTTTTGGTGTTTCTCGGATCGTGGCTCTCGGGCTTCTTCATCATCGCCACCGACGCATGGATGCAACATCCGACGGGTTATCATATGGATGGCGCCGGCATGGCTCAGCTCGATAGTTTCTGGAAGCTGCTCGCCAATCCGTGGGTGTTCTGGCAGTACCTGCACAACATGACGGCCTCGGTGGCAACGGCCAGCTTCGTCATGGCCGCGGTGGGCGCGTTCTACTTGCTGACCGGCCGGCACGAAGCGTACGGCCGCACCTTCGTGCGCTGGGGCGCGATCGCCGGTATGGTTTCGACCCTGCTGCTGCCGTTTCCCACCGGAGATGGCCAGGCCCGCGGCGTACTGGAGAGCCAGCCGGTGACGCTGGCGGCGATGGAGGGCCAGTTCCACACCGAGGCCGGCGCTCCGTTGGCGATTCTGGGGCAACCGGATATCGAACGAGAGCAGTTGGACAATCCGCTGACCGTACCGCGCGCGCTGAGTTTCCTGACTTATCGGCGCTGGGGGGCCGAGGTGAAGGGGTTGGACGCGTTTCCGCACGACACCTGGCCGGACAATGTACCGCTGCTCTATTACAGCTATCACATCATGGTGGGACTCGGCACGCTGCTGGCCGCAGTCATGATCGTGGCCGCGGTCGGCGTCTGGCGCGGTTTCCTGTATGGCTCGCGTGCGTTACTGTGGGTGCTGATGCTGGCGATGCCGTTTCCTTATATCGCTACCACGGCCGGCTGGATGACCGCCGAACTGGGGCGCCAGCCCTGGCTGATCTACGGAGTCATGCGCACCCAGAACGGCTTTTCGCCCCGCGTTTCCGCCGGCAACGCACTTTTCACCCTGCTGGGTTTTATGGGCACGTACGCCATTCTGGCGATGCTCTTTCTGTTTCTGGTGGGCCGCGAGATCGAACACGGACCGGAGGCTGCCTGAGCCATGCCTGCATCGATACTTCCTACGGTGTGGTTCTGCCTCGTGGTGGCCATGATCGCCGCCTATGTCGTGCTGGACGGTTTCGATTTGGGCGCCGGCGTTCTGCACCTGCTGGTGGCGCGCACCGACGCCCAACGCCGCGCCGTGCTGGCTTCCATCGGCCCGGTCTGGGATGCCAACGAGGTCTGGCTGCTGGCCGGCGGCGGCACGCTTTACTTCGCCTTTCCCGCCGTCTACGCTTCCAGTTTCAGCGGCTTTTATCTGCCGCTCATGATGGTATTGTGGCTGCTGATCCTGCGCGGCATTTCCATCGAATTTCGCAGCCATCTGCACAGCGCCGTGTGGGAACCGTTTTGGGACGCCGGTTTTTCGCTGGCCAGCGCTTTACTCGCCATCTTCTTCGGCGCCGCGCTGGGCAACGTCGTGCGCGGGGTGCCGCTCGACGCCAAGGGCGATTTCTTCTTGCCGTTGTGGACCGATTTCCGCACCGGCCGGACCGGCCAAACTGCCGTGGGAATCCTGGATTGGTATACCCTGCTGGTGGGCGTGGCCACGCTGGTGGTGCTGGCCCGGCATGGCGCACTGTGGGTAGCGATGAAGACGGAAGGCGAGGTGCAACACCGCGCTACAGCCTGGGCTCACTGGCTGTGGTGGCCGGTCGCGGCAGTCGTTGTCGCCGTCACCATCGCCAGTTTTTGGGTCCAGCCGCTATTGAAAATCGGCTTTGCCGAGCGCCCTTGGACGCTTGTCTTTCCGGCGCTCGGATGGGTGGGCCTGTTGGAGTCTCGCGTGGGCAGAGTCGGCCGGCGGCGCTTCCTCGGCTCCTCCGCCTTGCTCGTCGGACTCTTAGCTAGCGCGGCCGCGGGCATTTATCCCTGCGTGCTGCCGGCAAACTCGGCCCCCAACCTGTCGCTGACGATTTCGAATGCCGCCGCCGGCAGCTATGGCCTGGGAGTAGGGCTGGCCTGGTTCATTCCGGGAATCCTGCTGGCCACGGGTTACTTCGTTTATACATATCGAAGCTTCGCGGGGAAGGTGGGAGCTTCGTAGCGCCGGCGATCTTGTCGCCGTTCTTTTCCGTCTGGCCGGCCTGTCTCCCCGCCGTGCACGCCGCGAACGTGGCCATGCACGGGTTATGGGTTGCCTTATTATGGGGCCGTGAGCCTCACACCTTCTCTCGATGTTCGCGATCGCCTGGAAAAACTCGCCGCCGAGGCCCGGCGCTTGCGCTCCCTGCCGCGGCTTGGCAAGTGGCTGCAAACACGCGGTACGCGTGACGCGACCGTCGGGGGGTTGCGGCTATAATGATGGCTCGTGCCGGGGAAGAAGATTCAAAAACTCAGTGGGCGGGCCGGGACGAGCGGCGCTCCCGCGAGGCTCTGGGCGCGACACGCGGCGGCAATCGGGGCGATTTGGGTGCTGGCGTTGGCGGCATACTCGAACTCCTTCGCGGGCGGCTTCGTATTCGACAACGCGCCAATCGTCCGGAACGACCCGCGCATCCGTGCGGCGACGGCGGAAAACATCCGGCTGATCTTCAAGACGGAATACTGGTTCGCGAGCGGGACCTCGGGGCTCTACCGGCCGGCGACGACTCTCTCCTACCTGTTCCATTACGCGGTGGTTGGCGATGGCGCGGACCCATCGGGCTATCACGCGTTCAACCTGGCGCTGCACGGCCTGAATATCGCCCTGGTTTACGCGCTGGGGCTCGAGATTCTGGGCGCCTGGTTCCCCGCCCTGGCGTTGGCAGCGCTGTGGGCCGTACATCCGGCGCTGGTCGAATCCGTCACCAATATTGTCGGGCGCGCCGACTTACTGGCGGGTTTCGGAGTTCTCACTGGCTTGCTCTGTTATGTGCGGCAAGCTAAAGCGGCGGGACGAAAACGGATCGCCTGGCTGGCCGCGCTGGCCGGCGCTCAAACCGTGGCGCTGTTCTCGAAGGAGAGCGGCGCGGTTCTGCCGATCCTCATGGCCCTGTACGATTTCACCTGGCCGCGGCGAGGGGCGTGGCGAATCCGCTTGGTCTCTTACGCCGTCCTTATCGTTCCCTTCGCCACGTTTCTCTACCTGCGATGGGGACTGCCCACCCATATGCTGGTGCCGTTTGCCGAGAACCCGCTGACCGGCGCCGGTTTCTGGACCGCGCGAATGACTGCCGTGAAGGTGATCGGCAAGTTTCTGTGGCTGTATGCGTGGCCGGCGCGATTGTCGGCGGACTACTCGTTCCGCGCGGTGCCGTTGTTCGGCTGGCAGCCGTGGAAGTGGGAGGACGCGAAGGGGGCGATGGCACTGGCCGCTTCGCTGGGGCTGATTCTGCTGGCCATTCGCTCGCACCGCCGCAACCCGCCGTTGTTCTATTTTCTAGGCTTCTTTTTCATCGCGCTGGTGCCGACTTCGAATATTTTGATTCTGATCGGGACCATCATGGCGGAGCGGTTCCTGTATCTACCCTCAATCGGCCTGGCCGGATGCGTGGTGGTCGCGGCCGCGGCAATCGCTCGCGCGGCGAATCTCCAGCGGGCTTGGGTGAAAGGGGCCGCGCTGGGGTGCGTGTGCCTGGCACTCGGGTGGCGAACCTATGCGCGGAATTTCGACTGGCGCGACGACGAGAATCTCTGGGCCAGCACAATTCAGGCATACCCGGAGAGCGCGCGGCCGCACAATAACCTGGGCAACGTGCTGCTGGCCAGATCCGATTTAGAGGGCGCGGCCGCCGAGTTCGAGGCGGCCCTGCGCATCCGGCCAGACTACGCGGAGGCGCACTACAACCTGGGAAAAACGCTGGCGCAGATGTCCGGCCGGCTGCAGCAGGCGATCGCGGAATATCGGGCGGCTTTGCGCGACCGGCCCGATTACTCCCCGGTGCTGCATTACACCTACGCGCACGTCAGCCTGGGAAATGCGCTGGCGCGCGTGCCCGGTGGGATGGGAGAGGCGATCGAGCAATATGAAGAGGCGCTGAAGCTGGATCCGAACGCCGCCGAGGCGCATTACGACCTGGGAACGGCGCTGGCGCAGACGCCCGGGAGGATCGCCGACGCCATCGCCCAATGGCAAGCGGCGCTGCGCCTTCAACCCGATCTGGCCGAAGCGCACTACAACCTGGGAATCGCATACGGGCAATCTCCGGACCGGATCGAGGACGCGATCGCCGAATATCGGGCGGCGCTCCGCAGCCGTCCGGACTATGCGGAGGCGCACAACCAATTGGGGCGTCTGCTGGCGCGAATTCCGGGGCGATTGGCGGAGGCCGTCGCCGAATACCAGGAGGCAGTGCGGCTCCAGCCCGGTTTCGGAGAAGCGCACTACAACCTGGGGATGGCCCTGTTGCAAGTCCCGGGCCGGATGCCGGATGCGATCGCGGAACTTGAAGCCGCATTGCGCATCAGGCCCGACGCGAGGGGACGGCGGATGGTGGACGAACTGCGCGCCCGGGAGCGGTAAACAGGCTGCCGATTCACGTCATCCGCCGGACACACCAGGGGCGGGTAGGAGGCCTTCCGGTCCACTAACTGGTTATCCTCCGACAGGCGCTTATGGGAGACTGATTCCGTGCGGCATCTCATCCAAATCATGCTGGGGGCGCTGCTGGCGCTCCCGTGTGCCAGCGCCCGCGAGCCCTTTACTCCAGCCGACATCTGGGCGTGGCACAGCCCCGAGGACCCTCGGATCTCGCCCGACGGAAAGCGGGTGGTCTATGTGGAGAGGTGGAACGAACGGGCCAGCCGCGCAGTTTGTTCGAACCTCTGGCTGGCGTCGGCCGATGGCCGCGAGCGGCGGCGATTTGGGGCGACCTCTGGGCCCGGCGCCTGGCGCGACCGCTCGCCGCGTTGGTCGTCCGACGGAGAGCGCATCGCGTGGCTGAGCGACCGGAGCGGCAAGACCCGCCTTTACGTTGCCAGCGCAGCGGCTGGCGAAGCCGGCGAGATCGAACTGGGCTTCGAGCCGAAAGCGTTTGCCTGGTCTGCCGACGGCAACTCGATCGCGTTCACGGCGTCGTCCGGCGGCGAGAGCCGAACGGCGCCGGGGCTGATGCTTCAACAACTTCACCTCGGCACGTTCGCCGGCTGGACCAAGCCCGAACTCCTGGTAGTGGCGGCACGCGGCGGCGCACCGCGCGAGTTGGCCACAGGGGAGCTTCGGGTTGAGGGCGAGCCGGCTTGGACGTTGGACGGAAAGACGGTGCTGATCTCGGCGCGCGCCACGCCACTCGGCGGCAGCCAGATCTACGCCATCGACGCCGGCGCGGAGGCGAACAACGCGCCGCCGCGCCCACTCACCCATCGGGCGGGAGACAATTTCAATCCCCTGCCTTCGCCCGACGGCGGCAAGATCGCCTGGATCGCGGCCGAATCTCGTCCCGGTAACGCGCTGCGCAAGCTCTGTGTCATGAATCCGGATGGTAGCCGCGACAAAGTGCTGGCGGGGGCTCTGGACCGCGATGCGGCCGCGCCGCAGTGGAGCTCGGACGGGCGCACGGTCTACTTTCTGGCGGACGATGCTGGCGCCACCCAGGTCTATGCCGCTCGCGCCGATGGCACGGCGCGCCAGGTTACCCGCCGGCACGACCGGCTAAGGGGATTTTCGCTGGCCGATAACGGCCGCGCCGCGGCGGTGCGGTGGTCCGCTCCCGAAGGCGCCGTGGAAGCGGGCACGGTGGTCTCGTTCGCCGTGGACCTGCCGGGCGGAGTGATGGCGCTGGCCGCTCCCAACGACGAGCTGCTGGCTACGCGCGACATCGCGCCCGCCGAAGAATTTCGCTACGATTCCGCCGGCCAGAGCATTCAGGCATGGCTGACCCGCCCGGCCCATTTCGATCCGTCGCGTACCTATCCGCTCGTCGTGGATGTGGAAGGTCAGCCCGGCATCATGCGCGGCGTGGAAATGCGCCTAGAAACCCAGTTGCTCGCGGCGCGCGGTTGGCTGGTGCTGAACTTGAATCCGCGCGGCACTCCGGGGTATGGCGAGGTCTTCGCCAATTTGTTACCGACCGCCTATCCCGACGGCGCTTTTGAGGACGCCATGCGCGGCGTGGACGCGGTTTTGAACAAGGGATTGGGCGACAGGCGGCGTATCGCCATGATCGGCGGCCTGCTGGCAAGCTGGGCGCTAGGCCATGGCGAACGGCTGCGCGCCGTGGTGGTGACCCGCCCGGTGGCCGATCTGGACATGCACGCGTCGCAGAGCGCCGGAAGCCTGCGCCGCATGACCGGTTTGCTGGGCGCGGCGCCTTGGGAGGACGCGCGACTCTATGCCGGACACTCGCCCCGGTCCGCGGCGGCAGATTTCAAAACGCCCGCCCTGCTGATTGCCCGTCCCGGAGACGCCGCTGCGGCCGCGCTGGCAGCCGCGCTCGCCGCCCGCCATACCGATACCGCGGTTTTGACCCTCAGCCCCGAACAGAACCCCGAAGACCGCGTCCTGGAGTGGCAAGGCGTGCTGGCGTGGTTGGACAAGTCGCTTCATTGAAATCCCGATCAAACCACCTGCCGTGCCATGCACAAAAATGCACAACAATGTCGGTAAGTGATTGAAAATGCGCAGCGTCTGAAACCGAGCCGCTACCGTGAGGCCCCGGATCCTCGCCCCCGACCTTCCGATGACCATCCAATACCGCGGCTCGATCGTTTGATTTTTCAGCTCGGTGGAATGAACAAGGGTGCACAAAATTGCACAAACCGCCGGCGTCCCCCACGCCACCATTGGTGAGGAGCATCCGAGGTACACCCTCGCCCGAAAGGCCCCGTCCCGACTGTGGTATGGTGCAAGTGAGGACAGGGGCCAAGTCCTTGTAACCCCGAGCCCTGAGTGAACGTCGGATTGGTTGTATGGCAACACTATCCGAGGCATTGCCACTCGCTGGGTTCGGCAGCAAAGTCGCGGCGAAATCACGAGTGGACTATCAAAACACCCCGGAAGGCGCGCTGGTTTCCAGAGCCCAGAGCGGCGATGAGAATGCGTTCCGAGAAATCGTGGAACGTTATCAAAGCAAAGTGTTTTCCATCATTCACGGGATCGTGCGGCAACGCAACGACGTGGAAGATATCGCGCAGCAGGTGTTTGCCAAAATCTTTCTTTCGCTCAAAAGCTTCGATTTCCGCAGTTCGCTGATCACCTGGATCTACAAAATCACCGTGAACGAGTGTTTCGACTACCTGCGCAAGCGGAAAGTGCGCAAGCTGGTTTACGAGAGCGACCTGAGCGAAGACGAGGTGCGGCGGGTGGAAAACAGCGAGCCGCAGGTGGACCGGCAGGTCCCGGCGGATGCCGCGCTCGCCGGCCGCGACTATGTGCTGAAACTCCTCTCCCGGGTTTCCGAAGAAGAGCGGATGCTGCTCATGATGAAGGAAGTGGAAGGCTATTCAGTCGAGGAACTGGCGACCCGGACTGGTATGAATGAAAATACCATCAAGGTGAAATTGTTCCGGGCCCGGCAGAAACTGGTCAAGGCGGCGCAGCGTCTCGATCGCGCCCCCGGGCTGGTGGTTTAGAATTGGAATTCCCTCCAGGCGGACGGGCTCCCTCGGGGAGCATAAAGATCCGCCAGAGGGCAAGTGGTAACGTGTTGAATTGGCAAGGGAAGAAACGTATGCATGCGGTACTGTTGGACAGGCTGGAAGAGTACCTCGCTGGGACGCTGACCCCGGCCGCTCGTCAAGCCTTCGAAACGCATTTGACCCATTGTGAGTCCTGCCGCGAGGAAGTCGACGGTCTGAAGGATATCGCCGGACTGTTCGCGTCTTTGCGCAGCGACGAGACCCCGACCGCGTCGCCCGCATTCTATTCCAAGGTCATGACGCAGGTGGAGGAGAGCCGGCGGGCGCCGTCGTTCTCCGGCCTGTTCAATCTGGATGTCGTGTTCGGCCGGCGGCTGGCATATTCCTGCCTGTTGACTATCGCCGTTTTGGGTAGTTTTCTGTTTACGCGCGAGACTCGCTTTTCCAGCAGTCTTTCGCCCGCGGAGGTGATGGCCCAGCAGAACCTGCCGGTATTCGACAGCGGCACCGGCCGGGATAATATGCTCATCACGCTGACTTCTTATGAGCAGTAGCTTATGAGCAGCTTAACGGCCGGACGGGTCGCGGCCGGCCAACCCTGGTGGCCGCGCCTGGCCAGTGCCCTCACTATTCTTTTGGTGTTCGTGTGCGGCGCCGCGCTGGGCGCCGTGGTCATGAACCTGGGCCACGCCCACCTGCACCAGCCGCCCTTCGATACTCCGGCGGGCAAGGCTCTCTACTTCGACCGTCTGCAAAAGGAACTCAACCTGACCCCCGCCCAGTCGGAACAGATGCAGTCCATCCTTAACGACTTCTGGCAATATTACCGCACCGTGCTGAGCGACAGCCGCGCCCGCGTCGAACAGATCCTCACCCCCGAGCAGCGTATCAAGTTCGAGCACATTTTGCAGGAAGCCCAGCGCCAGTAACCCAACCGGTTACATCCGATTAATTAAGCTGGCTACGTAGCCGGCACCGAAACCGTTATCAATATTTACAACTGTTACATTGCTGGCGCAGCTATTCAGCATGCCCAACAGGGCGGCCAGTCCGTGAAAGCTGGCGCCATAGCCCACGCTGGTGGGAACGGCGATGACGGGACAGGAAACCAGACCGCCGATGGCGCTCGGCAAGGCACCTTCCATGCCGGCGCAGACGACGATGACGCGCGCGGCCACCAGGCGTTCGCGATTGTACATCAGGCGGTGGATGCCGGCCACGCCGATATCGTTAATCGTATCCACGGCATTTCCCATTGCCTCGGCGGTGATCTGGGCTTCTTCGGCCACGGGCATATCGCTGGTACCGGCGCAGACTACGGCGATGGTGCCTTTACCGGACAGGGTTCGGTCGCGCCAGAAACGGATGGCGCCGGAAAGGGGGAAAAACTCGCCTCCCGGCACTTTCTCCTGAACCAGTTGCGCACAGGCTGCGCTGGCGCGCGTAATCAATACATTGGGGGCGTGATCGAGCAGGGAACGGGCGATGGCGGCGACCTGTTCGGGGGTCTTGCCTTGGGCGAAGATGACTTCCGGCATGCCGTGGCGCAGCAGGCGGTGATGATCGACCTTGGCGAATCCCAGGTCTTCGAACGGAAGATGGCGAAGGCGGGTGAGGGCGCCATCGATATCGACCGTCCGGTCCCGTACCTCACCCAGTAGAGTTCGAAGCTGTTCCTGATCCATGTGGCCAGCATAACAGAGCGCTTAGAGGGTTCGGGGACTCCGGAGGCTGGAAAGCAACACCGGGGCAACCCTGTTCGGCGATTCTCATCGGGCCAATTTTCGCGCAGAAGCCGGCGCTTGGTCCGAAGCCGCGGGCTGGGATCGGGAACTTCAGGGAGGGAGTATCTGACCAATAGTACCAGCGGACTCCTGCATGTACCTTAGAGCTTTCAGGCTATTGTATCTCGCAGCGTACTCGGGCAACATGGAATGACGGCTTATGGACCTTCAAGGCAGACAGACATCAGATCAACAGCCGCTTGCGGATTTCGGGGGAACGGAGGAACGGCGGGGCAATAGCCGGTTTCCTCTACGTGAGGAAGTGAAGTACAAA
>JBEKZL010000055.1:0-30509 GCA_049509915.1 Bryobacteraceae bacterium | reverse complement strand
CACTTCCAGATCCTCGACCTGCTGATCGGCCTTACGCAAATCATGGTGGAAGGCGAACTGCTCCAGCTTGAGCGCATCGGCCGCATCGACGTCACCGAAGCCGACTGCATGGAGTTGGTGGACCGCAAGACCGCCTGCCTGTTTTCGGTGTGCGCCAAACTGGGTGCGATTTCCGGCGGCGCCGACGTCCATACTCAGGAGAAATTGGGCGAATACGCCTGGAACCTCGGCATGGCGTTTCAACTGGTCGACGACATGCTCGATTTCACTGCCCGCGAGAAGATCTTGGGCAAACCCGTGGGCGGCGATCTGCGCGAGGGCAAGGTCACGCTGCCGCTGGTGTACGCTCTCGAGCGGGCTGCCCCGGCCGAACGCGCCATTGTCGAGAACATCCTCGCCCGCCGCGACTATCAGCAAGCGCCGTTTTCACGCATCCTCGACCTGCTGAAGCGCCATCAAGGCATCGAGCGGGTCAAAGACCGCGCTCAGTCCTTCACCGACAAAGCCCGCCGGATCATCCACGAATTTCCGGAATCGCCCTACCAGCGAGCGCTCCTGGCGGTGACGGACCTGGTCACCGACCGGGATCACTAATGGGCGGGATATGGAAGTCGAGAAGGTAAGAAGGCAGAAGTTAGAATGCCCCGGCTGCAGCGGCACATTCTAACTTCCTCGACTTCCGCCTTCTCAACTTCACTTCTTCGCCGGCGCTGCTTTCTGGAAGGTCGGCGGTCCGGCTGGCGGCGGGCCGACACGGTCGATGGTGACGCTAATCAGCTTCGGTGGATTCTTGGGCCGATTGTTGTTCGCCGCCACCGCGCCGGGCGCGCGCGAAATAGCTTTGACCACGTCCTGCCCTTCCACCACCTGGCCGAAGATGGTGTAGCTTCCGTTATAGCTCGGAATGGGAGAGGCTTGGGTGATGAACCACTGGCACGAGCCGCTGTTGGGTTCGCCGGTGTTCGCCATCGCCAGGCGGCCGGGTTGGTCGAACTTCAGACTGGCGCGAATCTCGTCTTTCAACTTGATGCCGCCGGTGCCATCGCCGGTCCCGGTCGGGTCGCCCGACTGGATCATCCCGTCCAGCATCACGCGGTGAAAAATCAGGCCGTTGTACATCGGTTTGCGTACCATTGCTTTAGTCCGCGGATCGAGCCACGGCTTGGTGCCCTTGGCCAGACCCACGAAGTTCTGCACCGTGAGCGGAGTTTCCTTTTCGAACAACTGCGCCACAATGGTGCCCATGGACGTCTGGAAAGTCGCGTAGAGCCCGTCCGGCCGGGGTGCCGACGCGGGCTGAGGCGCTTGCGCCAACACGCACCACGCCATCGACATCACAAGCGACGTCTGAACCGCTAATCGTTTCATTCGCATATCCGTATCGAGCACCCATTTTATACCCTTGCTCGGCGCGAGAGAGCCCATTCCGCCGTCTGCCCTACAGTTTCGCCCGCCGCGGCCGATAAGCAACTTGCGTTCCGGGCTGAGACAAAGCCGGGCGTGGGGCTACGGAATGTGACCCGTGGGGGCGCAATTCCGATTCGGGCCGAGCGGCGGTGGAGCGCATCGGCCTTCCCCACCTTCCATGTCGCCGGAACATACTGTTAGAATAGGGCAACCAGGGGTTCGCCCGAGGTTGAGTATTCGGCCGCGCCGTTGGCTGAGCGAGTGTGGAGGAGCGTCCATGAAGAGTCTGTTGATTGGTATGGTGGCGATGTTGCTTGCCGCGGCCGCGCTGCCGGCGGCGGACGTTACGGGAACGTGGAAGGGTTCGTTCGATTTCCAGGGGAGCCAAGTGCCAGTGACGCTCCTGTTGAAGGCTGATGCCGATGCTCTCACCGGCACCATCAACGGCCTGCCGACCGACCCGGCGGAAATCAAAGAAGGCAAGATCAAAGACGACCAGGTCACGTTCTGGGTGAGTGTGGACTACGAAGGCAGCACCTACAAGGTGATTTATTCGGGCAAGATCGCCGGTGACGAAATCCACTTCAGCATGGGGACGGAAGATGGATCGTGGGGCACCGACCTGGTGGTGAAACGCTCCTGAAGCGGGGGTGCCAGCGACGGTCCCTTGGTGGGGCAGGCGATTCCGCCTGCCCGCCGATTCTTGTCGCAGCTCGAATTTGATTTTTCAAAGCTTCTCTGGACCTTGCTCTCATCCCGAAAAATCAGGCGTTTGCCGCCCCACGATAGCTGGTCCGCCGCCTCCGGCCCCGCGCCGCACGTCGCAAGCTAAATCTTTTATCCTCAAGCGGCTAGCAACTGCTTCCGCGACCATCGGCGGTTTCTCCGTTCGACCCCGGAACGCGCCAATACAACCAATAATTTCAACGTTTTAATGGCAAGAAGTAGGATCGCCGCAAGTGCGATGACTATACTCGCTTTTAAGGTCGTCATTCTTCAGATTATTGATGTCTAAATCGACGCTGGGGCAACTGGAGCCGCCAGGAGGAGTCCGAACGAGATGCATAAGCCTATCAAGTACGCCGAAAAGGCATTGACGTACGCCGCCGGTGCGGCTTGGATGGTCTTCGACAAGTTGAATCAAGTCAACCAGAATCCAGGTTTTACACCAACGTGGTCGGACAAGCCCCTGCTGAAGTCCTGGGAGAAGCAAAAGCCGACTCTGGGCTGGCCCCGCCAGACCGATTCGCTTTGCCCGCGTTGCGTGCCGGAGATCCGCAAGCAGATTCTGGATGGCACCCAGTCCGTGGATGTGCTCTATACCCAAAAGCCGGGCGAGATCAAGGCGACCATTGTCGAGCGCGACGGCAAGATTCTGATGGTCAAGGACTGTTCGGTACATGGCCATTTCGAAGACGTGATGGCCATCGATCCAGCGTTCCTCCGCCACGTCGAGGCGGTTTTCCCGGGTCGCGACATCCGCGCGCACAACGACGAGAAACTCCACAAACACGGCTCCAGCACCATCACTCATGGCCGCGGTTCGGTGCTGACCATCGATCTCACTAATCGCTGCAACATGATGTGCGATCCCTGCTTCATGGACGCCAACCAGGTCGGCTTCGTCCACGAATTGAGCTGGGAAGACATCAAGACGATGCTCGATAACGCCATCACCATCAAGCCGAAGCGGCAGATGTCGGTGCAGTTCTCGGGTGGCGAGCCGACGCTTTCGCCCTATTTCCTGGACGCGGTCGCCTACTCCCGCGAAGTTGGATATACTTCGGTGCAGGCGGCCACCAACGGCATCGAGTTCGCCAAAAGCGCCGAGTTCGCCAAGAAAGCCGCCGACGCCGGCCTGCGCTACGCCTACCTGCAGTTCGACGGTATCGGCAACGCCGCCAACTCCCACCGCAAAGTCGGCAACCTGTTCGATGTCAAGCTGCGAGCCATCGAAAACCTGCATTCCAACGGCGTGGACATCATCCCCGTCATCACCATCGTCAACGGCATCAATAACGAGCAGGTCGGACACATCGTCCAGTTCGCCCTGGATAATCCCAAGAAGATTCCCTTCCTTTCGTTCCAGCCGGTTTCCTTCACCGGACGCGACGAAGAAGTGACCGACGAGCGCCGCATGGCGCAGCGCTATACCCTGTCGCACCTGGCCCACGACGTGAAGACCCAGACCGGCCTCGGCGAACCCGCCCGCGACTGGTTCCCGATCTCTTTTATGAGCACCTTCTCCGATTGGAGCGACCTGGTGCATGGACCAGAAGCCAGTTGGGGCCAGTTGAGCTGCGGCTGCCATCCCAACTGCGGCGTCGGCATGGCCGTCATGGTCGACAAGGACACCGGGGAGAAGGCGCCGGTGACCTCGTTCTGGAACGCCGACCGGTTGGCCAAGGACGTCGCCCGTATCAACGACGCCGGGCGCGGCAAATGGATGTCGATCGTCGGCATGGCCCTGGCCGCCACCCGCAACTACGATCCGTTCAAGTCGCCCACGCACTTCAAGCTCAGCGACCTCATGAAGAAGCTGGACAAAACCTTCGGCGCCACCGGCAAGAACTATGGCAAGGTCGGTAAAGACCGCACCATGGACGACATCGAGAAACGCCGCCGCGACCGTTGGAACTTCCTGTTCATCGCCGGCATGTGGTTCCAGGACCTGTTCAACTACGACTTCCGGCGCACCGAGCAGTGCATCATTCCCTACGCCACGCAGGAAGGTGAAATCTCGTTCTGCGCGTACAATACCGGCGTGGGTTGGCGCAATATCATCGAAAAGATGCACATGACCGCGACCCTCACCAAGTGGTATGAGGAGCACGGCAAACACGAGATCTTCGCCGGCGGAAAGCACGTGCCGCTGGCTTCCACCGAGCACCGCCTGGTGCTGCGCCAGGAGGTTGTCACCCTGGAGGAGCAGCACGACCTGGACCGGCTGGGAATCGCCAAGAACGCCCGCGAGGAAAAGATCCGGGCCCGCGACGCCAAGCTGCAGGAAGCCGAGAACGCCCGCATGGCGCGCCTCTACCGCGAGCATGTCCTGAAGGAAAAACCGGCCCCCGCCGATCTGGTGCAGATTCTCCCGGTCGCGCCCGCTGGCAAACCCGTCGAAGAGCGCGAAGAAGTGGGCAGTTTCGGCGACTGATTGCACCGGCTCGGCATCTGTCCGGGTTAATCCTCCCAGACGCGCAACTTGTGGAACTTTCCGCCGCGGCGGGCGCGGGTAACATTCGGTGGGGCCGGTGCGCCTCCATTTGCAGTTACCCCATGGCTGACCACCGCTTACGCTGTTTTTTCACTCGCCTGTTGGCTCTTGGTCTGGCGGTTACTTCGCTGCTGGCCTACGAGCATCACGGCTTCGTCAAGTCCGGCGGAATACCGGTGCCGGGAGCTACTGTAACCGTCACCGAAGGCGATAAGAGCCTGGTTACGACCACCGACGATCAAGGCCTATACCGATTTCCGAACCTGGGCGAGGGCGTGTGGACGCTGCGGATTGAAATGTTGGGCTTTGCCCCGCTGACGCGGGAGATCGGCGTTGCTCCCGACGCGCCCTTCCCGATCTGGGATCTGCACCTGCTTTCGCTAACGGCGCTGCGGCAGTCCTTGGCGCCGGCTCCCGCGGCGCTGGCGGCAGGCCCGGTAGCGGCATCCCCCAGCGCGCCATCGGCTCCCGCCAACCCAGCCGCCCCACCGGCGGCGCCAACTGCGACTACCGCCTCCAACACGCAGAACAGAAACGGCGGCGGGCCGGGTGCTCGTGGCGGGGCTAATGGCGTCACCACCCGCCCGTCTTTGCGACAGGCCGCCGCGCAGAGCGGTTTCCAGCGGATGGACTTGAACGCCACCGGCGACGGCCTGAATACCGATACTAGTACGGGCGCCGAAGCCATGGCTGGCGGCGATTCCTCCGATGCTTTAATGTTGAACGGCTCGGTTTCGAGCGAGCTGGGGATGCCACAACAGAGCGGCTGGGGCGGTCCCGGCGGCATGAACGGCTTTGGCCCAGGCGGCATGGACGGCATGAATACGCCCAGCGGCCCGGGCATGAACGCCAACCCCATGGGCGGCGGTGGCCCCGGTGGTGGTCCCGGTGGGCGCGGCGGGCCCATGGCGGGAGGCGGCGGATTCGGCGGACGCGGCGGCGGCGGTTTTGGCGGGCGCGGCGGCGGCGGTTTTGGCGGGCGCGGCGGGCGCGGGGGCAATCGGAATTCCTTCGGTAACGGACGGCGCGATGCCCGCATGCGCCTGAACGGGAACCTAGCCGTGGTGCTGAATAACTCCGCCCTCGACGCTCAGAACTTCTCTCTCAACGGCGAGAAAACCCCCAAGCCCGGCTTCAACCAACTGCGCAGCTCCGGAATGGTCGGCGGCCCGTTGAAGATCCCTCATCTGCTGAGCGGCCGCAATACGACTTTCATCTTTAATTATCAGCTGACGCGGCAGCGCAGTTCTTCCGTCGCGACTACGCTCGTACCCACTCAGGCGGAGCGCAACGGCGATTTCGCGGGCCTCACCAGCACCTCCGGAGCCCCCATTACGCTCACCAATCCGCTGAATGGCTCGCCCTTCGCCGGCAACGCAATTCCCGCTTCCGCCGTCAGCCCCCAAGCTCTGGCGTTTCTGAATTACTATCCGCAGCCCAATTCCAGCGGCGCCTATAATTACCAGGCGCCCCTTACCGGCATCACCAACCAGACTAACATCAATACCCGAGTCAGCCAGACGATCAACGCCAAGAATCAGGTTAATGGCCGCTTTTCCTGGCAACACAACAACGCCACCAATCCCAACCTGTTCAACTTCATCGATACCACTAAGATGACCGGCATCAACAGCAGCCTGTCCTGGATTTATCACTTCACCACCCGAGTCATCAATACCGCGACTTACAGCTTCAGCCGGTCGGCGACTAACACCCTGCCGTACTTCTATAACATCAGGGAGGACGCGTCGGCCGCGCTCGGCATCGAGGGCAACGATCAGGCTTCGTATTTCTGGGGACCGCCGAGCTTGAGTTTTTCGAGCGGATTTGCCGGCCTCAGCGACTCGAATTACTCCCTGAATCACAATAACACCAGTGCCCTGAGCGACAGCCTTCTCTGGGTACACGGGGCTCACAATATCACCTTTGGCGCGGATTACCGGCGACTGGATTTCAATGCGTTTTCGCAAGCCAACCCGCGCGGGTCTTTCGCCTTTACCGGCAACTTATCGGGTTACGATTTCGCCGACTTTCTGCTGGGTTATCCGGATACCGAATCCATCGCCTACGGCAACGCCGACAAATACTTCCGCGCTTCATGGTTGGATGGTTATGTAGCCGACGACTGGCGCGTATCGAACCGGTTGACGCTCAACATCGGCGTCCGCTGGGATTTCCAGGCGCCGGTCACCGAGCTCCAAAACCGCCTGGTAAATCTCGCCGTGGCGCAGGACTTCGTTTCCGAATCCCCGGTTTGCGGTACGACGGTGCCGGGCTGCGCCTCGGCCGGCGCGGCGGGATTGCCCTCGGCGCTGGTCCGTCCCGACTATCATGAATTCCAGCCCCGCCTGGGACTTGCCTGGAAGCCTTTCGCCAAGCACTCCACCGTGGTACGCGCCGGTTACGGCGTCTACTACAACACCTCGGTCTTTCAGCCGCTGGCCAGCAATATGGCGCAGCAGGCTCCGCTCTCCTATAGTCTGAGCCAGGCGAATTCCGCCGCCACGCTCTTTAACATGGCGACGGGTCTCACCCAGCAGTTGGCGTCCTCGACCTTGCAGACCTTCGCCCTCGACCCCAATTTCCGCATCGGTTACTTACACTACTGGCAGACGCTGGTGCAGCAGAGCCTGCCGGATGCGCTGGTGTTGACGGTGATTTACAACGGCAATAAGGGTACGCACCTGGTGCAGGAGTTTCTGCCCAACACGGTTCCGACTGGCGCGATGCCGAGCGTGTATCCCTCCGGCTACGCCTACGAAACCTCGGGCGCCGATTCGGAATACGAAATGGGGTCGGTGCAGTTGCAGCGCCGCTTCCGCAGCGGGTTTCTGGGCAACGTGATCTACACCCACTCCAAGGCGATCGACGATTCGCAAGCTGTGGGCGGCCGCGGCGCCGCCGGATTCGGCAACGCTCCCTATGCCCAGAACTGGCTGGACCTGGACGCCGAACGCTCGCTTTCGAGCTTCAATCGGGCCAACACGCTGAACCTGACTCTGCAGTATTCCACCGGGATGGGCAACCGCGGCGGCGCACTAGTCAGCGGGTTCAAAGGCGCGCTGCTGAAGGATTGGACCCTCGGGCCCAGCCTGACCCTGGGCAGCGGTCTGCCGCTGACGCCGATTATTTCGAGCCGCGTCGCCACCGGCAGCGGCATCACCGGTACCACCCGCGCCGAATACCTGGGAGGGCCGCTCTCTGCCGAACAGCCTGGCTATTATTTCAACACCGCCGCGTTCGGCGCTCCGCCCGCCGGCGAGTGGGGCGATGCCGGCCGCGGCATTATTGCCGGGCCGGTACAATTCGCCGTGAACGCCTCGGCCGGCCGCATTTTCCGTATAGGCGAGCGCCGCAGCGTCGACCTTCGCTTCGATGCCACTAATATTCTCAACCACGTGACCTGGACGGCCTATAACACGATCTACGGCAACGCCCAGTTCGGATTGCCAACCGCCGCCAACGCCATGCGCGCCATGACGGCCACGCTTCGTTTCAGGTTCTAAAGAAGAAGTGAGAAGTCAGGAGACAGAAGTCAGAATGAAAGCCAAGCTGCATCGCGAACTCGACGCCACGACTCCAGGTTCCATGCGGCCCGTTCTGGCGGCTTTCCTGGTTTGGGCGATGGCGGCTGGGGCACAACAGGCGCCTCAACCAGCGCCCGCGCCATCCTCCACGCCGCCGAACTCACGGGCGCTGGTCGCCACCCAAGGCAATGCGACCTTCACGACGACGCGGCAACTGGTGGTCGAAGACGTCATCGTGAAAGATAAAAACGGCAACCCGGTGCAAGGACTCAAGGCCGGCGACTTCTTGGTCACCGAAGACGGTAAGCCGCAGAAAATCGACGTATTTCAATACGAAAGCCTGGAAACGGCGCCGGCTGAGCAGACGCAGCGACCGCAACAGCTCCAGCAGCGCCCGGCCGTAGCTGATGCGCCCGCGGCTCCAACTTCGGCGCCCGCCGCCGATGCCGTAAAGCCCGTTACCCGCAACGACATCGCGCCTGAAAAACCGGGCGACCTGAAATACCAGGACCGGCGGCTGCTGGTGATGTTTTTCGATATGACGTCCATGCCGATTCAGGACCAGATGCGCGCCCAGAGCGCCGCGCAAAAGTTCATCAAAACGCAGATGACTGCCTCCGACCTGATGGCAATTATGACCTTTTCGAGCGACGTCAAAGTGGTGGAGGATTTTACCGACGATCGCGACCTGTTGCTCAAGGACGTCAGGAACCTGGTGATTGGCGAAGGTTCGGGGATGGACGAGACGGTCAGCGACGACAGCGCCTCCGACACCGGCGCGGCCTTCCAGCAGGACGATACCGAGTTCAACATATTCAATACCGACCGGCAGCTCGACGCGCTGGCCACGGCAGTGAAGAAGCTGGCGTCGCTGAACGAGAAAAAGGCGCTGGTTTATTTCGCCAGCGGCATGACGCGCAACGGCTTCGATAACCAGGCGGAGCTGCAGGCCACCATCAACGCCGCCATCCGCGCCAACGTCGCGTTCTACCCGATAGACGCGCGGGGCCTGGTGGCGCAAGCTCCGTTGGGAGATGCCACCAAGGAATCGCCCGGCAGCCAAGCCATGTATTCGGGCAGCTCCGCACGCGCCGGCACCAGCGATTTCCAGGCTCAGCAGGAAACCCTCTTCACGCTCGCTTCCGATACCGGCGGTAAGGTGTTGCTGGACGATAACCAACTGTCCAACGGCATCGTGCAGGCGCAGAAAGATATTTTGAGTTACTACATTGTCGGCTACTATACCTCCAACGATAAGTTGGACGGTAAGTTCCGGCGTATCAAGATCGTCCTCAAGAACGAGGGTGTCACGGCCAAGCTCGATTACCGCCAGGGTTACTACGCCGGCAAGGAATTCGGTAAGACTAGCGGGGAAGACAAGGAGCGCCAGTTAGCCGAGGCGCTGATGCTGGGCGATCCGGTCACCGATCTGACCGTGGATCTGGAGGTGGATTATTTCCGCTTGGCGAAGGACCGCTACTTCGTGCCGGTGGTGGCCAAGATCCCCGGCAGCGAGCTTGCGATGGCGCAACACGGCGGCGCCGACACCGCCAAGATCGACTTTATCGGAGTGGTCACGGACGGCGCCGGCAAAACCGTGCAGAACGTGCGCGACTCGGTGGAAATCAAGCTCAGGGGCGAGACCGCCGCGCAGCTCGCCAAGAGCCCTATCGTGTACGATACCGGCTTTACCCTGGCCCCGGGCCAATACTCGGTGCGCTTCCTGGCGCGCGACAATGCCACTGGCAAGATGGGAACCTATAACGCCAAGTTTACTATTCCGGATCTGGGTACCGACAAACAATTGCCGATCAGCTCGGTGGTGCTGTCGAGCCAGCGAACCCCGCTCAGCGCGGCCGTATTTAGCGCCGAAAAAGACAAGAAGCTGCTCGCCGCGAATCCACTGGTCGAGAACGGGGAGAAGCTGGTGCCGAGTGTGACGCGCGTATTTAATAAGTCGCAGCAGATGTATGTGTATCTGGAAGCCTACGAGCCCACCGCCGACACGACGCAGCCGATCGTCGCCAGCGTGAGCTTCTATCGCGGCAAGTCGCTGGCATTCCAAACGGCGCCGCTTGAAGTCACCGAGGGTCTGAACGAGAAATCGAAGGCGCTGCCGCTTCGCTTCGCCGTGCCCCTGGCCAAACTGGTTCCCGGGAGATATACCTGCCAGGTGAGCGTGCTGCAGCCGACGGCGCAGAAGTTCGCGTTCTGGCGCGCTCAGATGATGCTCACACAGTAACGCGGCTCGCCAGGCTCCCGAGAAAACCACGCACGGTTGGGCGCGGAGTGCGTGCGCCCTCCTGAATGGCTTGGTTATTTTCTGGCGGGCCCTTGGCCGGGGCAATCCCTCGCCCCCCCAAGCGCGTCCCATTCGTGGGTAGTTACACTGACAGGAATGACACCGACATTAGAGTTGGGCGCCTGCCGGCTAACGGTGCGCGACGTGGCGCGGGTGGCTCGCGAGAGGTTGGCCATACGGATTGGCGAGGCGGCGCGCGAGCGCATGGCGCGGGGCCGGGCACGCCTGGAAGAAATGCTGGCGCGCGGGGAGCGGATTTATGGCGTGAACACGGGGGTGGGCGGCAACGTTGGCATCTGGCTCCCGCCCGAGGAGATGGAACTGCTGCAGGCGAACCTGGTACGCCAACTGGGCTGCGCCACCGGCCAGCCGCTGCCGGCCGACGTGGTGCGGGCCGCCACGCTGCTGCGGGTAGCCACCTTCCTGACGGGCGCCTCGGCGGTGCGGGTGGACTTGGCGGAAGCCCTGGCGGCGCTGCTCAATCGCGGCATCGTGCCGGTAGTGCCGCGCTACGGCTCGGTGGGGGCGAGCGGCGACCTGATGCCTTCGGCTTATATTGCGCGGGTGCTGGCCGGCTGGGGAGAAGTGGAATACCAGGGCCGCCGAATGGCCGCGGCGGAAGCCCTGAAAGAGGCGGGGCTCGAGCCTATCGTCTTCGCCTCCAAGGAGGCACTGGCGCTGATCAACGGAACCACGGTGATGACCGCGATGGCGACGCTGTTCCAGGTGGATGCGACCGCCGTGCTGCGGGCCCTCGTGGGAGCGGTCGCGCTCGCGATCGAGGCCATGCAGGCGTCGGCATTGCCCTTCGCCCGGTGGGTCCACGAGCAGAAAGGGCACCCCGGGCAGATCGCCGTGGCCGCCCGCCTGCGCGAACTCCTTCAGGGCTCAGGACTGACGCGCGATTCCTCAGGCCAATCCTGCTATTCGCTGCGGTGTGCGCCGCAAGGGCTGGGGCAGGTTTGGGAGGCGCTCGAAGATGGCTGCCCCGTGCTGGAGCGGGAAATCAATTCGGCCAACGACAACCCCCTGATCGATCCCGATACCGGCGTGCTGTACAAAGCCGGCAATTTCTACGGCGGCCACATTGCACGCCTGTTGGACGCCTGGAAACTGGACCTGGCCAGCATGGCCAACTGGGGCAACGCGCTGATGGCGGTGATCGTGGACGACCGCTTCAACCAGGGGCTGCCGGCTAACCTGGCGTCGGAGCCCGGCGTCAACTCCGGCTTCAAGGGTATGCAACTGAGCGTCACCAGCCTGGCCTGCGCCGTCCGCCACCTGGCCGGCCCAAGCTCGATTCACTCGCTGCCCACCGAACAGTACAACCAGGACGTGGTCAGCTTGGGGATGCACGCCGCGGTGACAGGTTGGGATGCGCTGGAGTGCGTACGCAACGAAATCGCTATGGTGCTGCTGGCGACGGCGCAGGCGGTGGATCTTCGCGGCGGCGGGGCGAAGCTGGGCGAGGGCTCCCGGCGGGTTTACGAGAGCGTGCGGTCGGTGGCGGCGTTTCAGGACAAGGACCGCGCCATGGAACAGGAGGTCGCGCAGGTGGCGGGAAAGATCGCCGTGGGCGCCTACTGAGGAACGCGCGAGTCCGCCTGGCGGGGCAAGTGGCTCCGCCCAACCGCCAACTCCCCGACGGCATCGCCTGGCGCCGTCCAGTACCGGTTTTCAGGCCGGTTTAGCGGGGAACCTTCTCAGCCGCATCGGCCAGTGCTATGTTAGGCAGAGAGGCTGGCCTGCGGCAGCCGGAGGGACGATTGAGAATGTCACGAATTCCGGGAATAGCGGTGTGCTTGGGGGTGGTCGTATCGGCGGCGGCGCAACCATCTTCTCCAGCCGCGCTCACCGCCCGCGAGCTTTTCTATAAGGCCGATGCGCCAGCCCCGGCCAAACCGGTGGCCAGGCCCGCGTCCAATTCCACGGTAAAGCGCCAGGAGCCAAGTCAGCCCGCGCCGTCGACGCCGGCCACGGTGCCCGCCGAGACCATTTCCCCGCCGGAGCCGGTGCAAAACGCCCATTCGCAGCCGGTTGCCGCCGACACCCAATTGGTACGCGTGTCGACCGTGGGCGATCCGCCCGCGCCCAGGCTCGGGCTGCGCTACACGATTGTCCGCAAGTCGGGCGACGACATGCTGGAAGTCGCCCCGGATACGGTGTTCCATGCCGGCGACCGCATCCAGTTTCATGTGCAGGTGAACGGACCCGGCTACCTCTACATCGTGGTGCAGGGCTCCAGCGGTACCTGGACGCCCTTGTTCCCCAGCCCCCAGATCAACCACGGCGACAATCGGGTCGACGCCTGGGAAACCTACACCATGCCGCCGGGCTACCGCATGCTGTTCGATCAGCAGACCGGCATTGAAAAGGTGTTCCTGATGTTTTCGCGCGCCCCCGAGAAAGACCTGGAGCAGCTCATCTATTCGCTGCGCGGCAGGGCGAAGCCGGCATCGGCGCGGCCCGAGCCCGCTCCCAGCCCGGACGCGCCGGCGGAGCCCAAGCAGTTGGTGGCCTCGCTTAGCATCGACGACGCCACCGTCGGCCGGTTGCGAAATACCTATGCGCGGGATCTGGTGCTGGAGAAGGTCGACGATGCCGGCGACGGCAGCGCCAACGCCCGCCCCAAGGAGAAATCCGTCTACGTGGTGAATCCCTCGGGCGCCCCGAATTCCCGCGTGGTGGCCGACATTCAACTGGTGCATCAATGAAGCGGCTCCTGGCCCTGGCGGCTCTGGCCGCGGCCGCGTGGGCGCAAGGCCGAGTCCTCAAGCAGGGTGCCCGCCGCATGGAAATCGTGCTCGAACGTACCAGCGCCGGCGGGGTCTGGCGAGGGGTCGATCCCAGCCTGGTGCTGGAGACCAACGACCGGATCCGCTTCCGCTTCCGCACCAATTTCGAAGGCTACCTGTACGTCACCAACCAGGGCACCTCGGGCCGGTACGAGCAATTGTTTCCCAACGCCGACGCCGGGGCGGACAATCGCGTTCGTGCCGGCCAGGAGTACCTTCTGCCCGCCGGCAAGGCGGTTTTCCGCGTGACCGGGCCGCCCGGCATGGACATCGTCTACTGGCTGGTGAGCCCGGCTCGCATGACCGATTTGCCGCGCCTGTTCCCCGGCGATGCCTCGCCTGGTCAACCGGTGAAACCGCCGACGCTCGTGCCGCGCTGCGACGACGCGGTGCTGCAGGCGCGGGGCGATTGTGTGGATCACGCGGCCGGCCTCAAGCTGGTCCCGCGCGAGGCGCTTCCCCAGGCGTCCCTATCGGATGCCGCCGGGCGCGCCCAGCGCGACCTGGTATTCCTGCGCGAGCAGGACAAGGCGGTGGTTTCGGCGCCGGCCCCGCTCACCGGACCGGTGATCTACCAATTCGTCCTGGCTCACCGCTGAAGAATCACTATGCGCGCCCCACCATTCGCCATCCTTACCGCCCTGGCCATCGCCATCGTGCCGGCGTGGCCGCAAACTGCTCCGCCGGCTAGCCAAGCGCAACGCGACCTGAAACTGGAGAAGATCGAGGAATCCACCCAGCCGGCCAAGTCCATCGCCATCCCTCGCAGCTACGCCGTGGTGGTGGGGATTTCCCACTACAACAACCTACCCGACAAGTTGCAGTTGCACTTCCCGGAGCGCGATGCCCAGTCGCTCTATACCATTCTGATCAGCCCGGAAGGCGGTAATTTCAAAGCCGAAAACGTGCATGTGCTGACCGGCTCCAAAGCCACCCTGGCCGGACTGCGAAGCGAGATCGATACCTGGCTGCCATCGGTAGCAGCCCCAGGCGACCGGGTACTGATTTACTTTGCGGGCCACGGCTTCGTCCATCAGGGCCAGGCATATCTGGCGCCGGTGGATTTCGACGCCGGCCGGATTGCGGAGACGGGCTATCCCATGCGCGAACTGGGTGAAGTGATCGGCTCCAAGATCCGCGCCAAGTGGAAAATCCTGCTGACCGACGCCTGCCATAGCGGCGCCATCTCGCCCCAGGATTCCCAAAGCCTGAATTCGGTTCTGTCCGGCGTGGGGAACTCGATTTTTTCGCTCACCGCAAGCCGCGATGTAGAACCGTCGTATGAGAGCCCCGATCTGGAAGGCGGACACGGAGTCTTCACTTACTATGTGGTCAAAGGGCTGGAGGGTGCGGCCGATACTTCCCACGACGGCATCGTGACGGCCGACGAGTTGGCCGAGTACGTTCACACCCAGGTTCGCGAATACACCGGTCAACGCCAGAATCCCACTTCCGAGCGCGGCAGTTTCGATCCCTCGATGCTGTTGAGCTATGTTCCCTCTTCGGCCTCGCCCGCCATACCGCCGAAGCCCCAGTTCGGCGCGCTCGTCATCGAATCCAACCTCGATGGCGTAGAAGTGTTTATCGACGGCGTTTCGGTGGGGGTGGTATCGAAATCGAACCCTCTCAATGTTCCTGGATTGAGTCCCGGCGAGCACACCGTCAAAGGTGTAAAGATGGGGTACGAGCCGGATGGGCCGCGCCAGGAGACGGTTTATCCGGGCCAGCAAACCACCGTCAGTATTAAGATCCTGATCGCGCGGCGGCGTAACAAGGCGACCCTTGATCTGCTGGACAAGGGACTCGAAGACTATCGCAAAGGTTACGAGCAGAACTATCGCAAGGCAGCCGGCTTATTCGAGCAGGCTTTTCAATCCGACCCCACTTACAGCGAGGCGGCGTTTTATCTGGGGCTCACTTACAACGCCTTGTTCGACGAGGAGAAAGCCGAAACCTGGTATAAGAAGGCCATCGAAATCGACCCGGACTACCTGGAAGCACGCGCCAATTACGCTGGCATGCTGCTCGATATCGGCGGCGTGGACGAGGCGATCCGCCAGTTGAACGTGGTGCTCGTGCGGCAGCCCGGCCACGTCGAGGCGCTCACCATGCTCGCTCAGGCCGAGCGCTTCAAGCAAATCTTCGGCCAGTCCATCGAGACCGCGCGCAGGGCCATCGCGCTCGCGCCGCGCAATGCCGAGCCGCACCTGTGGCTGGCCGATAGTCTGCGCCTGAGCGGCAAGCCGGCGGATTCCATCCCCGAGTACGGCCAGTATCTGAAGCTGAGCGATTTCGATTCCAAATTCGCCGGCCAGGTGAATTACTATGTGCTGGGCTCGCTGATCGGGATGGGCCGGCGCAAGCGTGCCGCCGAACAGGATATCTGGAAGGACCTGCGCAGCCTCGCCTATTTTGGCATCTGCGACGCCAACCGCTCGCTGAGCAATTACGACCTGGCCATCGGCTTTTGCCAGAAGTCCCTGTCCTACGACCCCCAGGATCCTTACGCCCACTACGCCCTCGGCCTGGCGTACCTGCACGTGGCCGTGGCCAATAACAGCGTGGCCGAGCTCAGCCCGGCACTGCGCCATTTCCAGCAGGTGGTCACCCTGAATCCCGATCTGGAAGAGGCCGGTATCGCCCGCCAGAACATCGCCAACATCGAAAAAGCCCTAGCGCCGAAAAATTGAGGGATAGTGCCGCGATCGGCGTACTGGCCGAGCGGATGCTGGCGATTAGATTCGAGTACTAAGACTAAGAAAACCCCTACCATTCAGGTTGTTACTTCTGGGTCTTTTGGACGTTCCGCATTTCGCGCCATACTACGGATGAGACGGGAAGTGGGAAGAGCCAGGAGAAAGCACGGGAGGCTTCGTCCGGGACCGGAGCGGGACGGTAAGCCTCGATTAGGAACCGCCGCCGTGGCAGCGGCTTCGTTGGTGCTGCTGGCTGTGCTCGGTTTGCTGTGGTCTCATCGGCCGCCGTTGGCCGGGAGGCACGCCGAATTTTCGCCCGCCCGGTCCTCCAGCTTCGTGTTACCGGCTGTCGAGCGCCGCAATGTCTATCCTTATTCCGTGATTCCCGGCGGCGCCTATTCCAACTACGAACTGCTGCGGGCGCTGGCTAGGAACCCGGTAGCAGCGCGCCATTATGAAGGCTTCGGCCTGGTGGACGTGAAGTTAGTCGCGGCGCCCGGCCAGGCTGTATATATGTCGTACCGGAAGGGAGACAAGGTATATTGGACCAGCCACCCGGTGCGCCTGGTCCGCGGGGAAGCGTTGCTGACCGACGGTGTCAACTGCGCGCGGGCGCGCTGTGGCAACCGGCTGTCCCCGCAGCCGCTCGCGCCCACGGCCGCTGGCGAGCCCACTCCCCAGGAGTTGAACCGCCCCGAAATGCCCTTGGTGGATGCGGCGTCGGCCACTAGCGGCGGAACACCGATGACGCTGGGGCCGGGACCGGAGGCGATCCCCTCGCCCCTGTTTTCCACCTTGCAACAGGTTAATTCCGGCGGCCCGATTGCCCTTGCGCCGCTGCCGCTGCCGCCGGGACAGATCTCACCGGTGGCGGTCCCCGGCGGCCTGCCTCCTTTCGGCAGCACCACCGGCGTGCCCGTGGTTCCGGGCTCCCCGCCCCTTACGCCGCCGCCGGCCGTACACCCTCTCATCCCGCTCACTCCGGGGTCGCCGCCGATCATCGTTTCCACTTTGACACCGCCGACGGTCCCGGTGCCGTCCTACCCGACGCAACTGTCACCACCGGCCGGACCAACGCCGCCCACCGCGCTTCCACCCAGCACACCGGTCTATCCGGGAATACCAACGGTCCCCGAAACGCCCGAAGCGCCCGGAATGCCAGGCTCGCCGGGAACGCCGGGAACACCAGGCTCGCCAGGAACACCGGGCTCGCCGGGCTCGCCGTCCGCACCCGGAACACCCGTAAAGCCGATTAGTCCGATACTGCCTCCGCCCGAATACCCCGTACCCGAACCGGCGCTCGGGCTGCCAGCCGGATTCCTGCTGGCAATGTTAGGCAGTCTCGCCCTGCGCCGTCATCGCACCGACAGGCCATAGCTGCCGTTCGCAATCAGGGATGAAAGCCGGTGGCTATGCCAGTGTAGAGGATGGCGCAGAGGTTCCAACCCACCACCGCCCCAAACCAGTAATTCAGCACCACCACCACTCGGCCCCGCTTGTATCCCACTGCCGCGGAGGCCAGGATGATGGCGAACAGCTTCGAGATCGCCAGCGCCTCCACGACTCCCAGGCGCATGAGGCGGGAGATGAACAGGCTGCTTTCCGAGGCGCCCAGACGCAAGCCGATCAGCGTGGTCAACACGTCCAGGACTTGCAGAGAGAGGAATACGCCGAACGATGGAGCGGGGATTTCCCTGCGAAAGTTCGCGAACATGGGGATGTGCGGGCCGGTTCCCTATTGGCGATTATCTCCGCTGCCGGCAGTGCCCATCTACATTGGCTTTGGTTAGCCGCTCCAGCGGCCCGCTCTACCGCATGTGATCCGCTTCGTCCTTAAACATTGAGTAGTTGTGAGAGGCCTGCTGTTGCAGGGCGCCCGGCACCTGAGCCGCCTGCTGGCTGAAGCTGACGCCCTCCAGCATCTGCTTCTTGTTGTTGGCCGTCTTGCCAAGGCGATAGTTGTCAAGCCCCAGATAGAACAATGCCGGACCCATCATCGCCGCGCTGCCCTTAATCAGCGGCAGCGCCGCGCGCAGGTCGGTGTCCGATTCCTGATAGACGCCTTTCTGTGCTGTCAATACCCCGGCAATATAATAACCCCCTCCCAACAGAGCCGTCTTGCGGCGGTCCCAGTCCTCGTCGCTCAGCCAATCCGGCTTGTTCTGCTGGAAAGCGGCGATCTCGCGCCTGGCGAATCCCAGCGCGCGGTCCGGCTGGTTCTTGGCCATGGCCGCGCTGGCCAGTTCCCCCAACAGATCGGGGCTGGCGGGAAAATTCACCAGCCCTTTCTCGGCCAGCGGCACGATCTTGGCCTCCTGTTTCAGTTGCCGCAGCGCATAGAAATAGTTCTCGTAGCCTTGCTCCAAATACTGGCTCTTGGGATTGAGCGATTCCAGCATCGCCATCAACTCCACCGTCTCGGCCGGCTTCGCTTGCGCCGCCACCGCATACACCGCGTACGCCGCGTCCTCGGTTTCCTGGCGGACAGCCGCTACCCGTTTGGCCCAGTCCGCCTTTGCGTCGGCAGCCTGAGGCTCCGGTTCCGAAATCGTCTTTGCGGCGATGGCGTAAACCTGCGGAGCCAATTTCTTGACGGCGGAGACATCGTTCTTCGATTGTGCGTCCTTGAGGCTCTGGAGAGTGGTATCCAGATCGTCGAATGCCGCGACGGGTCCCGACAGTAGAAAGGCCCCAAAGGCCGCGAACAGGGCAGTCTTTATCACCATTTACCTCGCATTCCGGCGGCCGATCGTTCGCCGCCGGGGATAACAGATTTGCAGATCTGCTTCAGGATAAGTCGCCGCTTGCCGCCTGTCAAATGGGGATCGGGCCGCTTTACCGCCTGCCGATTCCCGCGCGGCCGCCGCCGCGAATCGGTTCCCCGGTGCGTTCGTTTACTGGCGAAGTCGTGGTCGGGCCCACGGCCCCTTTCACCATCACCGTAACCGGCGCGCTGTCCTGCGCCATGCCCAGGGACCGCACTTCCACCACCTGAGTTCCGGTCGGCAGATTGGTAGGAATCTGGGCTTGAATCTGGCCCGCGGAAGTAGAAATCAGCGGGATTGCCGTTTCGCCCATGGTGACGCACGACCCACCCAGTACGGTCGGCGGCGGAATGGTGGAAGCCGTCGCGGCGGCAGCCAGATTGGAGCCGTTGATGGTAATGAACGACCCCGGCAGCAGGCCGCTCGATCCGCTGCTGGCATTCACCACGCTGGTAATGGCCGGTACGGTGGAAGTTGTCGCCGCCGCCAGCGGAATCACGCTCATGCCGGAGAGCGTGATGGCGTAAGCCGTCGAGCCGGTCGCATCCACCACCACCTGCCGCGCCGTGGTATTGAAGCGGGTGGTGCCGAAGACCTCGGCAATCGGATTTTCGGCGGTCGCGCCCACCAGCGTATCGTTGCCGGTGAGCACGTTCACTTTCTCGAGAATGGTGCGGGAATCGTCGGTGGTGGTGGACGTGATGGCCGTGCGCACCGGCGTGGTCAGGCGCAGGAAATAAGTATCGTCGATCGGAGCCACCGCCGCAACGTTACGGCCCGGTAGCCCGTTGGTGGTAGTGGCGGACGGCGTGGCCGTGCCGTAGAGCGTGGTCAGCGAAGGATTCAACACCAGCCCGTTAGCCAGAAAGTAAGTGCCTCCGGGCGACCCGCCTAACACGCCATAGTAACCCTGAATCGTCGAAAACAACAGCCGGCCGGTCTGATAAGTGTCGGTGGTCGAGTTATACAGATAGGCGTAACCGTTGCCCGACATAGTTAGTATGTAAGAGTTATCCGGCGTGGCGAGCATGTTGTAACCCGGACCCATGCTGTCGCCTGTGTTGGCCAACGCCACAGGCGTCACCGTGTTAGCCGGCCGCGGCACCGCCGTGCCATTCACCACTTCCCACTGCGAGCCGTCCGACATCACGAATTCCAGCCCGAACAATCCCATCGCCAGCGTGCGCGGGTAGACGACCGAACTGGTGCCGTTGCGCGGAATGGGCGGAAACGTCACGTTGCCGGTTACCTGAAGCTGATTCAAATCCACGATGCTGATCAATTCCGAGCCGGTATTGACGACGTAGAGCGTGCTCGAATCGGTCGCGAGCGCCATCTGGTGCGGCAACTGGCCCACCGGGATCGGAGTGAGAAAAGCCTGCTGGCCGATATCGAAAACCTCAATCCGGTTGTAGCCGGAATTGGAAATGTAGACCCGGTTGTGAACCGCGTCGTAAACGATATCCTGCAGCCCCTCGTTGCCGTTGGCGTTGGTGGTGCCGCCCGAGCTGCTGTTGGGCGTGGTCGGAATCGGATAAATGACGCCGCGCTGGTCGCTCAGCCGGTAGTTCATGTACACCCGCACGATGTTGGGAACGTTGATGGCGTCCGAGGAAGTGAAGGTCACGTTGAGTGCCGTGCCGCTTTGGGTGCCGTAAGTGGTGGCGGTTCCGGTCCAGAGATTGGTGCCGCCGTAGCGGGTTAGCCCGGTGCGGCCAGGGTCCATCGAAAACGTCACTTTGCTGGGCGCCACTCCGCTCGAAAGGGCATAATCCACCGCCGCCGTGGTGGGAGGCGAAACCGTATAGGTCAGTTTGCCGCCGCCGGCGTTGGCCACCTGAAGCGTGCCGCTGGCCAGGCCGCGGTTGCAATCGTCCATGGCCAGAAATACGTCGGTCGAGGCAGGCATCAGCAGCGGATACGTGTACAGGTTGGCCAGCGGCAAGTGGATCAGGCCGGAATCGGAGAGGCCCCATGCCTGGGTGCCATCGGCAGTAATCACCATCTTGGCCACGATGCTTTCGGGCAGGTTGACTCCCAGGCCGATGGCCAGGTTGGAGGGATTGTTCACCAGCAGCGTCGAAGCGCTGGCCGGCGGCGTCGGCGTGGTGGAAGCAGCCGTGTTGAAAACGCTGTAAAGGGTGGTGCCGTCGGGCGAAAACACGCTTCCGCCCACGTTCTGCAGGGTGTTGACGGCGGAAGTAAAGGCGAATGGCGCGTTGGCGTTGTTCTGCTGGGCCAGGATGGCGAGCGTGCCGATGTCGAACATGGTGAACCCGGCCATGAATTTCGATCCGTCCGGCGCCATCGCCAATACCGTGGAAGCGCCCGCGATGGTGCGGTTGCGCAGCACCGCCCCTGAAGCCACTTCGTACACGAAGAAGTATGTGGTGGAACTGGTGGGAGTGATGCCGCCCACGATGTAGTCGCCCTTAGGCGTCCGCAACAGTTTACTGCTGAAAGTAGTCTGAGGCTTGGTGGGCAGAGTAGGCGTGGGCAGGGTGGCGGGGGTGGAGGGCAGCGCCGGCACGATCACCGAGCCGACGCTCTGGTTCGATGGATCGTACAGCAGCAGGGTCCCCTGCGGCACGCCCGAAACCACTCCGGTGCCCGCCGCGCTAATCACCACCCGCCCGTCGCTGCCCACCTCCACGCCCTGCGGCGCCGACGCGAGCGAAACCGTCTGGGTCACGCTCATCTGGTTCAGGTTGATGACGTTCAGGGTGGAATTGCCGCTGCAAGTCACGTACAACCAGGCGTTGTCCATCGACATTGCCGCCGCCAGCGGCGTGGTGCCCACGCCAATCGTATTCACCACTTGATTGGTAGTGTAGTCGAGCACATAAACCGCGTTGGTATTGTTATTAACCAGATACAGGTAGTGGCGCGACTCGTCCAGCACGATGTCCGATGGCGTGCCGCCGGTCAGCGCAATCACGTTGCCAAAAGTGGCTGCCGTTCCGCCGGTCACCTGCGCCATGCCCAGGCGCACAAACGGCGCCGCCAGGGCCAGCCATCCCCAAATCAAGACACGTTTCACCAACAATGTATCCTTCCACACGCGGATGCCTTATGGTACAACGATCACCCGCTCAGCTCGCATTTAGACTGTCAAAACTGCCGGCCCGCCGCTATTCCAGCGGAACCTCGAAGAACATCAGTTCCTCTCCGCTGGGCGCATCCACCACGCCGCTCACATAAATGGTTGCGCCCTTCTGGATGCCGGTTCGGAAATAAAAAAACCCGTAGGCCTGATTGCCGGCGGGAAGCGCCTGCGCGGCAAAGGCGCGTCCTTCGATTTCCCATTCGTCGAACGGATTCTTCTTGCCTTTGGCCGGCAGCCCCATGGGACCGGGGATCATGCTCGGCCGGTGCGGCGGAACCGTATAGCGCACGTCTTTGGCCGGGGTAGCTTCGGTGCGGTCGCCGTGTGGGCCAACGTACCACACCTCGATGCCATCGAGCTTGACGGTTCGTCCGCTATCGTTTTGAATCGCCACCAGAACCGGCAGCACGCCATGTTCGTAGGGCACGAGCTTGCCGAAGGCGTCCTTCACTTTGTCGCCGACGACGTAAGGTTCGGCGCCGAGGGTTACCTTGTTATTGGTCTGATGGTGGGCAAACTCGGCCGCGGCGGGTGCCTTAAAGGGAGTCTGCTTGTCGGCGGCCAGCCCCGCGGCTATACTCATAAAGAAAGCCAAACGTTTGAAAACAAAAGGCATTTATCTCCTCTACCGGGTCCTCCAAGGGTTTTCGATGCCCCTCGTCCTATTGTATTGGGTGTGGCGCGGCCTGAGGAACCGTGCCTACTGGGCTTCCCTGCCCGAGCGCTTCGGCTTCCTGCCATCCTCATTTACTCAGACCGGCCAGGGCGCCATCTGGTTGCATGCGGTTTCGGTGGGGGAAGTGCTGGGCGCGATGGAACTGATGAGGGGACTTCGGGCGGCATTTCCCCGCACCGCGATCTTCGTTTCCTCCGGCACGCTGGCGGGCCACGCCACCTCGCGCGCGAAGCTGGACGGGCTGGCGGATGGGGTTTTCTTTGCGCCCATGGATTACGTTTTCGCCGTGCGCCGGGTGCTGCGCACGTTGCGGCCAGCGGTGGTGCTGGTGGTGGAAACCGAGATCTGGCCCAACCTGTTCCGCGAGTGCCAACGGACCGGCGCCGGCCTCGCCATCGTCAATGGCCGCATTTCCGACCGCGCCTTTCCGCCCTACCGCCGCTGGGCGTGGTGGTTCGGCGCCGTCTGGTCCGCAGACCGGATCCAGGTGCAGAGCGCGGAGATGCGCGAGCGTTATCTGGCGCTGGGCGCGCCGCCGGAGCGGGTGGAAGTGGCCGGCAATTTCAAGTACGACTTCGCTGCCCGCGCGGCCCCCGCCGATTCTCCGGTGAGGCGTTGGCTGGCGGCCCGGCAACCGGCGGCGGTGTGGATCGCGGCCAGCACCATGCCGGGCGCCGAGGCCGGCGACGTGGATGAAGACCAGTGCGTGGTGGAAAGCTGGCTCCGGCTCGCCCTTCGCCATCCCGGCCTGGTGCTGATCTGGGCGCCGCGCAAGCCGGAGCGCTTCGACCTGGCCGCCGACAAACTCGCCGCCGCCGGGGTTGCATACGATCGCCGTTCGCAGCTTGGTGGGGCGGACCCCCTAGTCCGCGCGCGACCCCCCGGTCGCGCTCTTCCGCCTCGCGTTCTCCTGCTCGACACCATCGGCGAGTTGAGCGGGCTGTTCGACACCGCTGATGTGGTCTTCATGGGCGGCACGCTGGCGCGGCGCGGCGGGCACAATATTCTGGAGCCGGCGCTGTTCGCGAAACCCGTCATCGTCGGTCCGCACATGGAAAATTTCACGGCCATTGCCGACCAATTCCGGCGGACCGGAGCGGTTGCCGAAATCGCCGGGCCGGACGAACTGGCCGAAACCGTATCGGCGCTGCTCGATGATCCGGAGCGGCGGCGCCAGCTTGGCCGACGCGCGCTCAGTGCCGCCGAAGCGCGCCGGGGCGCCACCGCGCGCGCCCTGGCGGCGGTGCGTGAGCTTTATGCCACGCGTATACCGGTGTACCGGCCGGCATGGCCGTGGTATCCGTTGGCGCGTGTGCTGGCGGGCGCCTGGACGGTCGCCTCCGGCCTGCGGCAAAAGTGGCAGCGACTCACCGCTCGCAACCTGCCGGTGCCGGTGATCTCGGTCGGCAACCTCACCATGGGCGGCACCGGCAAGACTCCCTGCGTGCTGAGCCTGGCTGCCGGGCTGATCGAGCGCGGGCACGCTCCGGGCATCCTCACGCGGGGATACGGCCGGATTTCTCCCGAGCCGATTTCCGTAATGGAACCCGGCGCCCAAGTCAGCTCGGCCGAAACCGGCGACGAGCCGCAGATCTTCCTCCGTTCCGGCCTGGCTCCGGTTGGCATCGGCGCCGACCGGTTTCGTGCCGGCCAACTTCTGCTGGCGCGCTTTCCATTGGTCGACACGATCCTGCTCGACGACGGGTTGCAGCACCGCAGGCTGGAACGGGCGGTGAACCTGGTACTGGTGGATGCGCTCGATCCGTTCGGCGGAGGCGCCGTGTTTCCGCTGGGCCGGCTGCGCGAGCCGCTGGACGCGCTGGCGCGGGCGGATATTTTCCTGATCACGCGCGCCGATCTTTCGGCCGGCGTCCCGGCGCTGGAGCGAGCCCTGGGCGCACGCAACAGCCGGGCGCCGGTTTTTCACGCGGTCACCCGCCCGCACGCCTGGGTTGAAGCCGCCAACGGGCGCGAATACGATCCCGCCGCGACACCCTTCGACCGCCCGGCAGGTTTCTGCGGGCTGGGCAATCCGCAATCGTTCCGCCAAACCTTGAAGACGCTGGGCATTCGCCTGGTGGACTGGGTACAGTTTCCGGATCATCATCGGTACCGTCCGGCCGAGCTGAAGCGGATGGGCCGCTGGCTTCGGGATGAAGGCGCGCGGGCACTGGTGACGACCGAGAAAGATGCCGTGAACCTGTGCGAAGGCTTTGAAGATCTGCTGGCGCCCCTGCCGTTGTTCTACCTCAAAATCGCCCTGGAAATCGCCCGCCGGGACGAGTTGCTGGACGCCATCGAACAGCGCACTACACGCGCCGGAGACACGTAGCGGGCCGGGATATCGACGGAGGCCGATTATCACCGGGGGCTTTTCAGCGGCCGGGGCTTGGGGATCAGCAGGCAGCTGCTCCCTGGCGGTCGCGGCTTGGGAAGAACGATCGGTTCGAACCGGCCCAACCCCACAGTTAGGATGAGCAGGACGCAGTTGCAGGGTGGGGATGGCGGTAAGGTTGCCTGGAATGAGGAAGATGGCGTTTTGGATGTCTTTACGATTGCGGGCGCTGGTCCCACGATTGCCCTTACGGGAGGCTTTTAGCCCTACTGCCGCAAGCCGGTTCAACCGATATGAAGTCAGAGGACACGGTTTCTGGAGCAGTAATGAACACCAATGGCATCATCCTTGACCTTGGCGGCCTTTTTCGCGGCCGCTGTAGTCCCTGCAAAGGCGCAGGACGACCTTTAGCGGACGACCAAAAGTCCGAACTACAACTACCCGTATTTCACCATCAACTTAAAGGAGGCCGGAACCGACAAACAGCGATAAGTGTAACGGTACGAGAGCGGTCTTGAAGTGAAACTATCTTCGAAGTTATACGGCATTGTGGGAACGCTGGCGCTAACGGGAATACTCGTCGCGGGCACCGGTATCTGGTACCTGCGGAAGCTGGGCGGGGAGTTGAATCTCGCCACCGAAAGCACGGCAGTCAAGCTCGATCTGGTGAATGCCGCGCGGGCCCGATCCTGGGAGATGGTATCGGCACTGCGGGGGATATACCTTTTTGCGAGCCTCAACAACCAAATGGCCTTTGATGCAAGCGCACGGCAGTTGGATGCGGCGCTCCGGCGGGCAGGAGAGCAGATCGGTCAGATCAGGCCGCTGCTGACGACCGAAGAAGGCAAGGTGAATCTGGCCAAATTCGAGTCCGGCCTAAGCGAATTCCGGCAGGTTTCGCGCGAGTACACGCGCGTGTGCCGGGCGCACGACTTCGAGAAACTGAGCGGCCTGGTACCCCAAGTGGGAGCTTTCGCGACCCGGTCGGACCAAGCACTCACTGTTTTGAAAGACGAACAGCGGAGGTTACTCAAGGAGGCGCAGACGCGCTCGGCTCGGCTCCGTTCACAAAGTACGCTGGCCAGTATCTGCATGAGCTCGGTGCTGCTCGCCGTAGTGGTTTTGGGTGCCTATCAGGTGCGGCGCGTGAGCCGGACGCTGGCGACGGCCGTCGGCGAGATTTCGAAAGGCGCCAGCCAGGTGTCGTCCGCGGCCGTTCAGATCTTTTCGGCGAGCCAGTCGCTGGCGCAGGGATCCTCCGAGCAGGCGGCGTCGATCGAGGAGACCTCGGCATCGACCGAAGAGATCAATTCGATGGCTCGCAGGAACACGGAGAGCTCTCGCGCCGCGGCCGAGCTGGTTAGCGCGTCGCAACAGAAGTGCGCCCAGACCAGCCTGTCGCTGGAACAGATGGTGGCGGCCATGGGTGAGATCAAGGCGCAGAGCGGGAAGATCGCCAAGATCACCAAGGTGGTCGACGAGGTCGCCTTCCAGACCAACATTCTGGCGCTGAACGCCTCGGTGGAGGCGGCGCGCGCGGGCGAGGCCGGACTGGGTTTTGCGGTTGTGGCCGACGAGGTGCGCAACCTGGCGAAGCGCTGCGCGCAGGCGGCTCGGGATACGGCGGCGCTGATCGAGGAGTCGATCGCCAAGTCCAAGGACGGCCAGGCGAAAGTGGACGAGGTCGCGGGAGCGATCCGGGGCGTGACCGAGGAAGCGGCAAGAGTGAAATCGCTGGTGGAGGAGGTGAGCGTGGGGAGCCAGGAGCAGACGACGGGGACCGAGCAGGTTGCCAGGGCGATCGCGCAGATGGAGCAAGTGACGCAGCAGGCGGCGGCCAACGCCGAAGAGGGTGTGGCAGCGGCCCAAACGCTGAACACCCAATCGGCGGCATTGCAGGAGATCGTCGAGCGGCTGGCGGCGATGGTGGGCGGAAGGCGCTGAGGAGGCGGGACGAGCCGCGCCTCGGGGGCCGGTTTGCGGTGGATACGGACAGTCCGCTAGAACTCGAGACTCATATAGTAGATAATCGACTATGGCTTGCCGTCCGGGAAGCCGCTACTTGTATCCTATGCCACTTGCCCGTACCTCATGGTTTCGGCGCTCCCTCGCTGTGGATCGGGGCACATGGAAGAGGTAACGACTCCGCTCGGCCGGCTCCGTCAGACGACCTCCATTTTGCGATCCGCATGGATCTGGGCCGCGAGTGCGACTCTGATTTTGCTTTGGACGCCGCTGCTGGGTGCGGTCAGGCTTTTTGACTTTAAGCCGCCGCGGCTGCGAACGGGACGCTGGTTTCGGCGTCTGGGGCGAGTGATTGCACGAGTCAGCCCCTGGCGAATCCGCGTCTCCGGCGGGGAGAATGTGAACGCGAACCAGGTATACGTCGTCGTCAGCAATCATCAGTCGGTAGCCGATATCCCCGTGATCGCGCATTTGAAGCTGGATACGAAGTGGCTCGCCAAGGCGGAGTTGTTCCGGTTGCCGGTGGCTGGGTGGATGATGCGGATGGCGGGAGACGTACCGATCGAGCGGAGCGACCGGCGCAAGGGCGCCATAGCCATGATGCGGTGCGCGCGATACCTGCGCCAGCGGTGTTCGGTGGTTTTTTTCCCCGAAGGAACGCGGTCGCCCGACGGGCGGGTGCTGCCGTTCAACGACGGTCCTTTCCAGTTGGCTATCCGGGAGCGAGTCCCCATACTGCCGCTGGTGGTAGAGGGCACCGGCGCGGCACTGGCGCGAAACTCGTGGGTTTTTGGAAAGGCTCGGGACATCCATCTAAAGATCCTGGAGGCGGTTTCTGTCGACGGCTGGAACGTCAAGCAGGCCGCGGCTCTGGGAGCCAAGGTTCGGCAGAGAATCGTGGACGAGCTCGAAAGACGGCGCGGGGCAGGGCGGGAGGATTGATGCTGGCTGGACCTCCGCTCTGGGCTGGAGCGCAACTTGCGGGGCCTTCCGCGGCAAATACTGGCGGCCGCGGCCAAGAACAACGGCGACCAAGATCGCCGGCGCTACGGAAGAAAACAGGGTCAGGGAGCGGTTGCCGGGAACTAACTCCCCCGGATCGGTTAAGCAGCCTCCGATGGGCGGGATTTTGGCGGCGCGCGCTACAATCCTCTAGAGATGCCTTTTCCGATTCACCGCCCCCGCCGATTGCGGGCCAGCGAGCGGTTGCGCAGCCTGGTGCGGGAGACGCGCCTCGATCCGGCCCAGTTCATACTTCCCTTGTTTGCCTGCCCGGGGGCGGGAGTGCGTCGCGAGATCGGCGCCATGCCGGGCAATTACCAGTTGTCGGTGGATGAAATCGTAACCGAATGCGCCGAGTTGAAGCGGCTGGGGATCGGCGGCACGATCCTGTTCGGGTTGCCGGAATCGAAGGACGACGAGGCATCGGGTGCGTACGCCGACGACGGCATCGTGCAGCGGGCGACCGCGGCCATTCGCCGGGAAGTGCCGGGGCTGCTGGTGGTGACCGACGTGTGCAACTGCGAGTACACGAGCCACGGCCATTGCGGCTATATCCGGCCCGGGGATCGGGATGGCGCAGTGGATAACGACGTTACTCTCGATTGGCTGGCGAAGACGGCGGTATCGCACGCGCGCGCCGGCGCTGACATGGTGGCGCCTTCCGACATGATGGACGGCCGCGTGGCGGCCATTCGCCGGGCCCTCGATGGCAACGGTTTCTCGAACGTTCCCATCATGAGTTACGCCGCCAAGTTCGCCTCGGTGTTCTACGGACCATTTCGAGAGGCGGCCGAATCGACGCCCCAGTTCGGCGACCGGCGCAGCTATCAAATGGACCCGGCCAATGCCCGCGAGGCGATGCACGAGATCGCACTCGACCTGGAGGAGGGGGCGGACATTATCATGGTGAAGCCGGCGATGCCGTATCTCGATCTGATCGCGCAGGCGCGGCGGCGCTGGGACGTGCCCATCGCGGCCTACCAGGTAAGCGGCGAATACTCGATGATCATGGCCGCGGCACAGAACGGCTGGCTCGACCACGATCGCGCCATGATGGAGAGCCTCACGGGGATTGCCCGCGCCGGCGCCTCGATGATTCTAACCTACTTTGCCAAGCCGGCGGCCAGGCTGCTGAGCTGAAGAAATCGCCCCATGCTCGTTTCCCATGATTTGCTGGTAGAGTTTCTCGAACAGTCGCAGGGGTGCCACTGGGCGCTGGACTCGGGCGCCGTCTTCCAATTTGTGCATGGCGACGCGATGCCGTTATTCGGCAAACCGGCGGTGGAACTGGCGGGGCGGGAGATAGGAGAAGCGCTCGATGCGGAGTCCGCTGGGATCTGGCGCGAGCGCCTCGTCAAGATTCTGGGCGGGGAGTGTCTGCAACTGAGGGAACGGCGTGGCGACAGGGTCTGGTACGTGTTCTGTTTTCCCGTCCGGGTGGGCGGCGAGATTTGCTATGCGGGAGCGACCGGGCGCGAAGTCACGGCGCTGGCCACGGCCGAACAGGAGTTGCGGAACACGGTTCTGGGGTCGTTGCGCCAGCAGCAGTTCGAGCGCACCTCGATCGCGCGTTTTCTGCACGACTCGGTGGGGCAGAACCTGACGGCGCTAGGGCTGCAGATCGACCTGATACGGATGGACGTTCCCGACTCCAGCACCGAGCCCCTGGCGCGGCTGCGGGAGGTGCAGAAGCTGCTGGAGCAGATAATGGCGGAAGTGCGCGATTACAGCTACGCGCTGAATCCGTCGGCGGTGGAACGGGCGGGCCTGCGCGCGGCCCTGGACCGGATGGGGGCGCGGCTGCGGGATCGAATTCCCGGCACGCTGCGAATCAACGTAGATCCGTCGTTGAGGATCGATCCGCACATCGCATCGGCGCTGTACCATATCGCCGAGGAAGCCGTGGACAACGCGGTGCAGCATGCCGGTTGCTCTTTGATCGAAATCGCGGTAAAGTCCACACGTAACGGGGCGACCCTAGAGGTGCGCGACAATGGCCGGGGATTCGACCCTTCCGATTTACAGAACGGCAGCCGCGGGTTGGGGCTGCTGAGCATGGAACATTACGCCGCCGAAGCCGGGCTGGAACTGGAGATACAGAGCAGCCGAGCCACGGGAACGAGCATAAGCGCATTCTATAGCAAAGACCCTGGGGGAAAGAAATGACATTCGACATTGTCCTTGTCGATGATCACAAGTTGGTTCGCGACGGAATCAAGACGATCCTGGAGCGAGGGGCGGAGTTTCGGGTGGTGGGCGAAGCCGAGAACGGGTCCGATGCGGTGCAGCTTTGCCGCAAGGCCCAGCCGCACATGGTGCTGATGGATATCGGGCTGCCGGGAATGAACGGGATCGAAGCCACCACTGAATTGCTGCGGCACTGTCCCGGCGTGAAGATCGTAATCCTCTCCATGTACGACGACGAAAACTCTGTGGTGAGCGCGATTCGGGGCGGGGCGCGGGCGTTCGTGCTGAAAACGGCTTCCTCCGCCGAGTTGCTGGACGCCTTGCGGACGGTGGCGCGGGGCGGCTCTTATCTGAGTTCGTCGGTTTCGGACCGTCTGCTACTGCGGATTCAACGCGGCGACCTGGAAACGCACGACCGCGGGCCGCTGGAATCGCTTTCGCCGCGCGAACTGCAGGTGCTGCGGCTGGTGGCCGAGGGCAAGACGAGCAAGGATATCGCCGTGATGCTGGACCTGGGCCTGCAAACCGT